>DASRGK010000138.1:0-56601 GCA_035651055.1 Bauldia sp.
CGATCTCGGACGTGGTCCCGTCGCCGAAGTTCCAGGAATAGCGGAGCACCCCGCCCTCGGGATCGCTCGACTTCGACCCGTCGAGGACGATGATGTCGCCGGTGCAGACCTGCTGGTTGGTGCCGGCGACCGAGACCGGCGGCCGGTTGATGCGCACGTTGATCGTCGAGGTCGCGGTGCCGTTCTTGAGGCCGGTGCCGTCGTTGACGGTGAGCAGCACCGGATAGGAGCCGCCCGCCTTGTAGGTATGGGTGACGACCTGGCCGGTGCCGGTGCTGCCGTCGCCGAAGTCCCAGGCATAGGCGAGCGCATCGCCGTCGGCGTCGGTCGACTTGCCGCCGTCGAAGGTGATGGTGGAGGAGGCGGTGAAGACGTCAGTGCCGGCACTGGCGACCGGCGGGTGGTTGATGACGATGCGGACCGTGTCGGTGGCGAGCGCGTTCGAGGCGCCGGAATCGTCGGTGACGGTGAGCTGCGCGGTATAGATGCCGGCTTCCTTGAAGCTGCGCTTGACCTCGACGCCGTCCACCGGCTCGTCGCTGTCGGAGAAGTCCCAGCGGTAGCCGATGAGCTTGCCGTCGGTGTCGTAGGATCCGGCGCCGGAAAGCGTCACCTCGTCGCCGGGCGTGGCCTGGATCTCGGGGCCGGCATCGGCGACCGGCGGACTGTTGATGAAGACGCTGGTCTCGGCGTAGTCGACCGCTTCCGGCTGGCCGGTATTGTCGGCGACCTTGAGGCGGACCGAGTAGGTGCCGGGCCTGGCGAAGGCGTGTTTCACCGTCTTGCCGGAGGCGGTGCCGCCGTCGCGGAAATCCCACTCGTAGTCGGCAATGGTGCCGTCGGGATCGAGCGAGCGCGAACCCTGGAAGAGGAGGCTCTCGCCCGGCGCGCCGACGAGGTCGGGGCCGGCATCGGCGATCGGCACCGCGTTGACGACGATGCGCACGATATCGCTGGCGCTCGACCGGATCGTCTTCGAGGCGTCGGTGACGGTGAGCGTCACGTCATAAGTGCCGGGCTTGCGGTAGACGTGGGTCGGCTTCGCGCCGGAGCCGGTGGTGCCGTCGCCGAAATCCCATTCGAAGAGGGCGATCGAGTCGTCGGCATCGTGCGAGGCGGAGCCGTCGAACTGGACGAGGCTCGCGGTAACCAGCTGGTCGGGCCCGGCATCGGCGACCGGCGGCTCGTTGATGCGCACCGACGCGGTGTCGGAGACCGACCTGGTGCTGGTCGTCGAATCGTCGGTGACGGTGAGCGTCGCCGTGTAGGTGCCGGAGCGGGCATAGGCGTGGGTGACGACGGCGCCGGTGGCGTGCTCGCCATCGCCGAAGTCCCATTCGTAGCCGATGATCGCGCCGTCGCGGTCCTTGGAGCCGGAAGCGTCGAAGGTCAGGACCTCGCCGATCGCCGCATTCTTGTCGGCGCCGGCATCGGGCAGCGGCGGATCGTTGACGATGACGATCATGTGGTCGTCGTCGCTCGAATTGGCGACGTCGGAATCGTCGCGCACGCGCAGCCGCACGTCGTAGCTGGCGGCTTTCGCATAGGTGTGGCGGGCGATCGGGCCGGTGCCCCTGCTGCCGTCGCCGAAATCCCACTCGTAGGTGACCAGCTTGCCGTCCGGGTCGTAGCTGCTGCGGCCGTCGAAGACGACCTCCTCGCCGATGGCGACGCGCTGGTCGGGGCCGGCCTTGGAGACGGGGGGCGCATTGACGCGGACGGAAAAGGTCTCGGAGGCCGTGTTGCAGGGGTGCCCGGAATTGTCGATCACCGTGTGGGTGACGGTGTAGAGGCCCGGATTGGCGAAGGCGTGGGTGACGCTGTCGCCGGTGAGGCTGGCGCCGTCGCCGAACGACCACTGGTTGGTGGCGATCTTCCAGAAGCTCGCCGTCGACGGGCTGCCGTCGAAACGGACGTCGTCGCCGACCGCGACCAGCGTCCGCTTCTCGGAACGCGCGACCGGCGGCTTCTTGACGAAGACCTCGACGGTGGCTGCGGCGCCGTTGCCGAACTGCGGCGAGTTGTCGGTGACTTCGAGCGTGGCCGGGTAGCGGCCGTCGGTCTTGTAGTCGTGGGTGACGGTGACGCCGGTGGCGCTCTCGCCGTCGCCGAAGCGCCAGGTATAGGTGAGCGGGTCGCCTTCGGGGTCGGAGGACAGCGAGCCGTCGAACTTGACGCTGGTGCAGGTCCCCATCGTGTCGCGGGTCACCGCGGCGGTCGGGCGGTTGTTGAGGGTGACAAGACGGGCCGGCAGCTCGAACGGGATGAGGTTGCCGTCCGCGTCCTTGGCGTAGAAGCTCGAGTCGTTGGGATATTCGCGGCCGCCGGAGAGCGTTACCGCCAGTTCGGTGTCGCTGCCGTCGAGCGGGACCGTGGTCGTCTCCCACTTGTTCTGGCCGGAAGCGACGAGCGGGTAGGAGACGAACTTGGATGTGAGGAACACCGAGCCGTTGGCGGCATCGAAGTTGCCGACGGTGACCTGCCTGGTGCCCGAGGGAACCCGGAAGCGGAGCTCGGTCAGCACGCCGCGGCTGGGCATGCGCACGGTCGGCGAATAGGAGAAGATGCGCAGCCCCTCCGGCGCGACATTGTCGTCCGCCTTGGTGCTCAGCGTCACGTCGAAGACGTTGCCGTTGAGGCCGGAAATCATGTCGACGACGAGGCGGTAGACGAGCCGGTCGCCGTCATGCGAGGCGTCGGCCGGGTCGAGTTCGGCGAGCGTCTGCCAGGTCCCGTCCTCGGCGGGCGAGGCGCGGTAGGTCTTGGTGGCGAGCAGCTTGCCGCCGGTCAGTTCCTCCTTGCTCATCGCCTCGGGGCTCTCGGCCGACGGCACGAAGCCGCCGTCGCCGCCGAAGACCGAGTATTTCGCCGCGGTCGAGGAATGGCGGAAGTCGATCTGGTCAAAGGCGCCGCCGATTTCCGGATCGAAGATGCGGAGGTAAAGCTTGCCGGCCGTCGCCGCCGGAACCGAGAGGTAGATCGCCTGGTGGTGATCGTTGTCGCCCTGCTTGCCCGACGCCGACAGGCCGTAATTGACGAAGAGCGGCACCTCGTCATCGGCGATGGCGGGCGCTGCGGCGAGGCCCCCGGCCGCAAGGAAGAGGGCAAGACTGACGACATGACGCATTGGTGAAGCCCTCTTGCCCCGTTTCGCCTAGCGAATCTGGAAGACCTTGGTATTTCCCGCGTCGTCCTCGAGCTGGACCTCGGTCAGCCGGGCGCCGGCGAGGTCGGGTTCGGGCAGGACGACGGTGCCCTGATATTTCTTTGCCGCCTTGTTGTAGCGGAGGTAGCCGTCGTAGATCTTGTCGCCGGCCGCGACCTTGAAGGGCGCCGCCTTGGCGAGGCCGGAGGCGTCGCTGGCGACGACCTCGACGGCGAGCACCGGCTTGCCCCCGCTCGAGGCCGGCGCCGCGGCCGACGAGACCAGCGCCGGGGCTTCGGTATCGAGTTTCACGGTCGACTTTTCGACGGTGACGTTGCCGGCAAGGTCCGTTGCGGTCACCTCGACGATGTTCTCGCCCGGCCGGAGCGGCAGCGTGACGCTGAACGCGCCGTCCTTCAGTTCGACCGGCGTGTTGTTGATGGTGAGCTTCGCCGAGGGCTCGGTGTGGCCGCTGACCGGCAGGTTCGCGGTTGCGGTGAGCTGCGGCAGGAAATCGTCGAAGGCGATGGCCGGCGGGTCGCGGTCGGTCGTGGCGGCGATGTCGGTGACGGTGGTGAAGCCGGAGGGCGCGATCACCGCAAAGCCGAACTTTTCTTCCGCGGCGCCGAGCGGAACGTTGATCTGGAAGATTCCGGCAGCGTCGGCGGTCGCCGTGGCACGGACGCCGTCGGACGCGCGCACCTCGATCTTGGCGCTCGCCGTCGTCTTGCCGGCGAGCGACAGGGTGCTGGCATTGGTGATGAAGTGGAGCGGGGCGAGGGTGCGTATCGCCGGATCGAAGGCGACGACGGACTGCGTGTCCGGCATGTAGGTGAACTTGCGCTCGCGGGTCGTCTTGTTGCCGGCCGGATCGGTGGCGACGACGCTGACCGTGTTCTGGCCTTCGGCGGGCACGATGGCCGCGGCGAAGCTGCCGTCGGTGGCGAGCGCCACATCCTTCCCGGCAACGCTCACCTTCGCGCCCGGCTCGCTTTCGCCCTTCACCTCGACCGAGGCCTCGCGGACGATGACGCCATCGCCGGGGAGGTCGATCTGCAGGAAGGGCGGCGTGTTGTCGGGCGAGACGGTGAAGCGCGAAACCACGCTCCGCTCGCCGGGGAGGCCAAAACCGTCGAGCGCCGAGACGCGCCAGAAATACTCGCCGGCGGCAAGGTTCTCGACGACCTGCTTCGGCGCCTCGATGCCGAAGAAATTGCCGACCAGGTGGTCGAAGTTCTGGTCGCTCGCCACTTCCAGCCAGTAGCCGGCCGACCCGTCGACCGTCGACCAGGAAAGCTCCGGGCTGACGACGTAGACGATGCCTTCGTTGGCGGGCGCGGCCGGGGAGGGCGGCGGCAGGACGTTGACCTTGCTCCGCGGCTTCTCGCCCTTGTCGACGACGGTGCCCTCGTTCTTGCCGAGGGTGACGGTGCCGCCGTTCGCCGCGACCTTGACCGCGGCGTCGTCGTAGTTGGTGAACTTGGCGCTGTCGCCCTTGTTGCTCACCCAGAAGTCGCCGGAATCGATGACCGCGTTGACCTGCGGGATCTCGACGTTGAACTTCGCACGGTCGGCATCGTTGGAGAGGAGCGCATAGAAGTCGCCCTCGACGAGGCTGACCTTGGCCTCGTCGGTCTTCTTCAACGGGTCGTAGCGCATCTCGCGGATGACGGCGTTGGAATTGGCGTTGAGGCGCAGCCGGCTGGCGTCGCGGAAGGTGATCTGTGCGGTCGAGTCGGAGAGGGTGCGGACCTTCTCCTCCTCGATCAGCACCGAGCGCAGCGCCAGGCCGCGCCAGGAAAGATCGGCCGGCCGCTGCCCCTCGACCGCGCCGGCGCGGTCGGAGACGACCGCCTCGGCCGCCTGGTCGCGCTGGGCCTCGGACTTCTCGATGGCCGTGGTCGCCTCGCCGTAGGACTGGACGGCGAGGTCGCGGGTGATCACCCACTCGCGCTCGATGCGCTTCTTCAGCGCCTGCTCGTGGAGGTCGACCGCCTTGCCGATCTCCTCGGGCGCGAAAATCTGCGCGCCGGCGGCATTGGCCTTCTGGATCTGGCCGATCGACTCGATGAGCGCCTTGTTGGCGGCCGAAATCTCGTTGACCGGGATGCGCAGTTCCATGCCGGGATGCAGGTCGGCGACCGAGGCGATGCCGGAGGCCTTGAGGATTTCGGGCCAGAGGTCCGGGTCGCTCAGGTACTTGTCGGCGACGTCGCGGATCGTCTGCTCGGGGCCGATCGTGACCGTCAGATACTGGTCGTCGGCAAAGGCCGGAAAGACGGCGCCGCCAAGGAACAGGAAGGAGGCGGCGAGCCGGCAAAGCCGCGCCATCCGTCTCCGCGAGCCCTTGCGGCGAATAACCGGTCTCACCGTACGCGGCAGCACACCCAATTCCCCGCCTGAGACCGTCAGAGGCAAGCATGGACTGTGCCAGATTGCAATTGCTATCGGACCGGATCGTCAACGGCGGATGATCGGAAAGGGCGGGGCCCGCGGCGGTGTCCGCGCATGGCCGCGGCCGGCCCGGTTTGCAACGGGCGCGCGTGATTGACTCGCCCGAGAGCCCAGAATTATAGTTTCAATTGGAACACAGCATTGTTCATATTTGAACGGGCTGGGATTCGGGCCTCGGCGTCCCGCGAGAGGGCGACAGGCCGGGACGCTCCTGGGGAGGAAGCGGCAAAAATGGCGGTCCGCTGGAGCCGGGTGGCTCCGCAGCTGGCGCTGTCGCCGGCGGTTGCAATCACCGTGGTGGCGTTCTTCGGCGCCATCCTGTGGACGATCTACATGTCGTTCACGCGCTCGCGCCGCCTGCCCGATTACGGCATCGACTGGAGCGAGTGGTCGCGGCAATACGACCGCCTGTTCAACGACAGCGCCTGGACGACGGCGCTCTCCAACCTGGTCATCCTCGCCGCGGGCAGCGCGCTCGCCATCGTCTTCGGCTTCGTGCTCGCGGCGCTCGTCAACCGCGAGAAGCGTGGCGAGGGCGTCTTCCGCACGATCTTCCTCTACCCGCTCGCGGTCTCGCTGATCGTCACCGGCCTCGTCTGGCGCTGGATGTTCAATCCCGGCCTCGGCATCGAGAACTTCTTCCACCAGCTCGGCTGGACCGATTTCAAGTTCAACTGGATCGCCCAGGCCGACACGGCGATGTACGGCATCATCCTCGCCTCGATCTGGCAATCGACCGGTTTCTTCATGGCGCTGATGCTGTCGGGCCTGAAGTCGATCAACACCGAGATCTGGAGCGCGGCGCGGCTCGACGGCGTCTCCATCTGGCGCCTCTACGCCGAGATCATCATCCCGATGATGAAGTTCACCTTCCTCACCTGCGCCATCCTTCTCTCGCTGGGCGTGGTCAAGGCCTACGACATCGTCGTCGCCATGACCAACGGCGGGCCGGGCCAGTCGACCTGGACGCCGGCCTACTACGCGATCAACGCCTATTCGATCCGCAACAATATCGGCTTCGCCTCGGCGGCGGCGGTGATCATGCTGCTGATCACGCTGGTCATCTTCCTGCCGCTGGTGCTGCTCACCGCCTGGCAGCTACGCCGCCGCAAAAGGGCCGCCGTGGCATGACCGCCGGCGCGCTCGCCCCGCGGGTCGCCGCGGCCGTCTATCCGCGCCGCCGCCGGCGCATCAAGGCCTCGTCGATCGCGACGCTCGTCTTCCTGACGATGTGCTGCCTGTTCGTCGCCGTCCCGCTCTACGTGATCATCGTCACCTCGTTCAAGGAGATGTCGCAGATCGTCGAGGGCGACATCTTCTCGCTGCCGCGCACGTGGACGATCGAGCCCTGGTACAAGGCCTGGAACACGCTCTGCACCGGCCAGTATTGCGACGGGATCAAGACCGGCTTCTTCAATTCGATCAAGATCCTCCTGCCGAGCATCTTCTTCTCGATCGCCATCTCGGCGGTCACCGGCTACGCGCTGGCGCTGTGGAATGTCCGCTGGGCGGGGACGTTCCTCTTCATCCTCTTCATGTGCGCCTTCGTGCCGTTCCAGATCATCATGATCCCGCTGATCCTGCTCGTCTCGGCGACCGGCCTCTACGGCTCGTTCTGGGCGGTGGCGCTCGTCCACGCCGTGCTTGCCATGCCCCTCCTCACGCTCATCTTCCGGAATTTCTACAAGGACATTCCGCAGGAGCTGATGAATGCCGCGCTGATGGATTCGGGAAGCTTCTGGCGGGTGTTCTTCGAGATTATCCTGCCGATGTCCGGGAACATCATGGTAGTGGTGCTGATCCTGGTCATCACCAGCGTCTGGAACGACTACCTCGTCGGGCTCACCTTCGCCGGCTTCAGTTCGCAGCCGATGACGCTGATCCTCGCCAACGCGCTCATCACCTCGCGCGGCGAGGTCATCTACAACGTCGACATGGCGGCGGCGCTCTTAACCGCCATCCCGCCGCTCGTCGTCTATTTCGGGCTCGGCCGGTTCTTCGTGCAGGGCATCACCGCCGGCGCGATCAAGGGTTAGGGAATGCCGCAGGTCCGCTTCGAGAACATCGTCAAGCAGTTCGGGCGCCTTACCGTTCTCGAGAATCTCAACCTGACCGTCGAGGACGGCGAGTTCCTGGTCCTCCTCGGGCCGTCCGGCTGCGGCAAGACCACGCTTCTCAACCTGCTCGCCGGCCTGATCGAGGTGACCGCCGGGAACATCGTCATCGGCGACCGCGACGTGACCGACCTCGACCCGAAGGACCGCGGCCTCGCCATGGTCTTCCAGTCCTATGCGCTCTACCCGACCAAGTCGGTGCGCGGGAACCTGAAGTTCGGGCTGGCCGCGCAGCGCCTCGACCGGGCCGAGATCGAGCGCCGCGTCGACTGGGCGGCGAAGCTCCTCCAGATCAGCCACCTCTACGACCGGAAGCCCGCCCAGCTTTCCGGCGGCCAGCGCCAGCGCGTCGCGATCGGGCGGGCGCTGGTCAAGAACGTCGGCGTCCTTCTCTTCGACGAGCCGCTCTCGAACCTCGACGCGAAGCTGCGCACCGAGATGCGGCTCGAGATCAAGAAGCTGCACAACGAGCTGAAGCAGACCATCGTCTACGTCACCCACGACCAGATCGAGGCGATGACCATGGCGACGCGCATCGCCGTCATGGACGGCGGCGTCATCCAGCAGATCGGGACGCCGGACGAGATCTACGAGGTCCCTGCCAATCTCTTCGTCGCCAGGTTCATCGGCGCCCCGGCGATGAACATTTTCGACACGGTGCTGAAGGTCGGCGGCAATTCCGTGCAGGCGCTGCACGCGCCGACTTCGGTTGCCATCGACATCTCCGACTATCCGTTCGCGACGCGGCCGGAAGACGGGATGCCGGCCAATCTCGGCCTCAGGCCGGAGCATTTCGTCATCGGCGACGCCAACGGCGCGCGGCCGGCGGCGATTTTCGACCTGCCGCTCCGCGACACGGAGAAGACCGGCAGCGACGCGACTGCATTTCTTGACGCGGGCGGACAGCTGGTCGCGGTCCGCGCCGACCCGGGCAAGGTCGCCGGGATGGAGGTCGGCAAGCCGATGCGGGTGAGTTTCCCGCGTGAAAAGTTGAACGTCTTTGACGGCCGCAACGGCCGTCGAATGTAGGCATGTGCCTAAAAAACCCAAAGGGAGAGAAACGATGAATTTGCGGCATAAACTGATGGGAGCCGCGGCTGCCATCGCGATCGGCATGGTGCCGCTCGCGGCGAGCGCGGCCGAGCTGACGTTCTTCCACACCTGGTCGAACGAAAGCGAAATCTCGGCGCTGAACGCGATCCTCAAGCCGTTCGAGGCGATGGGCAACACCGTCAAGACCGCCTCGGTGCCGCACGAGACCGCCGGCGAAAGCCCGCTCACGGCGCTGATCGTCGCCGGGACCCCGCCGAACCTCTTCATCGCGGCGGACGCGGGCACCTTCCGCGACCTGCGCGACAAGGGCATGGGCCAGGAAGTCGGCACGCTCTTCGACAAGATCGGCGCGACCAAGGCCTTCCCGGACGCGGTCAAGAAAGCGATCACCATCGACGGCGAAATCCGCAAGATCCCGGTCGCGGTCCATCTCGACGGCATGGTCTATTACAACAAGAAGGTCGCCGAGGAAGCCGGCATCGATCCGGCGAAGTGGACCTCGCTCGACGACATGTGGGCGGACGAGGCCAAGGTCGAGAAGATCGGCAAGACCTTCATCGCCATCGGCGGCAACACCTTCCAGGCGGGCTACACGTTCCATGCCCTGCTCGCCGCCAATGCCGGCGCCGACGTCTATAACCGCTTCTACGCGGTCAAGGACGGCAAGATCGACAAGACCGTCCTCGACGACCCGGCGGTGCTCTCGACGATCAAGCTGTTCCGCAGGATCGCGGCGCAGACCGACAAGGGCTGGGTCAACCGCGCCTGGAACGACACGACCAACACCGTGATCGACGGCAAGGCGCTCCTCCAGATCCACGGCGACTGGATGAAGGGTGTGTGGAAAGGCGTCGGCAAGAAGCCGGGCGTCGACTTCGGCTGCATCAACATTCCGGGCGCCAAGGCCGTCTCGGTCACGGTCGACTCGTTCGGCATCCTCGGCGGCGTCGCGCCGGACATCCTGAAGGCGGAAGAGGACTTCGCCGCGCTCACCGTCGACCCGAAGGTCAACGCCGAGTTCGCCTTCCACAAGGGCTCGAGCCCGGTCCGCACGGACGTGCCGACCGACAAGCTCGACGAGTGCAACATGCTCGTGCTCGAGAACCTGAAGAAGCCCGGCTTCGGCGTCGAGAACCCGTTCTACATCTCGGACACCGACTGGATTAACTCGGTGTGGAACGTCATGTTCACCGCCCAGGGCGACCCGAACATGACCGACCAGCAGGTCGTCGACAAGCTGAAGTCGGAATACGAGGCGGTCTTCGAATAGGCCCGCCATCGCCGGCGGAACAAAACGAAGGGGCGGCCCCGTGCCGCCTCTTTTCACCTGACAGTCCGTGGAATTGCCAATGCCCGCCGCCACCGCCTTCGACGACAGGATCGTCTTCCAGGTCGCCTTCGTCACCAACGACATCGAGAAGACGAAGGCGTGGTGCGCGGAATTCTTCGGCATAGCGCCGCCGCCGACCATCGTCACCGACGCGCGCGACCGCGCCGAGACCGAGTATCTCGGGGCGCCGTCCGGGGCCCGCGCCAAGCTCGCCTTCTTCGAGTTCGGCAACACCACGCTTGAGCTGATCGAGCCCGACGGAGAGCCCAGCTGCTGGCGCGAATTCCTCGACCGGAACGGTCCCGGCTTCCACCATTTTGCATTCAAGATCAGAGGGATGAAGGAGAAGATCGCGACCTTCGCGCAGGCGGGAATTCCGCTTCTGCAGAGCGGGGAATTCACCGGCGGCCGTTATGCCTATATCGATACCGAGCCGCATCTCGGCGCGTTGATCGAACTGCTCGAATTCGACAACGAGATCGAGGCGCCAGCGAAGTCCGTCAACCCGTAACCCTCGACAGGCCGAGAATGAAACCGTCCCGCCTCTGCTTCGCGCTCTACTCCTCCCGCAATTTCTGGCCGCTCGAACCGCAGCTCGGCGTGCTGAAGGAGATGGGCTACGACTCGGTCGAGCCTTGGTGGCCGGCCTACGGCGACGATCCGAAGGCGTTCCGCAAGATGGTCGACGCCGCCGGCCTCGCCGCGCCGGTCGCGCACATGTCGGTCGCCGGGATCGTCAACGAGACGGAGCGCTTCATCGACATCGCCGGGACGATCGGCGCGACGCTGATGGTCTGCCCGTGGCTGCCGCCCGACGAGCGCGGCACGACGGCGGACGACTGGAAGCGGCTCGGCGCCGCGATCGCGAAGGCCGGCGCCAAGGCGAGAGAGGCCGGCAGGAAGGTGCTCTGGCACAACCACGACTTCGAGTATTCCAGACTGCCCGACGGATCGCGGCCGATCGACCACCTGCTTGCCGCCGCCGGCGACGAGGTCGGCTTCGAGATCGACTGCGCCTGGGTGGTGCGCGGCGGCGCCGATGTCGCCGCGGAACTGACGCGCTACGGCCGGCGCATCGACGCGATCCAGGTGAAGGACACCGCGCCGCCCGGCACCAGGGCCGAGGAGGGCTGGGTCGCGACCGGCGACGGCATCGTGCCCTGGAAGGAAATCTGGCCGCTGTTTGCGCGGACGAACTCCGACCTGATCATCATGGAACACGACAATCCCGCCGACTGGCAGAAATTCGCCCGGCGGTCGCTCGACTACGCGAGGAAGATGCAGGCGGCCGACTGAGCGCGCCTTGCCAACAGCCAACGGGGAAGCGACGTGCAAATTTTCGAGAATCTCGGCCACATGGCGTTCAAGGTGAAGGACCTCGACGCCTCGATCGCCTTCTACGAGAAGCTGGGCTTCCCGGAGTTCCTGCGCCTCCTCAACGAGAAGAACGAGCCGTGGATCGTCTATATGCGGATCACGGACGACTGCTACATCGAGCTGTTCCCCAAGGGCGTCGGCGACCATGTTCCGGAGGCCGACCGGGTCGGCGTCACGCACTGGTGCCTGACGGTGAAGGACATCGACGAGGCCGAGAAGCGGCTTAAGGCGAACGGCATCGCGCTCAGCCGTCCGCGGAAGGAGGGCCGCGGCGTCGACCGCAACCGGGGCATGTGGATCGAGGACCCGGACGGCCACCGGATCGAGATCATGGAAATGGCGCCGAACTGCCTGCAGTATGAGGCGATCGCCGCGCTGAAGGCCGGCCGGCCGAAAATGGCTGTGAAAACCGCCTAGGCCGACAGCGAATCCACCACTGTTTCCAGTGCTTTAGCGGCGAGAGTCGGGCCGGCGCGGACGGTCTTACCCTGTCGACAGATTGCATGCGGACGGATATAAGGCGCCCGGTCGTTCACAGGACGAATGAGGCGGGACATGCTCAACGCCTGGCGCGGCGTCTATTCGGCGATCACCACCAAGCTCGATCCGTCCGAGGAGGTCGACCTCGCGGCCGTCCGCGCCGACGTGAGGTTCCAGATCGATGGCGGTGTCCACGGCATCGTCTGCTGCGGTTCGCTGGGCGAGGCCTCGACGCTCTCCGCCGACGAGAAGATCGCGATCGCGCAGGCGGTCAAGGAGGAGGCGGCGGGCCGGGTTCCGGTCATCCTCACCATCGCCGAGGATTCGACGCGCGCCGCCGCCAGGCTCGCCGAGCGCGCCGCCGCGCTCGACCTCGACGGGCTGATGGTCCTGCCGGCGATGCGCTACGTCTCGACGCCGCGCGAGACCATCCGGCATTTCCGCACGCTTGCCCGGGCGAGCGACCTCGGCATCATGGTCTACAACAACCCTGTCGCCTATTCGGTCGACATCACCCCGCCGATGTTCGCCGAGATCGCCGACGAGAAGCGCTTCGTCGCGATCAAGGAATCCTCCGCGGACATCCGCCGGATCAGCGACATCGTCAACCTCGTCGGCGACCGCTACGCGATCTTCACCGGCGTCGACGACCTCGCGCTGGAGAGCCTCGTGCTGGGCGCGGTCGGCTGGGTGGCGGGCCTCGTCTGCGCCTTCCCGAAGGAGACGGTGGCGATCCACGACCTCGTCAACGCCGGCCGCCTCAAGGAGGCCCGCGAGATCTACCGCTGGTTCATGCCGCTCCTCCACCTCGACGTCTCGCATCGCTTCGTCCAGAACATCAAGGTGGTCGAGCAAATGGTGCGCGGCACGGCGACGACGGTGCGGGCGCCGCGCCTCGAACTCGAAGGCGAGGAACTGGCACGGGTGAAGTCGCTGGTCGCCGCGGCGATGAAGAACCGGCCGAACCTGGCGCAATACGGGTTCTAGGAAGCACAAGCGTCCTCATGGTGAGGAGCTCACCGCGCGAGCGGTGAGCCTCGAACCACGCACCGGTCGGGCGGGGCGAGGTTGGCCCTTTGGCAAACCTCAGCGAAGCGGCTACGGCCCGTGGTTCGAGGCTCGACGCTATCGCGTCGAGCACCTCACCATGAGGATGGTAAGTGAGATACCGTTCACCCGGAGCCTGAACGCACTGCACGCTCAGTCCGCGCCGCAGGTGGCCTTGCCGGCGAGGGCGGTTTCCTCGCCATCGCGGACGCGGCGAGAACGAATGCCGCGGCGGCGAGGCGCATCAAAGGACCGAGAAGCCCTTCACGAAGGGATCGCGGTCGTCGAGCCAGATCGTGTTGTGGCCGGTGATCCATGCCTGGCCGGCGATCGAGGGAACGATCGCCTTGTAGTCGCCGACCTTCGCCTCGGCCTCGACGCGCCCGTAGAACAGGCTGCCGATGATCGACTCGTGGATGAAGTCGTCGCCGACGCCAAGCTCGCCCTTCGCCGCCTTCTGCGCCATGCGCGCCGACGTGCCGGTGCCACAGGGCGAGCGGTCGATCGCCTTCTCGCCGTAGAAGACGGCGTTGCGGGCATGGGCCTGCGGGTTGTGCGCCGCGCCCGCCCAGAGCACGTGGCGGAGCCCCGTGATCGTCGCGTTCTCGGGGTGGACGAACGTGTACTTCTCGTTGACGAGCCGCCGGACGATCGGCGACAGGCGCTGGATCTCGCCGGCGGAGACGCTGTCGAGCCCGGCATAGCCCGCCTGCGGCTCGATGATCGCGTAGAAATTGCCGCCATAGGCGACATCGAAGACGAGCCGGCCGAGCCCGGGCACGTCGATGTCGAGGCCGGTCCGGTAGAGGAAGGACGGGACGTTGCGGATGCGCACGTTGATGACGTTGCCGTGGTTGTCGCGCGTGTATTCGGCGTCCACGATGCCGGCGGGAACTTCGAGGCGGAGCTTTCCCTCCTCCCTCGGCGTCACCAGCCCTTCCTCGATGAGGACGGTGACGGTGCCGATGGTGCCGTGGCCGCACATCGGCAGGCAGCCGCTCGTCTCGATGAAGAGGATGGCGGCGTCGCTGTCCTCGCGCATCGGCTCGTAGAGGATCGAGCCGGACATCACGTCGTGGCCGCGCGGCTCGAACATCAGGCCGGTGCGGATCCAGTCGAAGTCGCGCGCGAAATGCTGGCGCTTCTCGCTCATCGTCGCGCCCTTGAGCGGCGGGCCGCCGCCGGCGACGACGCGGACCGGATTTCCGGCGGTGTGGGCGTCGATGCAGAAGAAGGTCTTCTTCATGGGCTGAGCCTCAGGTCGCGGCCGATCCCGGTGGCGAGGAAATCCTGCAGGCGCCGGACGACGCCGCCGGCGTGCTCGCGGGCAAGCCGGTCGGCGAGGTCGGCGTTGCGCTCGCGGATCGCGACGATGATCGCGTCATGCTCGTCGACGAACTGGCGCGGCAGGCGGTCGTTGTAGGACGAGTAATAGAGACGGGCCAGCCGGCGGCCCTCGTCGAGCAGCCGGTCGAAGAATTCGATGTAGTAGCGGTTGCGCCCGGCGCGGGCGACGGCGACATGGAAGTCGCGGTTGACGCTGATCATGCCGACGGGGTCGTGGGCAATCACCGAACGGGTGAAGCCGTCCTGCGCCAGCTGGATCTCGGTGAGATCGGCTTCGGTCCGGTTGAGCGCGGCGAGCCGTGCGGTGACCCGGTACATGAGGCTGAGCGCGTCGAAATAGGGCGGGACGGTCGCAAAATCGATCGGCGCGACGACGGTGTTGCGGTTGGGGAGGGTGGTGACCAGCTTCTCCGCGGCCAGCCGGACCAGCGCCTCGCGGACGGGAGTGCGCGACATGTGGAAACGGCGCGACAGGCTGGTCTCGTCGAGCGCCTCGCCGGGCGCCACGGTCATTTCCAGGATATCGCGCTTCAGCGCCTCGTAGACCGTCTGGACGCCATAGCCGCGCGCCTTCGCGCCCTTGCGCTCGCCAGGCCCGGCGGCGGCTTCCCCGACTTCAGATGCCATGCGAACCTTCCCCGGCGGTGCGCCCGGTCAGCGGCCGCCACCAATCTTCGTTTGCGATGTACCACGCGACGGTCTCGTCGAGGGCTTTTTCGAAGTCGCGCTGCGGCCGCCAGCCCATTTCCGCCTCGACCTTCCCGGGGTCGATGGCGTAGCGGAGGTCGTGCCCGCGGCGGTCGGCGACGAAGGTGATCAGGTCGGCATGCGGGCGGCCGCCGGCGCGGGGTCGCTTCCGGTCGAGCGCGGCGCAGAGCATCTCGACCACGGCGAGGTTGCTCCGCTCGTTGCGGGCGCCGATATTGTAGCGTTCGCCGACGCGGCCGCGGGTGAGCACCGCGACCAGCGCGCGGACGTGATCCTCGACGTGTATCCAGTCGCGCACGTTGGCGCCGTCGCCATAGACCGGCAGCGGCTTCTCGGCGAGCGCCGCGACGATCATCCGCGGGATCAGCTTCTCCGGGAACTGGCGGGGGCCGAAATTGTTCGAGCAGTTCGAGACGATGACCGGCAGTCCGTAGGTGTGGTGCCAGGCCAGCGCGAAATGATCGGACGCCGCCTTGGAGGCGGCGTAGGGCGAGGACGGCCGGTAGGGCGTGTCCTCGCGGAAAATGCCTCCGTCGAAGGGAAGGTCGCCATAGACCTCGTCCGTCGAGACGTGGTGGAAGCGGAACCGCTCCCGGCGCTCCTCGGGCAGCTCCTCGAAATAGAGCCGCGCCGCTTCGAGGAGCGCGAAGGTGCCGACCACATTGCTGTGGACGAAAGCCGCCGGGCCGGCAATCGAGCGGTCCACGTGGCTTTCGGCGGCGAGGTGGAGGATGGCGTCGACCCGTTCCGCGCGGAGAATATCCAGAACCCGCTCCGTGTCGGCAATGTCATACTTAACAAAGAGATAACGGTCTGAGTTCGCAATCGGCTTCAAGGAGTCGAGGTTCGCGGAATAGGTGAGCTTGTCGAGGTTGACGACCGAATGCGCCGTTTCACCGATCAGATGGCGGCAGACCGCCGATCCGATGAATCCCGCGCCGCCGGTCACCATGATTTTCACCGCGGCCCCTCCGGTACCCAGGCGAACGGCGTGTCGAGATCGGCGAGAAACGGCAGGCCGAGATCGCGCGGCGACAGGACCGGCGCCGCGCCGGCGAGCGGCCACGGTATGGCGAGTTGGGGATCGTCGAAGCGGATGCCGCCTTCGCTCTCCGGGACGTAGGGCATATCGACCAGATACTGGACGATCGTGTCGGGCGCGAGCGTGAGGAAGCCGTGCGCGAAACCGGCGGGAACGAGGAGCTGGTTGCCTTCCCCGGCGGAGAGGGTCACGGCGACCGAGCGTCCGAAATGCGGCGAGCCGCGGCGGAGGTCGACCGCGACGTCGAAGGCGGCGCCGGTCACCGCCCAGACGAGCTTCCGCTGGGCATGGGGCGGCCTCTGGAAGTGCAGACCGCGGAGCGTGTGTGCCGCGCGCGAGAAGGACTGGTTGGCCTGGACGAAATCGGCTGCGAGGCCGGCCGCGGCGAGGGCGCGCCGGCTGTAGACCTCGGCGAGCCAGCCGCGGCTGTCGGCGAAGCGGCGGGGCGTGATCTCGACGACATCGGGGATGGCGAGCCGCCGGATCGGAGGCGCTCTCATCCCTCGCCGTCCGCGACGCGCCGGAGATAGCGCGCGTAGTCGGAATTGGCGATCGACTTCGATATCGCCCGCACCGCGTCGGGGCCGATATATCCGAGCTTCAGCGCGATCTCCTCGAGGCAGGCGACCTTGAGGCCGGTGCGGCGCTCGATCGTGCTGATCAGCGAGGAGGCCTCCATCAGGCTGTCGGGGGTGCCGGCATCGAGCCAGGCGAAGCCGCGCCCGAGCCTGGTAACGCTGAGCAGGCCGCGCTCGAGATAGGCCTGGTTGATGCTGGTGATTTCGAGTTCGCCGCGCGGCGAGGGACGGACGCCCCGCGCGATCTCGACGACCTGGCGGTCGTAGAAGTAGAGGCCGGTCACCGCCCAGTTCGACCGCGGCGCGGACGGTTTTTCCACGATCGACAGGGCGCGGCCCTCGCCGTCCATCTCGACCACGCCGTAGTCGCGCGGGTCCTTCACCCAATAGGCGAAGATGCGCGCGCCGGGCGGGTTCTGTGCCGAGCGCTGCAGGAGGTCGATGAGGCCGTGGCCGTAGAAGACGTTGTCGCCGAGCACCAGCGCCGCATCGTCGCCGCCAAGGAATTCCTCGGCGATGAGAAAGGCCTCGGCGAGGCCGGCGGGACGCGCCTGTTCGCCATAGGCGAGGTGGAGGCCCCATTGCTCGCCGGTGCCGAGGAGCCTCCGGAACTGCGCCGTCTCGCCCGGCCGGGTGATGACCATGATCTCGCGGATGCCGGCCATGACGAGGACCGACAGCGGATAGAGGATCATCGGCTTGTCGTAGACGAGGAGGAGATGCTTGTTGACGGCGAGCGTCGCCGGATAGAGGCGCGTGCCCGAGCCGCCGGCAAGAACGATGCCGCGCATGCGGATGCTCTAGCCGCGCCGGAAGGGGGCGGAGGGTGCGGACAGGGGCGCCGGCCAAGCCATTTTGCCGTTATATTGAGGGCCACCGGGATGTGGCAACAAGTCGGCGCGAACTCGCGTCCGTTCTGCGCGCACCAACATTAGTCCGCTCGTTCCCGCGCACGCGGGAACCCAGCCTGGTTCTGGCAAAGCATGGTTCAGGGGCTCCGGGGGTCATTCCTGCCGGAGTCCGTTCACATCGCCATGTGCTCTGGCACGGGACTGGGTTCCCGCGTGCGCGGGAACGAGCGGTGTTGAGGGCGGCTCATCAGCCACGACGCGTGGCAACCTGCCCGGTTCAGCCCTTCACCGCGCCGGCGGTCAGGCCCTGCACGATGTGCCGCTGGGCCAGGAAGAACATCAGGATCGCGGGCAGGATGGTGAGCGTGATGAAGGCCAGCACCAGGTTCCACTGCGTCATGTACTCGCCCTGGTAATCCATGAGGCCGAGCGGCCACGGGTATTTCCGGGTCGTGTTGAGGACGACGAGCGGGAGCAGGAAATTGTTCCAGCTGGTCACGAACGCGATGATCGCGACCGTCGACAGGATCGGCCGCGACAGCGGCAGGATGATCGAGAAGAAGATGCGCGGGTAGCCGGCGCCGTCCATCAGCGCCGACTCGACCAGTTCCAGCGGCAATTGCCGGAAGGCGTTGCGGATGAGGAGCAGGCTGAGGGCGAGGCCGAACGCGACCTGGGGGAGGACGATCCCCCAGTGCGTGTCGAGGAGGCCGAGGTCGCGGATCTTGATGAAGAGCGGCAGGATCGCCGTCGCGAACGGGAAGGTGAGGCCGAGCACAAGGTAGTTGAACAGGAACCGGTCGCCGAAGAAGCGCAGATGGGCGAAGGCGAAGGCTGCGGGCGCCGCGACGGCCAGCGTCAGGAAGACGGTGAGGGCCCCGACCCAGAGCGAATTGATCAGGAACTGCCAGTACTTGTGGTGGGAAATCTCGGTGAGATTGGCGATCCACTGGCTGCTGTCCTGCCACCGGGCGCTGTCCTGCAGGTCGGTCGGGACGAGGATGTCGGTGTAGTTCGACCACTCCCAGGTCGTCGGCAGGCCGAAGGCGTTGACGCGAAGGTCGCCGAGCGTCTTGAAGCCACCGAGCACGGTGGCAAGGAGCGGCACGATAACCAGCCCGGCAACCAGGCAAAGCACGAGCATGCGGTAGAGCGCGGCCATCGGATTGCCGCGCACCGGGCGGCTCTCGTCGGCGAGCGGCGCGGCGTGTTCGAGCGGGGCGGCGATATCAGTCATTGCGCATGAACAACCGCTTGTAGCCGAAGGCGATGACGACGCAGAGGATGAAGATGACGATGCCGACCGCCGAGCCGAAGCCGACGCGCATGCGGGTCACCCCGAAAATGTAGAGGAACGAGACGATGCTGTGGGTGGTGTTGAGCGGGCCGCCGTCGAAGGTGAGCGCGCGGATGACGTCGAAGACCTGGAGCGAGCCGACCAGCGAGAAGAAGACCGACAGGCGGATCATCGGCGCGATGCCGGGGAGGGTGACGAAGCGGAAGCGCTGCCAGGCATTGGCGCCGTCGATGGCGGCCGCCTCGTAGAGCGCCTTGTCGATGTTCTGCATGCCGGCGATGTAGAGCATCATGTGGAAGCCGAAATACTTCCAGACGATGACGATGAGCACCGCGGCGAAGGCGAACTGCTTGTTGGCGAGCAGGTAGATCGGCCCGGTGCCGATCGCGCTCGAGAGCTGCGAGACGATGCCGTAATCGCCGTCGAACATGTAGCGCCAGATGAGGCCGGCGGCGACGTCGGCGAGGATGTAGGGCAGGAAGAAGATCATCCGGAACGTCACCGCGCCGAAGCGGCGGTCGGCGACCAGCACCGCCATCGCCAGGGCTAGCGGCAGCTGGATGAGGAGTGAAACGGCGATGATCAGCCCGTTATTGACGAGCGCGCGGGTGAAGACCTTGTTTGCGAAGAGCTGCGAGAAATTGTCGAGGCCGATGAACTTGTCCGGCCAGCCGAGCCCGTTCCAGTTGAAGAAGGCGTACCAGCCGGCTTCCGCGATCGGCAGGATGATGAAGACGGTGAAAAGGACGAGAGCCGGCGGCAGGAAGATGATGACGGTGGTGAGGCCGCCGCGGGTATAGGTGCTCTTGGCGCGTGCGAAGCTCTCGGCCAGGGCCATACCGCTCTCGCTCGTGACGAACGGTCTATCGAAGCATGCCCGGACCCCGGCGGAAAGCCGGGGCCCGGGGGATTGTGCGGAGCGCTAGCGGGTGTCCCAGGCTTCCTGGATCGCCGCGGCGGCATCTTCCGGCGTCGATTCGCCGGCGGCGATTGCCACCGACTGGTCGTTGACGACGCGGCCGACCGCCGGGCCGAGGTCCTGGTCGAAGAAGTTCTGGTGCCAGGTCGAGTTGGCGACGCGGCCGGCGATTTCCTTGATCGTCGGGTTGGTGATGAACACGTCGGTGCCCTTCACCGCCGGGATGTAGCCGCCGGTCGAGGCGGCTTCCTTCTGCGCGTCGACGGTCTCAAGGTACTTGAGGAAGTCGATCGCTTCCGGCGGCGCTCCCTTGGTGACGAGGAAGCCCTGCACGCCGCCGAGCGTATCGGTGACCTTGCCCTTGCCGCCGGGAACCGTCGGGAAGGGGGCGAAGCCGATCTTCTCCATCGGCAGGCCCTTGCCGTCGGCCGCGTTCTCGCGCTGCGTGTTGAGCACCCAGTCGCCCATCAGGTCCATCGCGCCCTTGCCGTCGCCGAACATGCCGCCCGACGCCGGGAAGAGGGTGGAGAGGTAGCCCTCCTGGAAGGGCTGGAGGTCGGCCAGTTCCTTCAGCTTCTTGCCGGCCTCGACGAAGACCGGGTTCTTGAAGCCGCCATCCTTGCCGGCCTCGGCATTGGTGAGCACGTCCGAGCCGCCGAGGCGCATGACGAGGTAGGACCAGAAGAAGTGCATCGGCCACTTCTCGCCGCCGCCCATGATCAGCGGCGTGATGCCGGCGGCCTTGATCTTCTTCACCGCGGCGAGGAAGCTGTCCCAGTCGCCCATCGAATTGGGATCGACGCCCGCCTTGGCCATCAGGTCCTTGTTGTAGAAGAGGCCGACGCCGCTGAGCTGGATCGGCACGCCGTAGAGCTTGCCGTCGACGGTGTAGGCGCTGAGGCCGCCCTCCGACACGGTCTTGGCGAAATCGTCGCGCGCCGCGCTGATGTCCTGGATGTAGCCGGCGTCGATCTGCGCCTTCATGACGCCGCCCGCCCAGCTGTAGATGATGTCGGGCTTCTGGTCCGACTGGAGGAGCGTCGGCAGCTTGGCCTTGTAGGCCTCGTTCTCGAGATACTCGACGACGACCTTCACGCCCGGGTGGGACTTGTTGTAGGCGTCGGCAACCTTCGACCAGAGCGTCTGGCCGACAACGCTGACATGCAGCATGTGGATGGTGGTTTCGGCCGCGGCGGTGCCGTAGCCGAAGGCCAGCGCCAGGGCGGCGCCGGCGAGCAACTTCAGTCTCATCTTGGGCTCTCCCTTTAGTGAACCGAAAGGACCGGTCTCGCTGCCGGCTTGTTATTATTTCGAGATGCGAATTAAATGATTTCGCCGATGACCTGCGCATGTCAAGCGATATGCTGAAATCGTTGGAGTTCGGCGGGATAACGGTCGTCGCAGCGGCCGAATCCACGGCAATCGCGCTAAGTCCGCGATGACGATGACATTTGCAGTACGGTACTCGGAGCCAGGCTGATGAAGACCGCCGACCCGGAATTGATGCGGGCGATCAACCGCTTCCACGTGATGGACGCGATCCGCCGCTTCGGGCCGATCTCGCGGGTCGAGATCGCCGACCGCACCGACCTCAGCCCGACGACGGTCTCTGCGATCACGGCGCTCCTCATCGACGACAAGCTGATCGTGCCGAAATCGACCGGGGCTTTGCGCGACGCGGCGCGCGGCCGGCCGCGCGTGATGCTCGAAATGAACCCCGAGGCGGCTTACGTGACCGGCGTCAAGCTGGCGCCGTCGCGGATGACGATCGTCACGACCAATTTCCGCGCCGACATCCTCCATTCGGTGTCGCTGCCGACCCGGCTCGAAGGCAAGTCGGCGAGCGCGATCGCCGCGATCATCGAGGACGGCGTGCGCCGCTCGGTGCGGGCCGCCGGCCTCGGCATGGACGACATCAACGGCGTCTGCGTCGGCATTCCCGGCGTGGTCGAGCGCGCCGCTGGCCGCTGCCGGCAGTCGCCCATCTTCCGCGAGCGCGACGTGCCGCTCGGCGAGGAACTGTCGCGCCGGCTGGGCGTGCCGGTGACGCTCGACTCTGACGTGAACCTCGTCACCCTCGCCGAGCACTGGTTCGGCCACGGCCGTGGGCTCGACGACTTCCTCGTCGTCAGCATCGAACACAGCCTCGGCCTCGGCATCATGCATAACGGGGAATTGTTCCGCGGCGCCAACGGCCTAAGTCCCGACCTCGGCGACATTCTCGTCCGCCCGCCCTCGCCCGACCACAACACGCCCGACCGGCTCGCCATGGTCGTCACCGACGACGGGCTGACGCGCCGAAACGGCAACGGCTATGGCGGCGCCGACCCCGGCGCCTACGCGGCCGCCGCGGCCTCGCTCGGCATGGCGATCGCCAACCTGATCACCCTCTTCGCGCCGCCGAAGGTCATCCTTGCCGGCGGCGCGCTGGCGGCGGGCGAGAATCTCCTGCAGCCGCTCCGCGCCGCGGTCGAGGAGTTCACCCCGCCCAGTCTCGCCGACGTCTCGGAGATCATCGTCGACCAGTCCGGGGACGAGACCTGGGCGCGCGGCGGCGCGGTGATGACGCTCCGCGAACTCTACGGGGCGCCGTGGAATTCGACCGGCCCGGCGGCCCACAGACAGGCATCCCGATGACCCCCACCGACCCACCCGCCGATCCCGCCGACGCCGGCTTTGCCGGCCTGGAATCGCCCTTGCCGCTGAGCCCCGCCGCCATCGACGCCAGGGCGCGGGCGCTCCTTGCGGAACTGTCGTTCGAGGAGAAACTCGGGCTGATGGACGGCGACGCGCCCTTCTGGGCCGGGCTGACCGCCATGGCGTCGCCGCGCGGCTATTCGAGCCAGGTCTGGGTCGCCGGCGCGGTTCCGCGCCTCGGCATTCCCGGCATCCGCTTCAGCGACGGACCGCGCGGCATCGTGCTCGAGGGCGCGACCACCTTCCCGGTCACCATGGCGCGCGGCGCGACCTTCGATACCGAACTCGAGGAGCGCGTCGGCGACGTGATCGGGCGCGAATTGCGGGCGCATGGCGGCAATTTCTTCGGCGGCGTGTGCATCAACCTGCTCCGCCATCCCGCCTGGGGGCGGGCACAGGAAACCTACGGCGAGGACTCCTTTCATCTGGGCATGATGGGCGCGGCCCTGGCGAGGGGCGTCCAGCGCCACGCCATGGCCTGCGTGAAGCACTTCGCGCTCAACTCGATGGAGAATGCGCGCCAGTCGCTCGACGTAAAAGCCGATGCGCGAACGCTCCACGAGGTCTACCTGCCGCATTTCAGGCGGGTCGTGGATGCCGGCGTCGCCGCGGTGATGACCTCCTACAACAGCGTCAACGGCGAATGGGCCGGACAGAACAAGGCGCTGATCCAGGACATCCTCAAGGACATGTGGGGGTTCGGCGGCTTCGTCATTGCCGACTTCATCAACGGCATGCGCGACGCCAGGAAGGCGGTGCTCGCCGGACAGGACGTCGAGATGCCCTTCCAGCTTCTCTACCACCGCGACCTCAAAGGCCTGGTCGAGCGCGGCGAAGTCGCGATGGCGCGGATCGACGATGCGTGCCTGCGCATCCTCCGCCAGGAAGTACGGCTGGCGGCGGGTGGCGACCCGAACGGCTACCCGCGCGCGGCGATCGGCGCCGAGGCGCACCGGACGGTGGCGCGCGAAGCGGCCGAGAAGAGCATCGTCCTCCTCAAGAACGAGGGGGGCGTCCTGCCGCTCAAGGGAAGCGAGCGCATCCTCGTCGTCGGCAGGCTTGCGGCGATTGCGAATACCGGCGACGGCGGATCGAGCAACACGCGGCCCGCCTATGTCGTGACGCCGCTCGACGGGATGCGCGCCGCGTTCCGGAACGTCGACTACGACGACGGCAGCGACCCGGCTGCGGCGGCCCGGCGGGCGAAGGACGCCGACGTGGTCGTGGTCGTCGCCGGCTACACCCATGCCGACGAGGGCGAGTTCATCCCGCCCGACCAGCTGGCCCCGTTTGCCCACAACTTCC
Source organism: Bauldia sp. (assembly GCA_035651055.1). GTDB lineage: Bacteria > Pseudomonadota > Alphaproteobacteria > Rhizobiales > Kaistiaceae > JAFKKF01. The sequence goes on from DASRGK010000138.1 coordinate 23,745, forward strand.
CGAAGCCTGCCAATCCGGAGGAGCAGGCGACCGCCGACAAGGTCCTCACCGTCATGGGCGGGGCGGACGCCTTCTCGCCGGGCGGCGACCGGCTCCGCCTGACGCTGACGCCGGCGGACGAGTCGCTGATCCGGGCGGTCGCCGCGGCCAACCGGCGGACGGTGGTCGCGATCATGGCCGGGAGCGCCGTGATCACCGAGGCCTGGCGGCACGAAGTGCCGGGGATCCTGGTCCTCTGGTACCCGGGCATGGAGGGCGGCAACGCGCTCGCCGGCATCCTCTCCGGCAAGGTCAATCCGAGCGGGCGCCTGCCCTGCATCTTCCCGGCGAACGATGCGCAGCTCCCCTTCTTCGACCGCGACGCCACCGAGATCACCTACGACCTCTGGCACGGCTACCGGAAGCTCGAACGCGACGGCAACCGGGCGGCGTTCCCGTTCGGCTTCGGCCTCAGCTACACGGACTTCGCCTACGCCAACCTCAGGCTGGCGAAGAAGGTGCTGGGCGCCGGGGACGTGCTTGCCGCCAAGGTCGACGTGACCAATATCGGCAAGGTCCCGGGCGCCGAGGTCGTGCAGCTCTACGTCGGAGCGCGCGGCTCGGCGGTCGAGCGGGCGCCGCGCGAACTGAAGGCGTTCGCGCGCATCGAACTGGCGCCGGGCGAGACACGGACCGTGCGCCTCCTCGTCCCGGTACCGGAACTGGCATGGTTCGACGAAGGGCGCGGCTGGGTGGTGGAGCCGATCGAATATGAGGCGATCGCCGGGCGGCATGCCGCCGACGACGCGGCGCTCCGCGTCAAGTTTCGCGTCGCTTGAGGGAAGACAAGAAAAAAAGGGAGGAGAAGCCGGAAATGGATCGCGTCGGCATCGGCATCATCGGATGCGGCAATATCAGCTCGCAGTACCTGCGGGCGGCGGGCTCCTTCCCGATCCTCGAAATCAAGGCCATCGCCGACATCAACATGGAAGTGGCCAAGGCCCGCGGCGCCGAGTTCGGCGTGCCGGTGAAGACGGTCGCCGACCTCCTCGCCGACGAGACGATCGAGATCGTAGTCAACCTCACCGTGCCGCTCGCCCATGTCGAGGTCGGCCTGCAGGTGATCGCGGCCGGCAAGCACGTCCATTCCGAGAAGCCGCTCGGCGTCACTGTCGCCGAGGCACGCAAGCTCATCGACGCGGCGAGGGCGAGGAACCTCCGCATCGGCTGCGCGCCGGACACCTTCCTCGGCGGCGCCCACCAGACCTGCCGCAAGCTTCTCGACGAGGGCGCGATCGGCCAGCCGATTGCCGGCACCGCGGTTTACGGCACCGCCGGGCACGAGCGCTGGCACCCGTCGCCGGAGTTCTACTACCTGCCGGGCGGCGGGCCGGTCCTCGACATGGGGCCGTATTACGTCACCGCCCTCGTCAACCTGCTCGGCCCGGTCAAGAAGGTGGCGGCGGTGACCTCGCGCGTCCGCAAGCAGCGCACGATCAGCAGCGAGCCGAAGAAGGGCCAGGTGATTCCGGTGCAGGTGGACACGCATGCCGCCGGGACGCTCGTATTCCACAACGGGACGGTGATCTCGGTGGTGCTCTCCTTCGACATCGCCCGCTACCGCCACGCGCCGATCGAACTCTACGGCGCCGCCGGCGTCATGGGCGTGCCCGATCCCAACTTCTTCGACGGCGAAATCCTGCTCGCGACCGCGACCGAAGACTGGCACCCGACGCCGATCCAACACGGCCATGCCGAGCACAACCTGCGCATCATGGGCGTCGCCGACATGGCGCACGCGATCAGGAAGGGCCGGCCGCACCGCGCCAGCGGCGACCTCGCCTTCCACGTGCTGGAAGTGATGGAAGGGTTCCAGCGCTCCTCGGACAGCGGGAAGCATGTCCGCATGACGACGCGGCCGGCGCGTCCGGCGATGATGCCGGTCGGACTGAAGACCGGCGAATTCGACTAGGCGTGTGATGAGGGCACTCGTCCGTCATCCCCGCGCAGGCGGGGAACCAGTAAACGAGACGCTGGGCGCACATGCGCGCCCGGCCAAACGCATCTCCTGCGCGCTCGCGGATAGTGGGTCCCCGCCTGCGCGGGGATGACGGTCGGGATTGGACGGGCGCTTGCGATCATTCCGTCGGCAAGCGTTTTCAAGAACAGGGAAACGGAAATGCGCGAAGCACTGATCGTCTGGGGCGGCTGGAGCGGACACGAGCCGGAGAAGGGCGCCAACATCATCCGCGGCTGGCTCGAGGAGGAGGGCTTCAAGGTCTATGTCGAGAACACCACCGAGGCCTTCGCCGATCCCGCCATCGCCGAGATGAGCCTGATCGTCCCGATCTACACGATGTCGAAGATCGAGAAGGAGGAACTGTCGAACCTGAGCAAGGCGGTGCAGGGCGGAGTCGGCCTCGGCGGCTACCATGGCGGCATGTGCGACGCCTTCCGCGAGGCGGTCGAGTACCAGTTCATGACCGGCGGCCAGTGGGTCGCCCATCCCGGCAACATCATCGACTACAAGGTCAACGTCACCCGGCCGGACGACCCGGTGATGGCCGGGATCAAGGATTTCCCGTACCGCTCCGAGCAGTACTACATGCACGTCGACCCCTCGAACGAGGTGCTGGCGACGACGACCTTCAGCGGCGAATACGCGCCGTGGATCGAGGGGGTGGTGATGCCGGTCGTGTGGAAGCGGCGTCACGGCGCCGGCCGCGTGTTCTATTCATCGCTCGGCCACGTCGCCAAGGAATTCGAGGTGCCGGAAATGGCGACGATCCTCCGCCGCGGACTGCTCTGGGCGGCGCGGTAATCCAGTCACGCGCGGCGGGGAATGAGCGGCGCGCCGAAGCCCGCTTCCATATCCATCGCGTCTTCCATCCCGGAGAGGCCGCCGCGCGGACGGGTGCTGGTGGTGGTCGCCTCGCGCCAGCGCTCGACCACGCCCTCCATGAAGCTGCCGTCGAGTTCCGAGCCCATTTCGAGACGCACGTTCCGGCCGGCCTGGCTGCGCGGCTGGAATTCCTTCGGCACGTCGCTGAAGCGGAAGCGCATGGGCAGCGCCACGCCTTCGCCGAAGGCGATCGCCTCGCGCGTGCCGAGCGAGGCGAGGAAATCGATCTGGCTCGAACCGGCATCCGGCACGGCCGAGCGCACGATCGCCTGGTCGCGGTCGTTGGCCATGCGCATGGCGAAGACGGTCGAGCACTGCGACAGGATGTCGGATCGAGCTCGGCCGGGCGCTGGGTGATGACGCCCAGGAAAACGCCGTACTTGCGGCCTTCCTTGGCGATGCGCGACAGCGCCTTTCGGGTCGGGCCGAAGCCGAGCTTGCGGTCGGCCGGCGCATAGCGGTGGGCCTCCTCGCAGCAGACGAGGATGGGCACCGAGGCGTCGCTCCACACCCCGAAATCGAAGGCCATCCGGCAGAGCACCGAGACCACCGAATCGACCACTTCGGCGGGGAAGCCGGCGAGCTGCATGACGGTGATCGGGCGGCCCTGCGTCGGCATGCGGAACAGTTCGCCGAGCACCTTCACCATCAGATCCTCGATGAAGAGGTTGTTGAACATGAAGGTGTAGCGGGAATCGTGCTGCAGCGTTTCGATGCGCATGATGAGACGGTGGTACTTGGTCCACGAGGACCGGTTCTCGAGCTTGCCCATGCGGTCGTTGATGAGCGAGATGAGGTCCGAGATGCGGTAGGGGACCGGCGTGTCGGCGGTGAAGCCGCCGGGCTGGACCTTGCGGACGAGGATGCGCTCGGCCCGCGCATGGGCCGAACTGTACTGCGCCTTGGCGATGGGGATGAGCTCGGAGAGGATCTCGGTCTCCTCCTCGACGCCCGGCCGGCCGCGGAAGAAGACGTCGACGATTTCCTCGAAGTTGAACAGCCAGAACGGCAGGCGCAGGTTCTTCGGGTTCATGATCTGCGTCTGCTCGCCGAAGCAGTGCCCGTATTCGTTGTGCGGGTCGATGAGGAAGATGCGGAGGTTCGCCTTCTTCTTCAGGATTTCCTGGAGGATCAGCGCGACGCTGGTCGACTTGCCGACGCCGGTTGTGCCGAGCACGGCGAAGTGCTTGTGGAGCAGCTCGTCGAAATTGACGTAGGCCGGCACCTCGGCGTCCATCTGCAACTGCCCGACCTTGATGGTCTCGCCCTCGTCGATCTTGTGGATGAGGCTCAGCTCCTCGCGCTGGAGGAGTGCGATGCGGTCGCCGATCGTCGGATAGTTGGTGACGCCGCGCTGGAAGTAGGGCCCTTGCGGGCCGTCTTCCTTGATCTCTCCCATGAAGTCGATGTCGGCGACGATGTCCGGCCCGCTCGGCTGCAGCGTCAGCCTGGAGACGACGCCGATGACGCGGGAGCCATCGCTGTGGATCGCGACCAGGCGGCCGATGGTGACGCGGGCGTGCTCGCCCTCCTCCTCGGCATGATGCGGAAGGTGGGCGGTCGCCTGTGAGCCGGTGACCGATAGAATCGCGCCGAGGTCGGCCTTGCTGAGCATTTCCTTCCAACGCGGTATGCGACGGAAGGGACGAGATCGGCCTTCCCGCCCGGCAAGATTAGGCGCGGAATGGTAAAAAGGCCGTGATCAGCGGGCGTGAAATGTTGCCGGCCGGCAAGGAAAATCCCGCCGCCGGCAAGAGGCCGGCGGATGGCTGTGGCGGACTGGACGAGGCCGCTGGCCTAGACCACGCGCGCTTCGTTGTTGAAGACGTGGACGCGCGACGGGTCGAAGATCACCCCGACATTCTCGCCGGCATGCGCGGTCACGTCGCCGTCGTCCTGGACGACGATCTGCCCAGCCGGCGTGTCGACATACATGATCGTCGCATTGCCGAGCCGCTCCAGAATCTGGACGGTGCCGGGCAGGCTGATCTGCGGATCGTCGGGCTTGCCGAGACGGACGTGCTCGGGACGGATGCCGAGTTCGACCGGCCGGTCGCCCGCCCTGCCGCGGCGGGTCTTGACGGTAAGCTGGTGGCCGCCGGGGACGCCGAGGGTGACGAGCGGGCCTTCCGCCTTCTGCGCCTCCGCGGCGACGAAATTCATCGTCGGCGAGCCGATGAACGAGGCGACGAACTTGTTCTCGGGCTGCTGGTAGAGCTCCATCGGGCTGCCGACCTGCGAGATTTCGCCGTGATCGAGCACGACGATCTTGTCGGCGAGCGTCATCGCCTCGACCTGGTCGTGGGTGACGTAGATCATGGTGGTCTTCAGGTTCTGGTGGAGCCTGGCGATCTCCACCCGCATCTGCACGCGCAGCATCGCGTCAAGGTTGGAGAGCGGCTCGTCGAAGAGGAAGACTTCCGGCTCGCGCACCAGCGCGCGGCCGATGGCGACACGCTGGCGCTGGCCGCCGGAGAGCTGGGCCGGTTTCCGCTGCAGGAGTTCGGAGAGCTGCAGCATGCGGGCGACTTCCTCGGTGCGCCGTTTGACGAGGTCCTTGGGCGCCTTGGCGACGCGCAGCGAAAACGAGATGTTCTGCGCCACCGTCATGTGCGGGTAGAGCGCGTAGGACTGGAAGACCATGGCGATGCGGCGCTTGGCCGGCGGGACGTTGGTCACGTCGTTGCCGCCGATGAGGATGGTGCCCTCGGTGACCTGTTCGAGGCCGGCGATCATGCGCAGGAGCGTGGACTTGCCGCAGCCGGAGGGGCCGAGCAGGGCGCAGAACTGGCCTTTCTCGACCGTGAGGTCGAGTTTCTTGATGGCCTCGACCGGTCCGAACCGCTTCTTCACGCCCCGAAGTTCGACCTCGCTCATCGTTCCTCCAAAACAGGGTTGGCCACTGCCGGCCGGAGGTTCATCCCGCGCCCGACGCGCGGAGCCGTCCCGGTCGCCTATAACAGCATGTTTTGCAGCGAAGTACAGCCGCCCGACGCCGCCAGCGAAATAGCGTTGCCTCGATCGGCGACGCACCCGGGTTTGGCGTCGAGATCGACGGTGAGAAGCTTGCCCGGATGCTGATTCGGTAAGAACGGTTAAGGTTCGGCAGATTACTTCCCGACAATTTACTGGAAGTATTTACGATCTCCTCAAGTCTCCGCCATGTAATAGTCTGATCGGCAGCACGAATCAGACGAGCGAGTCTTGCCCCCGGCATTCAACCTTGCCGGCCGGGGCGGATGTCTGGCGGAGGCCGGAAAGATGAACGACCGCCTGGCGACGGTTCGGCGCGCGGCATCGCTGTTCGTTCCCGCCGCGCTGCTTGCCGCCGGCATCTTCGCGGTCCTCGTCCGCATTCAGGACGGCGCCGCGGTGGAGGTCACCGAAGCGGGCGAAGTGCGCGCGGTCGACCAGGCGCGGCTGGCGGTCCTCGCCGGCCTGGCCAATGGCGCAGGCGACGTCCGCTATCTCGCCGACAGCCCGCTGCTTGCCGCCTATATCGCATCCGGCACGTCGGCGGCGCGCGATCTCCTGGCGCAGGATTTCGTGGCCTTTGCCCGCAGCCACCCCGTCTATGACAAGCTGCGCTTCATCGACACGACGGGCAACGAACTGGTCCGCGTCGACCGGTCGCTCGGCGTGCCTGCGGAGGTTCCCGAGACGAAGCTCCAGAAGAAGGCGCAGCGCCCCTATGTCGCCGCGGCGCTGAAACTCGCGCCGGGCCAGGTCTATCAGAGCGCGCTCGACCTCAGCGTCGAGGACGGCGCCGTCGAAAGGCCGTTGAAGCCGACGGTGCGCTTCGCGACGCCGGTCTTCGATGCCGGCGGCGCCAGGCGCGGCCTGCTCGTCGTCAACTCGCTCGGCGCCTATGTGATCGAGCGCGTGCGCTCGCTCAACGAAGGACGGCTCGGACAGGTCTTCATGCTGAACGGCGACGGCTACTGGCTGCTCGGGCCGAGTGCGGACGAGGAATGGGGGTTCATGCTCCCGGGCGGCAGCGGGCGGAGCCTTGCGGCGGAAAGCCCATCGGCATGGGAGAAGATCAGGTCGTCCGGAACGTCGGGCGCCTTCTATGACGGCGGCAACCTTTACACCTTCGCCCGCATCGCGGCGGGCGCTGCCTTCGCCAACGGCGTCGACCCGCCGGCGGCAACCCCGGAAAACGAGATCCTCGTCGTCAGCATCCGGCCGGTCGGCGCGGTGAGCGCGACGACGGCGGAACTCCACCGGACCCGCTGGATCGCAGCCGGCGCCATCTTCCTGATGCTGGCGATCCTGTCGGCGGTATTCGGCCGGCTATGGACGCAGCGAAAGCGCAACGAAGCCGCGGTCGCCGGGCTCAACCGCGACCTTGCCGAACGCAATGACGAGCTGTCGCGCGTCAACAAGGAACTGGAAAGCTTCAGCTATTCGGTTTCGCACGACCTCCGTGCCCCGCTTCGCGCCATCGACGGATTCAGCCAGGCGCTCGTCGAGGATGCCGGCGACAAGCTCGACGCCGATGCAAAGGGCCACCTCGACCGCATCCGCAAGGGCGCCCAGCGCATGGGCGATCTGATCGACGACCTGCTGAAGCTGGCGCGGGTTACCCGGACCGAGGTGGCGATCGACAAGGTCGATCTCAGCGCAATGGCGACGGAAATCGTGTGCGGGCTGCGCGACGCCGCACCGGAGCGCCAGGCCGAGGTAGCCATTGCTGCCGGGCTGGTCGCCGAGAGCGACCCGCGCCTGATGCGCGTCGCGCTCGAAAACCTCATCGGCAATGCCTGGAAGTTCACTGCCCGCCGTGAGCCGGCGAAGATCGAGTTCGGGCACTCCAACACCGAAGCGGGCGAGACGTTCTTCGTGCGCGACAACGGCGCCGGTTTCGAGATGCAATATGCCGGCAAGCTCTTCAACCCGTTCCAGCGCCTGCACGACAGCACGATCTACCCCGGCACCGGTATCGGGCTGGCGACGGTCCAGCGCATCATCCGCAAGCACGGCGGCAAGGTCTGGGCCGATGCCGAGCCCGAAAAGGGCGCTACATTCTACTTCACTCTGGCCGCGTAGCGGGGATCCGATGGCGCAAAGAGCGATCTTGCTGGTCGAGGACAACCCCGACGACGAGGCGCTGACCATCCGCGCCTTCGCCAAGAACAACATCACCAATCCGATCGTGGTCGCGCATGACGGCGTCGAGGCGCTCGACTATCTCTTCGGCAACCAGGAAGCCGGGCTGGCGGAATCCGAGCTTCCCCAGGTCGTGCTGCTCGATCTGAAACTGCCGAGACTGGATGGGCTCGACGTTCTGCGCCGCATCCGCAGCCATGCGCGCACCGCGCTCCTGCCGGTTGTCATTCTCACCTCGTCCCGGGAAGAGCGCGATGTGATCGAAGGCTACCGGCTCGGAGCCAATTCCTATGTGCGCAAGCCGGTCGACTTCGACAAGTTCATCGAAGCCGCCCGGCAACTCGGGCTCTACTGGCTGCTGCTCAACGAACCGGCCCTATGAGGGAAGAGGCGTCAGGAACCGGAATCATGGCGGACGAAAGGCTTGGCCTGCTGATCGTGGAGGACTCGGAGGACGACACGGACCTGCTCGTCCGCGAGCTGAGCCGGGGCGGATTCACCCTCGACTATCGCCGGGTCGACACGCCGGAGCAGCTGAACGCGGCACTCAACGAGCGGTCGTGGGACCTGGTCATTGCCGACTACACCATGCCGCGCTTCTCCGGCGCCGAGGCCCTGTCGCTGGTGCGGGCACGGACCAGCGAGATGCCTTTCATCTTCGTCTCCGGCACGCTCGGCGAAGAGACCGCGGTTGCCGCCCTCAAGGCGGGAGCGCAGGACTATCTGGTCAAGGGCAAGACCGGGCGGCTCGTCCCCGCCATCCAGCGCGAACTGCGCGAGGCCCGCGCCCGCCGGGAGCGCGAACGCCTCGAGACCGAACGGCGGGCGATCGAGGAGCGCTACCGGCAGGTCCTCACCATCGCCGCCGACGGCATCGTCGTCATCGACCAGGAACGGCGGATTTCGATCTTCAACCGCGGCGCCGAACGCATTTTCGGCCACCCCGCCGAGCGGGTGACCGGCCGGCCGATCGATCTCCTGTGGCCGCCGCGGCTGGTCGAGACCAGCCGGAACCGCATCACCGAGACGCTCGCCAAGGGCGGCAGCGCCTCCGACTACCAGGAATTCGTCGCGCTGCGCGCCTCCGGCGAGGAATTCCCGGTCGAGGCGACGTTCTCGCTCCTGTGCGAGAACGGCGAGGAGACGATCACCATGATCGTGCGCGACATCGCCGAGCGGAAGCGTGCGGAGCGCCAGCTGCGCCAGCTTTCCCGCGCCGTCGAGCAGAGCGCCAACCTGGTCATCGTCACCGACACGCACGGCCTCATCGAGTACGTCAATCCGCGCTTCTATTCGGCGACCGGCTACGGCCCCGACGAGATCATCGGCAAGCGGCCGTTCTTCTGGCGGTCGCGCGAAACCGGCGGTGAGATCGTCGAGCAGATCTGGTCCTCGGTACTGGCCGGCGTCGACTGGCGCGGCGAGATCGACAACGTGCGCCGCGACGGCCGCCGCATGCCGGTCTCGGTCACCGTCTCGCCGGTGACCAACGAGCAGGGCGCCATCACCCAGATCATCACGATCGAGGAAGACATCAGCCGCCGCAAGGAGATCGAGGCCCAGCTCCAGCAGGCGCAGAAGATGGAGGCGATCGGCCAGCTGACCGGCGGCATCGCCCACGACTTCAACAACCTGCTTGCGATCATCATCGGCAATCTCGACCTCCTCGCCTCGCAACTGAAGGAGGACGAGGAGACCAATGCCGGCATCCAGCTGGCGCTTGCCGCGAGCCTGCGGGGCGCCGACCTCACCCGGCAGCTTCTCGCCTTTGCCCGCCAGCAGCCCCTGTCGCCGCGCAGCCTCGACCTCAACCGGCTGATCACGCACACGGTGGCCATGCTCCGCCGCATCCTCGGTGAGAAGGTCACCATCGAGATGGAGCTCGCCCCCAATCTCTGGCCGGTGCTTGCCGACCCGACCCAGGTGGAGACGGCCCTCACCAACCTCGCCATCAATTCACGCGACGCCATGCCCGACGGCGGCACGCTCACCATCGCCACCGGCAACCGGCATTTCGAAAGCAAGACGGTGGCCCCGGGCGTCGATCTCGCGCCCGGCGACTACGCTTTCATTGCGGTGACCGATACCGGCGCCGGCATATCGCCCGACAACCTCAAGCACGTGGTGGAGCCTTTCTATACGACCAAGGCGCCGGGCAAGGGCACCGGGCTCGGCCTCAGCATGGCCTACGGGTTCGCCAAGCAGTCGAACGGCGCGCTGCGCGTCGAGAGCGTCGTCGGCAGCGGCACCATCGTCACGATCTACCTGCCGCGCTCCGCCGAAGCCGAAGCCGAGATCCCCCTCCCCGAGTCGGGCGAGGAGACGCGGCGAGGCAACGCGACGATCCTGGTCGTCGAGGACGATCCGCACGTCCAGGACATCGTCGTGCGCCAGCTCGTCGGTCTCGGCTACAACGTCCACACCGCCAACGACGCGCTCTCGGCGCTGAATGCGCTCCGCCAGGAAGCGGCGATCGACCTTCTGTTCAGCGATGTCGTCCTGCCCGGCGGCATCACCGGCGCGGCGCTCGCGCGCGAGGCGCGGAAAGTCCAGCCGAGCCTGCGGATTCTGCTCACCTCCGGCCTCTCGGACCCGGCCGGCGAGGCAGAAGGCGACCCCGGCATCGCCTTCATCGGCAAGCCCTATCTCCGTCTCGATCTTGCGAGGAAGATCGAGACGGTCCTCGCGACCGGCGCCGAGGATCAGGCCTCCCGGCGGCGCGGCCAGGCATAGACGAGGACGAGGAGGACGGGCCCGACGGTCAGCGCCGCGTCGGCGAGGTTGAAGACGAAGAGCGTCCAGCCGCCGAAATGGAGGAGCAGGAAATCGACCACCTCGCCGCGCGTGAAGCGGTCGATGAGGTTGCCGAGCGCTCCCCCGAGGATGAGGCCGTAGCCGACCGCGGCAAGCTTGCCGCCCTCCTCCGCGCGCCACCAGAAGAAGAGCACCGCCGTCGCGATGGCCAGCGTCATCAGGATGAGGCCGAGGCCGCCGAGGCCGGCGAGCAGACTGAAGGCGATGCCCGGATTGTTCACCCGGTAGAGGGTGAGGATCGGCAGGAGGTCCACCGGCTCGGCATAGGCGAGGGTCGCTTCGGCGATGACCTTGGCGGCCTGGTCGACCGCCACGGTGGCGAGCACGGTGGCGATGCCGAGCGGCGAGACCGGCGCAGGCGGACGGTCGGCGAACATCAGAGCTTCAGCCGCCCGCGCATCGCTTCGAAGAGCATCACGCCGGTGGCGACGGCAAGGTTGAGCGAGTCGGCCTTGCCGGCCATCGGAATCTTGACCAGCGGATCGCAGAGCCCCGCCACCTCGTCGGTCAGCCCAGCCTGCTCGCCGCCCATGACGAGAAGAACCGGCGGACCGTAGGTCGCGGCGCGATAGTCGATGCTCGCCCGGAGGTGCGTTCCAACGATGCTCCCCCGCCAGCGCCGGGCGAGTTTCGCGAACTCGGCGTGGCTGGCGCGGCTGAGCGCGACGTGAAAGACCGATCCCATCGTTGCGCGCACGGCTTCGATCGAGAACGGGTCGACGGTCTCGCCGAGGAGGATGACGCCCTCGCCGCCGACCGAGTCGACGGTGCGGACGATCGTGCCGAGATTGCCGGGATCGCGGATGTTCTCAAGCGCCACCCAGAGGCTGTCCGGATTCGGGTCGATCGCGTCGGGCGGCACGGTCTTCTGCCGGAACACGCCGATGACCGTCTGCGGGTTGTCGCGGCGGGTGATCCTGGCGAGAAGGGATTCGGGGACCTCGATGACCCGGCCGCCGCGCGCATGCGCGGTGGTGGCAAGCCGGCGCACGAGGTTGTCCGCCGCGGCCGCCGGCGAATGGACGAGGGTGCGAACCGGCCAGCCGGCCTCGGTGGCGTCGGCAACGAGCTTCAGGCCCTCGGCGATGAAAAGCCCGCTCGCCCGGCGGTTCTTGGGCAAGGCGAGGCCGCGGATTTCCTTGACGATCGGATTGGCCGGGCTGGTGATCTTCAGCACCTCGCCCGGCCGCCCGGCATGCGGCTCAGCCATCCCGCGACCACCGGCTGAAGAGGGAGGTGGAGAGGGCCCGGCCGCCGCCTTCTTCGCGGAGCACCAGTTCGCCCGATTCGAGGATGCCGCCGAGCCCGGCGAGGCACTCGGCCGCGAGCTCGTCGATGGCGAGGAACGAGGCGCGGATCGAATAGGCGGTGAGGATGAGGAAATCGGCGTCATCGGCGAGCAGCGTGCGGCAGGCGCGCATCATGCCGGGAAGGCTCGGGAACAGGTCCCAGACCTCGTTCTTCGGCCCGCGCCCGAACTTCGGCGGGTCGAGGATGATCCCGTCATAGCGGCTGCCGCGGCGGATCTCGCGCTCGACGAACCTGGTCGCATCCTCGCAGATCGAGCGGAGGGGCAGGTCGCTAAGGCCCGCCAGCGCCTGGTTCTCGCGGGCCCAGCCGATCGCCTTCCTCGATGCATCGATGTGGGTGACGTCGGCTCCGGCCCTGGCCGCGACGAGCGAGGCGATGCCGGTATAGGCGAAGAGGTTCAGCACCTTCGGCCGCGGCTTCCGGCTCGCGGCGATCTTGCGTTTGAGCCAGTCCCAGTGCGTCGCCTGCTCCGGGAAGACGCCGACATGGCGGAAGGAGGTGAAGCGGCCGAGGAACCTGATGCCGTCATATTCGAGCGGCCAGGTCTCGCCGAGCGGGCGCTTGTAGCGCCAGCGGCCGTCGGCATCGTCGTCGCCGATGCCGAGGAAGGTCGCGTCGGCGTCATCCCAGTCCGTGGCCGGCAGGCGCGGCGTCCACAGCGCCTGCTCCTCGGGGCGGACGATCCGGTACCTGCCGTAGCGCTCGAGCTTGCGTCCGTGGCCCGAATCGAGGAGGGCGTAGTCGGCCCAGCCTTCGGTCTCCAGCATCACCGGCGCGCGGCGGGCGAGCGCGGCGGCGGGACTCCGATGCGCGGCGGAGGAAACGGCGTTCATGGCGCCGGTTCTAGACGCTTTCGCGCCGAATCGCATCGGTGGCGAGGCGGCCTTGCCGTCCGCGCCGGGGACGTGCCACCATGCGAACCGATCAATCTCCAAACCGGTCTCATGCCGGGCGGTCTGCCGGGTCATTGCCGGCGCTCCGCAAACCGAAATACGCCGAAAGCCTCGCGAGGAAGCAGAGCATCATGGAAATGTCGGGGGAGTACCGGATCCCGGCGCCGCGCGAGAAAGTATGGGCGGCGCTGAACGATCCCGCCGTCCTCAGGGAGACGATTCCCGGCTGCGAGTCGATCGAGAAGGTCTCCGACACCGAAATGAAGGCGCGGGTGACGGCCAAGGTCGGCCCGGTCAAGGCGACCTTCAACGGCGACGTGAAGCTCACCAACCTCGACCCGCCCAACGGCTACACGATCAGCGGAGAAGGCAAGGGTGGCGTCGCCGGATTCGCCAAGGGCGGCGCCGACGTTTCGCTGGAAGAGGACGGCGACGGCACCATCCTCCGCTACACGGCCAAGGGACAGGTCGGCGGCAAGCTGGCGCAGATCGGCGCGCGCCTCGTCGACGCTACCGCCAAGCAGATGGCGGACGCGTTCTTCGGGGCTTTCGCGGCGAAGCTGTCCGCCGCCGACGAGATCGGGCAGACGGCGCAGAGGGAAGACGTGGTCAGCGACCCGGTCGTGGTGGCCGAGGCGATCGAGGAGCGGGCCGAGGTCGCCGCCGGCAACGGGTTTCTCGGCGGCCCCTATGTCTGGGGCCTGCTGGCGCTGATCGTCGTCATCGGCGCGATCATGCTGATGACCTGAACGGGAAGGCGGGGAAGCACGACAGATGACGCATGTCACGATGAAGGTGAACGGCAAGCCGGTCGCAGCCGATGTCGAGGACCGGACGCTGCTGGTCGAGTTCCTGCGCGAGAACCTTCGCCTCACCGGCACGCATGTCGGCTGCGATACGTCGCAATGCGGCGCCTGCGTGGTCCATGTCGACGGCCTCGCGGTGAAGTCCTGCACGACGTTTGCCGTGCAGGCGGAGGGGAGCGACATCGTCACCATCGAGGGCCTCGCCAACGGCGAGACGCTGCATCCGATGCAGCAGGCCTTCCACGAGCATCACGGCCTGCAATGCGGCTTCTGCACGCCCGGCATGATCATGACGGCGGTCGACATGGTCCGCCGCCTCGGGACGAAGCTCGACGAGAAGACGATCCGCCACGAGCTGGAAGGCAATATCTGCCGCTGCACCGGGTACCACAACATCGTCCGCGCCATCGAAGCCGGCGCGGCGGCAATGGCCTGACGCCGATGTACGAGACCAGCTACCACCGGCCGAAGAATCTCGCCGAGGCGGAGGCGCTTTTCGCTGCCGGCAGCGACGCGCGCTATCTCGCCGGCGGTCAGACGCTCATCCCGACGATGAAGCAGAGGCTGGCGGCGCCGTCCGACCTGATCGACCTTGCCAAGCTGCCCGAACTGAAGGGGATTGCGGCGACCGGCGACACGCTCACCATCGGCGCGGCGTCGACCCATGCCGAGGTCGCGCGTTCGGAAACAGTGCGCGGCGCCATCCCGGCGCTGGCCGATCTCGCCGGCCTCGTCGGCGACCCGGCCGTCCGTCACAAGGGGACGCTCGGCGGCTCGCTCGCCAACAACGATCCGGCCGCCGACTATCCGGCGGCGGTCCTGGCGCTCGGCGCGACCATCGAGACGAACCGGCGGAAGATCGCGGCGGCGGACTTCTTCAAGGGCCTGTTCGCAACCGCGCTGGAAGAGGGCGAGATCATCGTCCGCGTGGCGTTTCCGGTCCCGGCCAGGGCCGCCTACGAGAAGTTCCGCAACCCGGCCTCGCGCTACGCCATGGCCGGCGCGTTCGTGGCGCGGATGAAGGACGGCAGCATTCGCGTTGCGATCACCGGCGCCGGCAGCAACGGCGTCTTCCGGTCGGCCGAGATGGAGAGGGCGCTCGCGGCGAATTTCACGGAAGCCGCGCTGGAACCGGTCGATCTCGACCCGGCCGGGATGCTCAGCGACATTCACGGCTCGGCGGCGTATCGCGCCAACCTCGCCAAGGTGATGGCGAAGCGGGCGGTGAAGGCGCTGGCCTAGTTCGCCGGCCTATTTGGGCCCGCCAAGCGCACCGATCTGCATCAGCAGGCTCAGCTGGTCCTCGACGTGCCAGCCTTCCGCGAGCTTGCCGTCCTTGATCAGCCAAAGGTCGAGTGCGTGGAACTCGAACGGCTTGTTGGTCGCCTTCATTCCCATGAAGTCGCCGTTGTTGGTGCCCCTGATCGTGTCCCAGACGGTCACGTAGTTGTCCTTGACCACGATCGGCCCGTTGCTGATCTGGACGTCGGAGGAGAGGATGAGGAACTGCTTCAGGCCGAGCTTCAGCCCCTCCAGTCCCGGCGGCACGCCCGGCGGGGCATTGTGGTCGACGAAGTCGGCCGCCATGAATTCGCCGAGGCCGTCGTAGTTGCGGGTGTTGAGCGCATCGTAGAAGCGCTTGACCAGCGCCTCGTTGGCCGCATCGTCGGCAAGGGCGACCGGCACAAACGGCGCGGCCGCGAATGCGACGACGAGCAAGGTCCGTGCAAACCGCTTCATCGGAGTCCTCCCGTCCTCAATGGCAATCGAATGACCCAGGCGCCTGCGACCCGCAAATCAAATGGTCGCGACGGCGAGGATCGTCGCGCCTTACGGCGGCTGCCCTTCCATCTCCCCGATGATCGTCTGCTCCTGCAACGCGGCGCGTGCCGGCATGGCGATCACCTGCCCGGAGCCGCTCGCCTCGGTCGCCGACACCGACCGCCGGCTCGCCGGATCGGCGATGGCGGGCGGGTTTGACCCTCCGGCACCGGTTGGCTAGGCAGGATCGTTCGGGAAAGGGCGGCGGCGATGAAGGGCGACAAGAAGGTCATCGACTACCTCAACCAGGCGCTTCGCCACGAGCTGACCGCGGTCAACCAGTACTGGCTGCATTACCGGCTGCTGGAAGACTGGGGCTTCACCAAGCTCGCCGAGAAGGAGCGCAAGGAATCGATCGAGGAGATGCAGCACGCCGACAAGCTGGTCGAGCGCATCATCTTCCTCGACGGCCTGCCCAACCTGCAGCAGCTAAACCCGCTGAAGATCGGCCAGTCGATCAAGGAAGTGCTCGAATCCGACCTGGAGGACGAGTACGAGGCCCGCACGCTCTATGCCGAGGCGCGCGAGGTCTGCCGCAATGCCGCCGACTACGTCTCGAAGGACCTGTTCGACGCCCTGCTGACCGACGAGGAAAGCCACAT
The DNA here is from genome assembly GCA_035651055.1 of Bauldia sp. Lineage (GTDB taxonomy): Bacteria > Pseudomonadota > Alphaproteobacteria > Rhizobiales > Kaistiaceae > JAFKKF01. The sequence continues at coordinate 39,985 of DASRGK010000138.1, forward strand.
CAACTTCCTCGAAACGCAGCTGAAATTGCTGGCGCAGATCGGTGCCGAGAACTACGGCCAGCTTCAGGCGGAAGCCGCCGACGCCGGCGAGAAGGAATAGGCTACCGCTACGGTCGCTATGTTTGGGTTTGGAACCTCCAGGGACAAAAGCCTAATCGACGGAATGGTCTCTGCGCTTTCGGAAGCGTTTGGAGCGCAGATGGATGAACTGCGTAGAGGTGCTGGTATTCCGACGGCGTTCTGGAAACCCTGGGAGACGCTGGCTTACACCTTGTGGACAATCCACTTCGGCATCATGAATTCCGGTCGATCGCCACGTCGCATTGGTCAGATGCAAGTTCTTCTAAACGAAGCTGCAAACCGCCGGGTGCTCCAGGAAATCTCGTCCAACCCGGAGTTGGCGAAGCTATCTGACGACGAAAAGCAGGCAGCCTATGTAGGAGCCATGTCTCTCATCTCGGACCGAGCCTCGAAATACAACGAGCGCTTCAACAGGGACAAAGTGCGAGCCTTACAAGACGTCGACGATCTTGAACCGCAGAACGTGGAGATGGCGAACTTCTTCCTGAGCAATCTTGGTCCTGCGGCGTCCGAGCGCCTGAAGGACAAATCGCAACTCGTCGCTATCCTCATGGGCCAATTGATGGTGACGGCCGCTAGCGGTTTCGTTCGAGGGGCGGGCTAATCAGCCTAGAGGAAGCTCCTGCCGTGCCGGCCGGGCGCGATGTCGAGATGGGCGGCGACCGTCTCGCCCATGTCGGCGAAGGGCCGCCCGCCGATGCCGGCCGGCCCGATGGCCGGGCCGAAGGCGAGGATCGGGACGTGCTCGCGGGTGTGGTCGCTGCCCCGCCAGGTCGGATCGCAGCCGTGGTCGGCAGTGATCAGCGCGAGGTCGCCCGGTTGCAGCTTCGCCATGAATTCGGGCAGCCGGCGGTCGAAGGCTTCGAGCGCCGCGGCGTAGCCCGGAACATCGCGGCGGTGGCCGTAGAGGGTGTCGAAATCGACGAGGTTGGCGATGAGCAGGTCGCCGTCGCCGAGCCGGTCGAGGCCGGCGAGCGTGGCGTTGAAGATGCCGTCATTGGTCGGCGCCTTGACCGTTTCGGTGACGCCCTGGTGGGCGAAGATGTCGGCGATCTTGCCGATCCCGATGACGCGCTTGCCGGCGGCGGCGACGCGGTCGAGGAGGGTCGGCTCGGGCGGCAGGACGGCGTAGTCGCGCCGGTTGGAGGTGCGGGCGAAATCCTGCCGGTCCTCGCCGACGAAAGGCCGGGCGATGACCCGGCCGATCATCAGCGGATCGCACAGCCGGCGCGCGATCTCGCAGACCTCGTAGAGCCGGTCGAGGCCGAAATAAACCTCGTGCGCGGCGATCTGGAAGACGGAATCGGCGGAGGTGTAGCAGATCGGCTTGCCGGTCCGGATGTGCTCCTCGCCAAGCTCGGTGATGATCGTCGTGCCCGAGGCGTGCTTGTTGCCGAGGATGCCGGGCAGGCGCGCCCCGCGGATGAGCGCATCAGTGAGGTCCTTCGGGAAGGTCGGCACCTTCTCCGGGAAATAGCCCCAGTCGAACGACACCGGCACCCCGGCAATCTCCCAGTGGCCGGACGGCGTATCCTTGCCCTTCGAGGATTCGATACCGTAGCCCCAAACGCCCTCCGGCGGACAGGCGACGCCGAGTTGCGGCGCCGGCTTCCCGGTCGAGGCCGCGGCAGCGTGGGCGAGGCCGAGCCGTCCGAGGTTGGGGAGGTGCAGCGGACCCGAGCGGAGCCCGGCGCGGTCGCCGCGCCCTTCGGCACAGGCAGCGGCGATATGGCCGAGCGTATCCGCCCCGGCGTCGCCGTAGGCGCCGGCGTCTTCGGCTCCGCCAATGCCGACGGAATCAAGGACAAGGATGGCGGCGCGTTTCATGGAAAGCCTCGATCTGGTTGCGAGGAAACATAGTCACGCCGCGAGGTTTCCGACAGAGAAACCCGGCAACGTGTCGCGACCGTGATCGTGGCTGGGGAAAATCCGCGCCGCCGGCAACGGAAATTGGCGCCGGCGGGCCGCCCGGTCTAACCTTGCGGGCAGAAACGGGGAACGAGGTCCATGGAAGGCGTCCACGTCATCGATCATCCGCTCGTCCAGCACAAGCTGACGCTGATGCGGGACAAGACCACGCCGACGGCGACGTTCCGGCAATTGCTCCGCGAGATCGCGCTGCTCCTCACCTACGAGGTGACCCGCGACCTCAAGATCACCACGCGTCGGATCGAGACGCCGCTCTCGCCGATGGATGCGCCGATCCTCGAGGGCAAGAAGCTGGTCTTCGCCTCGATCCTCAGGGCCGGCAACGGCCTCCTCGAAGGCATGCTCGACCTCGTGCCCTCGGCGCGCGTCGCCCATATCGGCATCTACCGCGACCCGGTGACGCTCCAGCCGCACGAATATTTCTTCAAGGCGCCGGATGACCTCGCCGACCGCGTCGTCATCGTCGTCGACCCGATGCTGGCCACCGCCAATTCGGCGAGCGCGGCGATCGAGCGGCTGAAGAAGCGCGGCGCCAAGGACATCCGCTTCGTCTGTCTGCTCGCCGCGCCGGAGGGTATCCAGCGCTTTCAAAAGGCCCAGCCGGGCATCCCGATCTATACGGCTGCGATCGACCAGTACCTCAACGACCACGGCTATATCGTGCCGGGCCTCGGCGACGCCGGCGACCGTCTCTACGGGACGAAGTAGCCGGCGCGACCGCCGGCCGCTCAGGCGGAGACGGCGAGGACTCCGGCGATCGCCGAGACAAATCCAAGGCCGATCCGGACCCAGTGCAACGCCAGCCATTGGTCGAGTTTCGCGGGAACGTCCGAAACGGCGACCGTCTTCGCGGCAAAGGTTGCATTTGCCGGCAGGTGATAGGCGATGGTGATGGCGGCGATGCCCGCGGCGCTCGCCAGCGCGGTCAGCCAATAGAGCCTCTCCTGCGTCGTGCTCCAGCCGAACCAGAGAGAGCCGACGAGGCCCACCAGCGCCGGGCCGGCGACCAGCGGAATGGTCCGCCCGATGAGGCCGCTGTTCCGCGAGAACCAGTCGAGGAAGTCGGTCGGCGCCAGGCTTTTCCAGTATGCCCCGAGCGTCAGGCCGATGTTCAGCATCACGCCGGTGAAGACGGCGGTGCCGCAGATCGCAAGAATGTTGAATGCGAGACGAAAGCTCATTGCGTGCTCCTTTGTCGGTGAACCCTCCGCGAGTTCATGCTGCCCCGCTCTCGCGGTTCTGCGTGTGGGCGAGGTGCTGATCCATCTGCCTCAGGACTGCGAGAGCGGCGTCGATCCGGTCCTTGGAAAGCCCCGCCACCATGTCGAGCGCCCAGGGTCGCTGGCGCTTCGACGCCTCCTTGAACACGGCGGCGCCCTGCCGGGTGAGGACCATGAGCGGCGCACGCCGGTGATGCGGATTTGCCTCGTACTGCACCAGCCCCTTCCCGGCCAGAAGGTCGGCGACCCGCTGAACCGACTGGCGGGACAGGCCCATGTTCCGCGCTATGTGGGACACCGTGAGCGGGACCGGCGAAAGAGCCAGACCGCCCAGCACCTGCCACCACGCCGAGGTGAGGCCGATGTCCTTGACGAGGCGGTTGCCGGCCTCGATCAGCGCGCCATTCAGCCGGAAGATGGTGAGGATGAGCTGGGTGACCGCATCGCCTTTGTCCATCATGACAGCATACTGTCATATCAGCAGAACACTGTCAATCGTCAGCGCGATCGCGCGGCGGTGCCGGCGGCGGCAGCCGGCCTCGGTTGACCGCGTCGCGCGCCGCCGGATAGCTTCCGCCCGACATGTGAGGGGCGGAGCCGGACCGGGCTTTGCCGCGCGAGGAGAACAGCCGATATGAAATACGGGGCGATCTATCCGAGCCTGAAGGGCCGAACGGTCGTCGTCACCGGCGGCGGCAGCGGCATCGGGGCGGGCATCGTCGAGCACTTCGCGGCGCAGGGCGCCAAGGTCGGCTTCCTCGACATCAAGGAGATGGAATCGAAGGCGCTTGCGGCCAGGCTGATCCGGCAGAAGCGGAAGGTCCGTTTCGAGCCGGCCGACCTCACCGACATCGCCGCCCTCAGGCAGGCGATCGCCAATATCCAGAAGGCCTTCGGGCCGATCACGGTGCTGGTCAACAACGCCGCGCACGACGAGCGGCACAAGCTCGAGGACGTGACGCCGGAATATTTCGACAACCGGATCGCGGTCAACCTCAGGCACTTCTTCTTCTGCGTCCAGGCGGTCGTGCCGGACATGAAGCAGGCGGGCGGCGGCTCGATCGTCAACATCACTTCGGGCTCCTGGGTCGTCGCCAGCCCCGGCATGCCGGTTTATGTCGCCGCCAAGTCGGCCACCTACGGCCTGGTGCGCGGCCTCGCCCGCGACCTCGGCCAGCACAACATCCGGATCAATTCGATCGCGCCCGGCTGGGTACTGACCGAGCGCCAGCTGAAGCTGTGGTGGTCACCGGAGGCCGAGGAGCGCCAGATGCAGCGCCAGGCGCTGAAACGCCGGCTGACGGTCGCGGACATGGCGCGCGTGGTCCTCTTCTACGCGTCCGACGAGTCGGCTGCGATCACCAACCAGAACATCATCGCCGATGCCGGCGAAGCCTGAGGAGAGCGAGACGTGAAATACTGCGCCATCTATCCGAGCCTGAAGGGCCGCACCGTGCTGGTCACCGGCGGCGGCAGCGGCATCGGCGAGTCGATCGTCACCCATTTCGCCGCGCAGGGCGCGAAGGTCGGGTTCATCGACATCAAGGAGAAGGAGTCGAAGGCGCTTGCGGCGAGGCTCGCCAAGAAGAAGCAGAAGGTCCATCACGAGATCGCCGACCTCACCGACATCGAGGCGCTCAGGAAGGCGATCGCCAATATCCGCAAGGCGCTCGGCCCGATCACCATCCTCATCAACAATGCCGCGCACGACGAGCGGCACAATATCGAGGATCTCACCCCGGAATATTTCGACGACCGCATCGCCGTGAACCTGAAGCATCAGTTCTTCACCATCCAGGCCGTGCTGCCGGACATGAAGAAGGCGGGCGGCGGCTCGATCGTGAACATGACGTCGGCGACCTGGCTGCTCGGCTTCTCCGGGCTCCCGGTCTATGCGGCGGCGAAGGCGGCGGTCTATGGCATGACCCGCGGCCTGTCGCGCGAACTGGGGCAGTACAACATCCGCCTCAACACGGTCGCGCCCGGCTGGATCATGACCGAGCGCCAGCAGACGCTCTGGCTGACGCCGGAGAAGGAAGAGCAGCTGATGAAGGATCAGGTGGTGAAGCGGAAGCTCTACCCCGACGACATGTCCCGGCTGGTGCTCTTCCTCGCCTCGGACGAGTCCGGGGCGATCGCCAACCAGAACATCGTCGCCGACGGCGGCTGGCTCTAGCGCGACAGTCCGGGGCAGCGGGCCGGCCGTTAACCGCGGCTTAAGGAAGAAAGCAGGGGTGGGCCACCGCGCCCGGCTCTTTTTGCACAATCCTTAGGGAGAGATCCGGCATATCCGCCGCCGGATTTCCTTCTCGGGAGCGGACCCGTGCTAACCCGGATCGTCACCTTCGCCGCCGGCGTCGCCATCATCGGGACGCTCGCCCCCAACATGCTGTCGCAGAAGCCGACGGCGGCTAAATCGGTCGTCGCGGAGGCGCCCGCCGATGCGCCTGCCGGGTACAAGAAGGTGATCGCGGTATCTGCCGATGCCTTCGGCCATTACAGCGTCGAGGCGGTGATCAACGGGCACAGCGTGCCGATGCTGATCGACACCGGCGCCACCTATGTGGCGCTGAGCGAGGCGACCGCCCGGCGCCTCGGCATCCGCCTCGATCCGGGCAGGTTCGTCGTCCGGATCGGAACGGCGAACGGAGTCGTCGGCGCCGCGCCGGTGACGCTCTCCGAGGTCACGGTCGGTCCGATCCATGTCCGCAACGTCGAGGCTGTGGTCGTGGGCGGCGGCGGATTCGACATCGACCTGCTCGGCATGAGCTTTCTCAACAAGCTGAAATACACCGCCGGCGGCGAGCAGCTCGTCCTGGCGCAGTAGGCGCGAAGGTGCCGGGCCGGCGCGGGCCGGCGTCGGGGGACCGTTTCCGTAGCGTTTCAACGACATTTCGTGACGGATCGCTCCTTGGAACGGCCCGGCCGCCTCTGTTATGACCTTGGGTGAGCCAACAGGGATGCCGTTCCATGTTCCCCAAGCCCGCCGCAGATCTCCGTCCCAACACCTACGAATTCGAGGTCAAGCCGCTCATCAAGGCGACCGGCTTCCGCGAATATGATGCGCGCTGGTGGTTTGGCGTTCCCGGGCACAAGACCGCGCCCGAACTCAACCTCGTCGGCGTGACCGCGCTCGGCATGGGGATCGGCACCCTGCTCGGCGAATTCGGCGTCAAGCGCGAGGTGATCGTCGGCCACGACTACCGGGCCTATTCCTCCTCGATCAAGCTCGCGCTCGCCACCGGCCTGATGGCCGCCGGCTGCAAGGTCCACGACATCGGCCTCGCGGTGACGCCGATGGCCTATTTCGCCCAGTTCGCCCTGGACGTGCCGGCGGTGGCGCAGGTTACCGCCTCCCACAACGAGAACGGCTGGACCGGCGTGAAGATGGGCTCGCGCCGGCCGGTGACCTTCGGGCCGGAGGAAATCACCCGGCTGAAGGAGATCGTCTTCGCCGCCTCCTACGACCTGAAGGGCGGCGGCGAGTACATTTTCGAGGACGGATTCGCCGAGAAGTACATCGCCGACCTCACCAACCGGCCGAAGCTGAAGCGGCGGATCAAGGTGGTCGCCGCCTGCGGCAACGGCACCGCGGGCGCTTTCGCCGAGCGGATACTGACGGCGATCGGCGCCGAGGTGATCCCGATGGATACCGGCCTCGACTACACCTTCCCGCACTACAATCCGAACCCGGAAGACCTCGAAATGCTGCACGCGATGTCGAAGCGCGTGCTCGCCGAGAAGGCCGAGGTCGGGCTCGGCTTCGACGGCGACGGCGACCGCTGCGGCGTCATCGACAATACCGGCGAGGAAATCTTCGCCGACAAGGTGGGCGTCATGCTCTCCCGGGACATCTCGGCGCTCTATCCCGGCTCGACCTTCGTCGTCGACGTGAAGTCGACCGGCATCTACGCCATCGACCCGGTGCTGAAGAAGAACAACGCCAGGACCGACTACTGGAAGACCGGCCATTCCTACATCAAGCGGCGGGTGAACGAGCTTTCGGCAATCGCCGGCTTCGAGAAGTCGGGCCACTACTTCTTCAACAAGCCGATCGGCCGCGGCTACGACGACGGCTTCGTCTCGGCGCTCGCCATCCTCGACATGCTCGACCGCAATCCCGGGAAGACGATGGCCGACCTCAAGGAGGCGCTGCCCAAGACCTGGGGCTCGCCGACGATGTCGGCGCATTGTCCCGACGAGGTGAAATACGGCATCGCCGACAAGGTGAAGGCGCGCTTCGAGGCGATGAAGCAGAAGGGCGAGAAGGTCGGCGGGCATGCGATCGTCGACCTGATTACGGTGAATGGCGTGCGCGTCGTCACCGACGACGGCACCTGGGGGCTGGTGCGCGCCTCCTCGAACAAGCCGGAACTGGTGGTGGTGATCGAGAGCCCGGTCTCCGAGGCTCGCCTGAAGGAAATGTTCGGCGCGGTCGATGCGGTGCTGCGCGAGCACAAGCAAGTCGGAACCTACAACCAGACGATCTGAGACATCGGCAATTCGGCCCTTGCGGTAATGGCCGAGGCTGGTGGCGCCGGACCGGCTCGACTAGAACTCTAAACCGCGTCAAAGGGGGGCTCAGCCGTCATGGCGGCACAACGATTTGGAATCCTTGCAAACGGCGAGGAGGTCGAGGAGGTCACGATTGCCTCCGGCGACCTCACCGCCAAGGTGATCACGCTCGGCGCGATCATCCGCGACGTGCGGCTGGCGGGCGTCCCCCATCCGCTGGTGCTCGGCTTCGACAGGCTCGACGACTACCTCAACCACTCTCCCTATTTCGGGGCGGTCGTCGGCCGCTGCGCCAACCGCATCGGCCACGCCCGCTTCACGCTCGACGGCAAGACCTACCAGCTGACCCCGAACGAGAACGGGAACCAGCTGCACGGCGGCCCGAACGGGTTCGGCCGGCGGAACTGGCGGCTTGTATCGAGCGACGCCCACAGCATCACCCTCGGCCTCACCAGCCCGGACGGCGAGGAGGGCTATCCCGGCACGGTCGAGGCCTTCGTCCGCTACACCGCGGAAGGAGAGGGGACGATCAAGATGGAAGCGGAGGCGACGACCGACGCGCCGACCATCGTCAACCTCGCGCAGCACTCATACTTCAACCTCGACGGCTCTCCCGACATTCTCGACCACCGAGTCCAGATATTCGCCGGCGCCTATACCCCGTTCGACGCCGACAAGATCCCGACCGGAGAGATCCTGTCGGTTGCCGGCACCGATTACGACCTCCGCGCCATGCGGCCGATCCGCCTCGTGCGGAACGGCGTCCGCTTCGTCTTCGACATCAACTACGTCGTCGACCGGAAGAAGAGCGGAACGCCCCACCGCCATGCGCGGCTGATGTCGCCGAAGAGCGGGATCGCCCTCGACGTCGCATCGACCGAGCCGGGAGTCCAGTTCTACGACGGGGTGAGCATGAACGTGACCGTGCCGGGGCTGGATGGCCGGAAATATCCCGTCAACGGCGGCTGCTGTTTCGAGCCCCAATTCTTCCCCGACGCGATCAATCACGCCAACTTCCCGAGCCCGGTCCTGCGGCCCGGCCAGACCTACCGGCAGACCACGACCTTCACCTTCTCGCGGAACTGAGGTCGCGGACGCCGGCGCCAGCCGGCATCCTTCCGGTTGGCGGGCCGATCGGGCAGCATGGGCGGCGGCGACGGCAGAAAAGAGATTCGGTCAATGCGTCTTTGGCTCTGGCTCGCGCTCGTCGCGCTTGCGCCGCTTTCCGCGAGCGCCGAGTGGCGCGACGAAATCGCGGTTCTCCGGGTAGGTGTCTTCGTCGGCAACAACGCCGCCTACCGCATCGCGCAGCTGCAGCCGTTCCGGGCCTATCTCGAGACCCATCTCGGCCTGCCGGTGGAGCTTGTCCCGGCGGAAACGCTCGACGGCCTCATCGCCGACCAGACCGGCGGCCGCGTGCAATATGCGATCCACAGCGCCGCGAGCTATGCGACCGCGGCGGCCGCCTGCAAGTGCGTCGAACCGATCGCCGCGCCGGTCGCCGCCGACGGGGCGCTCGGCTTTCATTCCGTCCTCGTGGTGCGGACGGAGAGCCCGGTGAAGGCGCTCGCCGATGCCCGCGGCCTGCGCCTCGCCGTCTCGGGGCCGGACTCGGTCGCCGGCAGGCTGATCCCGATGCGCGCCTTCAGCCACGAGGGCATCGCGCCGGAGAAGTTCTTCGCCGCCATCGTGCCGAAAGCCAACCCGGAGGAGGCGGTGATGAGCCTCTTCGACGGCAGCGCCGACATTGCGGTCGCCTGGTCGAGCGCCGCCGGACCCTCGGAAACCGGGTTCGATTTCGGCGTGCTCGCCAACCTCGTCCGTTCCGGCCGGCTGGAGGCGGGGAGTTTCCGGGTCGTCTGGCGCTCCCCGCTCATCCCGTTCGGTCCGCACGTGGTGCGCACCGACATGCCGGACGAACTGAAGAAGCTGATCTCGGACGCGCTCCAGTCGATGATGCTCGAGGACCACGACGCGCTCGACGCGGTCGACCTTTCCGGCTTCGGCGCCGGCGGCTTCGCCGCGCCCGAGGCGGACCTCTACGCTCCGCTGACCGAACTCGTTGCCGAGACCGCGGCGGCCCAGCCCTGAAGGTTGAATTGGCGCCAATTCCTTGACGGAATATTAGCCCATCCCGGCTAACCGTTTCCGTCAGCGAAGTGGAGTTCCCCCGATGACGGCTGCGCCGATCCACCCCGAGCCGGCACTGCCGGTCCGCAACCTGGTGCCGGCGCTCGATCTGATCGAGCGCGTGGTCGTCGCGTCGCTCTTTGCCTTCTTCGTCTACCGGATGGTCGCCTCGTTCCTCGCGACCGGCCTTGTCATCAATCTCGTTCTCGTCGTCTCGGAAAGCCTGGTGGTGATCTTCGTCCTGATCCGCCGGCCGGCCCGGACGATGTCGCTCAATCCCGTCGACTGGATCCTCGCTTTCGTCGCCACCGCGGCGCCGCTCTTCGCCCAGCCGGACGAGGTGGCGCCGCTGGTTCCGCCGATCCTCTGCGTGATTCTGACCCTCTGCGGGCTCGCCCTCCAGGTAGCCGCCAAGCTGACGCTTCGCCGCAACTTCGGCATCGTTGCCGCCAACCGCGGCATCACCACCGGCGGGCCTTACAACTTCGTCCGCCATCCCATGTACATCGCTTACATGATGACCTGGGTGGCGTTCCTGCTGACCAATCCGACGCTGTGGAACTCCGCCGTCTATGCGATCGCCTTCGCGTTCCAGATCGCCCGCCTGCTGGCGGAGGAGAGGCTCCTCACCGACGACGACATCTATCGGGAATTCCGCGAGCGGGTGCGCTGGCGCCTGGTACCGCGCGTCTTCTGAGACGGAAAAGCCGGAGCGCGCCGGGCGCCGAGGTCGGCGGCTTGCCCGTGGCAGAAAAGGAAGACGATCCCCGTGACCCTCGCTCGCAGGTGCCGAAGGGCTCGGCCCCTTCAGCGGACAGGCCGCCTTCTCAGGTGCGCGCCACGAAATCGCTGACGCGCGGCCGCAGGTAGAACTTGTCGGTGAGGTCGAACGTCCCGGTCATGACGTAGCCGATGGTCGGCTTATACGAGTAGTGGACCTCGGTCATGATCAGGTACGAATTGGCGACGAGGAGGGCGCTCGGAATCGTCGTGACCGTCGCGCCGACGGTGAGCGGCGTATCATTACGGGCATCGCTCCACGAGACCGTTGCCTTGCTGGTGGCATCGATCTTGATCTGCGTCACCTTGATCTTGAGGTTGCTGGTCGAATAGGGCGTGATCACCGCGCTCGCCGCGTCCAGAATGTTGCTCATGTCGGCGTCGCTGAGCGACTTCGACTGCGTGACGAGGTCGCTGAGCGCCGAGGTGACGTGGCTGACCTTGCGGTTGATGGTGAGCGCGTCGGAGAGCTCTGCGCCGCCGAAGAAGAGGGCGAGCATCAGCGGCAGGATCAGCGCGAATTCGACCGCCGAGACGCCGGCCTGATCGCGGCGGAAACGCCAGATCCGGGAAAGACGCGCGAGGCTCACCATGGGAAGGGCTCGTTGCGGAAGGCGGTGACCGCGGCGATCAGGTGATTGCCGTCGTTGAGATTGGACAGGTTGAAGCTGAGCAGCTTGCTCCACACCGGCCATTCGTAGAACGCGCGCACCACGACGATGCTGCTGCCGCTGCCGGGGGAGAAGGTCCAGGTCGTGATCAGGTTGCCGTTACTGTCGACCGGCGGCGCGAGGTCGACGCTGCCGAAGGTCGAATAGGTCCGCACGTCGAGGACCAGGTTGGAGGTGCAGTTGACGAAGAGGATGCCGGCGGCATCGCAGATCTTCTGCTTGAAGGTGGCGGCGCTCATGCTCTGTTGCTGCGCCTGACCCGTCCGGATGAGGCGGGAGGCGTTGAGCACGCCGGTCTCCATCGCCTGCGTCGCGAAGAAAACCATCGCGACCTGGATGATCGCCATCAGCAGCGCAAAGAAGGGCAGGGCGAGAAGACCGAACTCGACCGCGGTGGCGCCGGACTGGTCGCGGCGAAAACGGCAAGGCGAGGAGCGCATCGCGAGGCGGATCGAGAACCTGCCGATCTGCATCCTGAGCGCCATTCTTTTCACCTGCGGGCAATAGGGGTCGGGTCGGTACCGGGTGCCCAACCGGAATTCATGCTGACAGCCAGCGATTGAAGAAGCGTTGCCCCCCTTCCGGAAAAACCGAAAGGTCCCGGTAACGCTTCGGTAACGATGTTGCCGCGGCTACTTCGCGGAGGCGTCGCTCGACAGCGAGCTGTGCGCGTTGACCTGGTCACGCGTCGTGCTGAAGGCTTCCGAATTGTCGCCGATGGTGACCACCGGCGAGCAGTCCGGCGTGCAGCTATAGGTCTGCCGGGAGGCGCGCTTGTAGATCGTCACCACGTCGTCATTGGCTGCCTGGACCGTGATGTTCTCGTCGGCGATGGCGTTGCCGGCCGAGTCGAGAACGATGAGGTTGGTGGTGCCGAAGCTCCGGCCGGTGATGATGAGCGTCTGATTGTCCTGGATCGTCGCATCGGCGATTGCCGGGTTGCCGATGATCACAACATCGGCGGGACGCGAGACGTGCATGACCTTGGCGCGGTCGACGATGACCGTGATCGGCTCGCCGGCGAGGCCGGCGGCCGGGACAAAAGCCAGGAGCGCGGCGACGATGCCGGCTTGCAATACCTTCCGTTCGACCTGCATGGCGCACGCCTCTTCTGGCTGAATCTGCGGAAACCCTGACGAATAATGGTGAATGAAGGCTTAAGTGCCCCAGCCGCCTCACCATCGCGACCGTCTATGATCGAGTTGTCGATCCAAGATGGGCGAGTTTCGGCAGAGTTAAACTTTAGCTTCGAGGCAGAGTAAATATTAGTTCAACAAAAAACGCAGAATGAAAATCGCTTTGTTTGCAAATCTATGCAGATATAACGGAAGGTTTACTATTAACGGATTATGATTTCTAGCCTGAATCAGGCCCCCGGATATTAACTAACCTTCAAAACTTTGCGGGTACGGTCATCCACGGTTACGGCCAACCAAAGAAGAAGCTGCGGACGACCGAGCCATTGCAGTTACCCACGCGGAGTGAAGGAGTCACCCATGAAGAACCTGTTCAAGCGTTTCGCGAAGGATGAGTCGGGCGCCACGGCCATCGAATACGGCCTCATCGCCTCGCTGATCGGCGTCGCCATCATTCTTGGCGCCACGACCCTCGGCACCAAGCTCAACAGCACCTTCAACGCCATCTCCGGCTCGATCAACGGCCCGTCCAGCTAACCGCTGAACGGCCCGAGACGTCCGAAGCCTCGACTGATGAAAGGCGTCACGCCGGCAGACCGGCGTGACCGAGAAAACGGGCGGGCGCATCGGTCTGACCACAGGCCAGACAGATGCTTCCCGCCCGTCTCATTGCAGGGACGGATGGCATCGACGCCGAGCGAGCGGGCGAGGCGTGATTCGGAGGGGACCTGGTGACGATGCGCAATTGGCTCAGGCGATTCCTTAAGGATGAAACCGGCGTCACGAGCATCGAATACGCCCTCATCGCGACCTTGATCAGCATCGCCGTTATCCTTGGCGCGACGACGCTGGGGACGAAGCTCAATTCGACCTTCAACGCCGTCTCCACCAAGATCAACGGCCCGGCGAGTTGAACGCCGGTCCGCGGCGAGGACGTACTTCTCCTCCCCGTCCGGTTTCGCTCCGGCGGCCCGCCCGGATCCCTGCGGGTCAACCGCCCGATCCGGCGCGCGTTTAGAAGCGCTTAATCATTCCTGACTAACTCTTACCGCGAGGGTCACGGGAGATCAGGCATTGTTTGCCACGATCGTCCAATACGTCTTGTTTGCAGCGTTTCCGCTGGCGATGGCCTACGCCGCCGCCTCTGATCTGCTGACCATGACGATCTCCAACAAGCTTGCGCTGGCTCTGGCGCTTGCCTTCGCGGTGCTGGCGCCGGTCGCCGGGCTGACCTGGGAAGCGGTGGGGCTTCATGTCGCGGCAGGCGCCGCGGTCCTCGCCGCCGGCTTTCTCCTCTTCACGCTCGGCTGGATCGGCGGCGGCGACGCCAAGCTCGCCGCGGCGGCAGGCCTGTGGATCGGCTGGAACGATCTCGTCGAATACCTGTCGCTGGCAGCAATCTTCGGCGGGGTCCTGACGGTGCTCATCATCCTCTTCCGCCGCTCGGTCCTGCCGGCCTTCGCGATTCGCGTGCCGTGGGTGCAGCGATTGCACGATGAGGGCGCCGGGGTGCCTTACGGCGTGGCGCTGGCCGCGGCCGGGCTCGCCATCTATCCGCACACGGTCTGGCTGCGGATGGCGGCAGGCTGACAACCGCTTCGGGCTTCGGCGCCACGCGGACCGGTCGCTTCGGATGCATGTGTTTCGGCCAGATCATGCGGCGCCGCGCACGCCGATAACCCTTTGTTAGTTAAGTTTTCTCACGTCTGGTTAACCATAAGTACACGATTGACGGGCGACATTACTGAGTAAGGCTCGACTAGATCGTCCCGACCCGAGGTTAGAGCGCCATGAGATTCTCACGCGTTGTCGTTCTGGCGGTCGCCCTGGTTGCCGGCCTGGTCGCGGCATTCCTGGCGCTGAACCTGACATCGACGCCGAACGAACCGCCTGTCGCCGCCGTCGAGGCGCCGACCGGCGTCCAGATTCTGGTCGCCACGAACGACATCCCGATGGGCAAGACCGTCGAGAACGGGATGGTCGAATGGCGCGACTGGCCGAGCACCGCGCTCGCTCCGACCTACATCACGCGCGCTTCCGACCCGGATGCGCTCAACAAGGTCAACGGCTCGATCGCCCGCGCCGCGATCTATTCCGGCGAGCCGATCAACGCGTCCAAGCTGATCCATTCCGACCGCGGCTTCATGTCGGCCATCCTGCCGCCCGGTAAGCGTGCGGTGGCCACCAAGATCGCCGCCGACACCAGCGCCGGCGGCTTCATCCTGCCCAACGACCGCGTCGACGTGATCATGACGCGGCAAACGGCGTCGACCGAGAATGGCGGCCCGCCGCAATACGTCACCGAGACGATCCTCAACAACGTCCGCGTTCTCGCCATCGACCAGACCATCGAGGAGAAGAACGGCGAGAAGGTCGTCGTCGGCCAGACCGCGACGCTCGAACTGTCGCCGCAGCAGGCGCAGATCCTCAGCGTCGCCCAGCAGATCACCGATCGCCTGACGCTGGCGCTGCGCAGCATCGCCGACGGCGACGCCAAGCCGAGCGACGCCGCCAGCGACGCGGTTCACCTGATCGGCGGCACCAAGAAGAACGGATCGGTGACCGTCGTCCGCAACGGAGTGGCTCGCGAGGTCACCGGGCTTCGCTAGGCGGGGAAGGGCGCGCTGACACAACGCAGCGGCCAAGCAAGGGGTTTAGGGAAATGTTCGACCGGTTCATGAGCAAGCTGACACTCGCCGCCGCGGCCTTCGCTGCCGCAGGCCTGGTGGGTGCCGCGCTTTCCGCCCCGGCGCTGGCCGACGAGGAAATCGTCACCGGTGCTCCCGTCACCAAAGCGGTCCAACTCGGGCTCAACAAGTCGATCGTGATCGACCTGCCGCGCGACGCGCGCGACGTGCTGGTGTCCAATCCGGCGATCGCCGACGCGGTGATCCGCACGCCGCGGCGCATCTACCTGACCGGCATCGCGATCGGCCAGTCGAACGTCATCGTCTTCGACCGGGCCGGGCAGCAGATCGTGACGCTCGACCTGGCGGTCGAGCGCGACGGCGTCGACCTCGACGCGCTCCTCCACAAGCTGATTCCGGATTCGGCCATCACGGTCGAGGTGCTGAGCGACAACATCATCCTGTCCGGCAGCGTCAAGAATGCCAGCGACTCGCGGCGGGCGGAGGACCTTGCCAACGCCTTTGTCGGCGGCGCGGCCTCCTCGAGCGCCACTACCTCGTCCGGCTCGACGCCGGCGGCCGCCGGCGCGACCAACTCGTTCACCATCGTCGCCTCGGCCACCGCCCAGGATGCCACCACCGCGCAGAAGCCGAAGGTGATCAACCTCCTCACCATCGAAGGCGAGGACCAGGTCCACCTCAAGGTCACGGTCGCCGAGGTGCAACGCTCCGCGATCAAGCAGCTCGGCATCGACTGGAACCTCGAGAACTTCAATCTCGGCAAGCTCGTTCTCTCCGGCGCGACCCACAACGCCTTCCCGGTCAACGGCGCGCCGTCGTCTGCCGTCAGCGGCAACTACATCGACAACATCGTCGTTCCCGACTACGGCGGCGACCCGACCTCGACGCTCTCGGCCCGCCGCTCGATCGGCGCCACCATCAAGGCGCTCGAGCAGACCGGCCTCTTCCGCACCCTCGCCGAGCCGACCCTGACCGCGATCTCCGGCGAGTCGGCCTCGTTCCTCGCCGGCGGCGAGTTCCCCGTGCCGACCGGCCGCGACGCCAACGGCATGGTCACCATCGAGTTCAAGCAGTTCGGCGTGGCGCTTGCCTTCACCCCGGTCGTGCTCTCCGAAGGCCGCATCAGCCTGCGGGTGAAAACCGAGGTCTCCGAACTCTCCCAGGACGGCTCCCTGCAGCTTGCCGGCACCTCGATCCCGTCCCTCAAGGTCCGCCGCGCCGAGACCACGATGGAGCTGCCTTCCGGCGGCGCCATGGTGATGGGCGGCCTCCTCCAGGACGACGTGCGCCAGTCCCTCTCCGGCCTGCCCGGCCTGAAGAAGCTGCCCGTCCTCGGCACGCTCTTCCGCAGCCGCGACTACCAGCGCGCCGAGACCGAGCTCGTCATCATCGTCACGCCGTACCTGGTGAAGCCGGTGTCGCGCAATGCGCTTGCCCGGCCGGACGACGGCTTCGCGCCCGCCCCCGACGTGCCGGCGACGTTCCTCGGCAAGATCAACCGCGTTTA
>DASRGK010000139.1:0-12125 GCA_035651055.1 Bauldia sp.
CGGAAGAAGGTCGTGGCGCCCTCGGCCGGCACATTCCCGACGACCGGCCCGCTGTTCGTCGGCCTCATCGTCGGCGTGGTGCTGATCGTGGGCGGCCTCACCTTCTTCCCGGCTCTCTCGCTCGGCCCGATCGCGGAGCACCTCGCGATGGCCGCAAGCGCCGCCCACTGACCGGTCTTCAGCGGAACCACTGCCATGGACATGCCCATTTCCCGCAAGCGGTCGTCGACCTCGACCCTCACCGATCCGAAGATCGTCTGGCCGGCCGTGGCTGCGGCCTTCGCCAAGCTCGATCCGCGGACGCTCATCCGCAATCCGGTGATGTTCGTCCTCGAAATCGTGACCGCGCTCACCACGGTCATCCTTGTTCGCGACATCGCCATCGGCGGCGGGCAGATCGGCTTCGAGCTGCAGGTCACGCTGTGGCTCTGGACAACCGTGCTCTTCGCCAATTTTGCCGAGGCGGTGGCGGAAGGGCGCGGCAAGGCGCAGGCCGATGCGCTGCGCCAGACGCGCAGCGAGACACGCGCCAAGCGGCTGCTCGTGCCCGGCAACAATGAACTTTACGAAGGCGTCGCGGCGGAAGACCTCAAGGTCGGCGACCTGGTCCTGGTGGAAGCGGGCGATGTGATTCCCAGCGACGGCGAAGTCGTCGAGGGGATGGCATCGGTGAACGAGGCCGCAATCACCGGCGAGTCGGCGCCGGTCATCCGCGAATCGGGCGGCGACCGTTCGGCGGTCACCGGCGGCACGACCGTCATCTCCGACCGGATAGTCGTGCGCATCACCGCCAGCCAGGGCTCGACCTTCCTCGACCGGATGATCGGCCTCGTCGAAGGCGCGGAAAGGCAGAAGACGCCGAACGAGATCGCGCTCAACATCCTGCTCGCCGGCCTCACCATCATCTTCGTGTTCGCGACCGCGACCATCCCGAGCTACGCCGCCTATGCCGGGGGCGCGGTCTCGATCATCGTCCTCGTCGCCCTCTTCGTCACCCTCATCCCGACCACCATCGGCGCGCTCCTTTCGGCAATCGGCATTGCCGGCATGGACCGGCTCGTCCGTTTCAACGTTCTCGCCCTCTCCGGCCGCGCGGTGGAAGCGGCGGGGGACGTCGACACGCTTCTCCTCGACAAGACAGGCACGATCACGCTCGGCAACCGCCAGGCGACGGAATTCCACCCGGTCGGCGGGGTCGGCGAGCGCGACCTTGCCGATGCGGCGCAGCTCGCCTCGCTCGCCGACGAAACGCCGGAAGGACGCTCGATCGTCGTCCTCGCCAAGGAGAAATACGGCATCCGCGGGCGCGATCTGGCCGAGACCAGGGCGGCCTTCGTTCCGTTCACCGCGCAAAGCCGGATGAGCGGCGTCGACTTCGAGGATTCCACGATCCGCAAAGGCGCCGTCGACGCGATCCTTGCGTTCCTCAACTCGCCGGCGGGCAGCGGCGGCTCGCGGACGACGCCGGTCA
The DNA here is from genome assembly GCA_035651055.1 of Bauldia sp. GTDB lineage: Bacteria > Pseudomonadota > Alphaproteobacteria > Rhizobiales > Kaistiaceae > JAFKKF01. The sequence goes on from DASRGK010000139.1 coordinate 1,472, forward strand.
GCCCGGCGGCCCGCCGCGAAATCCAGCAGATCGCCGAGACCATCGCCAAGTCCGGCGGGACCCCGCTCGCGGTCGCCAGGGACGGCCGGTTGCTCGGCGTCGTCCACCTCAAGGACATCGTCAAGCGCGGCATCCGCGAACGGTTCGCCGAACTGCGGCGGATGGGCATCCGCACGGTCATGATCACCGGCGACAACCCGATGACCGCCGCCGCCATCGCCGCCGAGGCAGGCGTCGACGACTTCCTCGCCCAGGCCACGCCCGAGGACAAGCTCCGCCTCATCCGCGAGGAACAGGCCAAGGGCAAGCTCGTTGCCATGTGCGGCGACGGCACCAACGACGCCCCTGCCCTCGCCCAGGCCGATGTCGGCGTCGCCATGAATACCGGCACGCAGGCGGCGCGCGAGGCCGGCAACATGGTCGACCTCGACTCCAATCCGACCAAGCTCATCGAGGTCGTCGAGATCGGCAAGCAGCTCCTGATGACGCGCGGCGCGCTCACCACGTTCTCGATCGCCAACGACGTCGCCAAGTATTTCGCGATCATTCCGGCCATGTTCATGGCCTTCTATCCGCAGCTCAGAGCGCTCAACGTCATGGACCTCGGCAGTTCGGAGAGCGCCATCCTGTCGGCGATCATCTTCAACGCGCTGGTCATCGTCGCGCTCATACCGCTGGCGCTCCGCGGGGTCGCCTACCGGGCCATCGGCGCCGGCCCGCTCCTCCGCCGCAACCTCCTCGTCTACGGGCTCGGCGGCGTCATCGTTCCCTTCATCGGCATCAAGGCGATCGACATCGTCGTCACCGCCCTTCACCTCGCCTGAGGCACCGGACCATGCTCAAGCAAATCCGCCCCGCCATCGTCTTCCTCCTCGCGCTCACCGCGATCACCGGGCTCGCCTATCCGCTGGCGGTTACCGGGATTGCCCAGGTGCTGTTCCCAAGCGAGGCCAACGGCAGTCTCATCGAGCGCAACGGCAAGATCGTCGGCTCGGCCCTGATCGGGCAGATGTTCACCGGCGACGGCTATTTTCACGGACGTCCGTCGGCCGCCGGCAGCGGCTACGACGCCGCGTCCTCGGGCGGCTCGAACCTCGGGCCGACCAACGAGAAGCTGGCCGCACGGATGAAGGCCGACGTCGACAGACTGAAGGCCGAGAATCCCGGCAAGGCGGTGCCGGTCGACCTCGTCACAGCCTCGGGCAGCGGCCTCGACCCGGACATTTCGCCGGACAGCGCCTACTTCCAGGTGCCGCGCGTTGCCAAGGCGCGCAACATGGCCGAAGATCAGGTCCGCAAGCTGGTAGCCGATCATGTCGAGGCCCCGTTCCTCGGCGTCCTCGGCGAACCGCGGGTCAACGTGCTTGCCCTCAACCTCGCCCTCGACGGAGCGGCAAGCGCCAAATAGGCAGTCGGCCGGGACCGCATGTCTGACCAGCGACGCGACCAGGACGATCCCCGTCCCTCGCCGGAAGCCCTCCTCAAGGAGGCGGAACGGGAAGCCCCGCGGCGCGGGCGCCTGAAGATCTTCGTCGGCGCCGCTCCCGGGGTGGGCAAGACCTATGAGATGCTCCAGTCCGGCCGCGCGCGGGTGCGCGAGGGCGCCGACGTGGTCGCCGGCCTCGTCGAGACGCATGGCCGGAAGGAAACGGAAGCGCTGCTCGCCGGCCTGGAAGTGCTGCCGCGAAAGCCGCTCCGCTACGGCAGCCAGGTGCTGGAGGAGATGGACCTTGACGGCCTGCTTGCCCGCCGGCCGCAGATCGCGCTGGTCGACGAGCTTGCCCACACCAACGCGCCGGGGAGCCGGCACCCGAAGCGCTACCTCGACGTCGAGGAACTGCTCAATGCCGGGATCGACGTCTATACGACGCTCAACATCCAGCACATCGAAAGCCTCAACGACGTGGTCGCGCAGATCACGGGCGTGCGGGTGCGCGAGACCGTGCCCGACGCGATCCTCGACCGCGCCGATGCGGTCGAACTGGTCGACCTCACGCCCGACGATCTCATCCAGCGGCTGCGCGAGGGCAAGGTCTATGTGCCGAGACAGGCCGAGCGGGCGCTGACCAACTATTTCTCGCCGGGCAACCTGACGGCGCTGCGCGAACTGGCGCTTCGGCGGACCGCGGACCGCGTCGACGACCAGCTTCTGACGCACATGCAGGCGCACGCCATTGCCGGTCCGTGGGCGGCCGGCGAACGCATCCTCGCCTGCGTCAGCGAAGACCCGCGCGCGGCCGGCCTCGTCCGCTACGCCAAGCGCCTCGCCGACCGGCTGCACGCCCCCTTCACCGCGCTCAGCGTCGAGACGCGGCGGACCCTTCAGCTTTCCGAGCGGGAGCGCAACCGGCTGGCGGAAACGCTCCGGCTCGCCCAGGCGCTCGGTGCCGACACGGTCACCGTGCCCGGCGGCGCCCGGCGGATCGCCGACGACGTGCTCGCCTTCGCGCGCGCCAACAACATCACGCAGATCGTCGTCGGCAAGTCGACCCGCTCGCGCTGGTTCGAGATCATCAACGGCTCGGTCGTCCACGACCTCGTGCGCAATTCGGGCAATATCAGCGTTCACGTCATCGCCGGCGAGGAACCCGCCGCGGCGCCGGCGGGACCCTCCGGGCGATCGGGTGGCGCGGCGCGGAACTTCCGGTCGGCGGAGCACACGATCGCCCTCCTCGCGGTGGCGGCGGCCCTTGCCATTGCCGAGCTGCTGCAGCCCTGGGTCGGCCTCGAAAGCGTCGACCTCGTCTTTCTTGCCTCGGTCGTTGCGGTCGCGGTCCGCTTCGGCCTGTGGCCATCGCTTCTGGCCAGCGTCGCGTCGGCCCTCTGCTACAATTTCTTCTTCCTGCCGCCGCTCTACACGTTCACCATCGCCAGCGCCAACAACGTCGCCGCCTTCGGTTCCTTCGCCATCATCGCGGTCGTGGTGTCCAATCTCGCCGCGCGCGTCCGCACCCAGGCGATGATCGCCAATGCCCGCGCCCGGATGACCGAGTCGCTTTACGTTTTCAGCCGCAAGCTCGCCGGCGCCGGCTCGCTCGACGACGTTCTCTGGGCGACCGCCTACCAGATCGCGCTGATGCTGAAGGTGCGCGTCGTCCTTCTCCTGCCCGAGCAGGACACGATCGCCGTCCGCGCCGGCTATCCGCCGGAAGACGTGCTCGACGAGGCGGATATCGCCGCGGCGAAGTGGACCTGGCAGAACGACCGCCCGGCGGGACGCGGCTCCGACACCCTGCCCGGCGCCAGGCGCCTGTTCCTGCCGATGCGCACCAGCCGCGGCGCCATCGGCGTCGCCGGCATCGACCGCGACAAGCAGGGCGCGATACTGTCGCCCGACGAGCGGCGCCTGCTCGACGCGCTGATCGACCAGGCCGCGCTCGCCATCGAGCGGGTCCAGCTGGTCGAGGACATGGACCGGGCGAAGCGCACCATCGAGGCCGACCGGCTGCGCTCGGCGTTGCTCACCTCGATCTCGCACGACCTGAAGACGCCGCTCGCCGGGGCGCTCGGGGCGGCAACCTCGCTTCGCGACCTTGCCGGGAAACTCAGCGATGCCGAACGGGCCGAGCTCCTCGCCACCGCGATCGGCGAGCTCGAGCGCCTCAACCGCTTCATCGCCAATCTCCTCGACATGACCCGCCTCGAATCGGGCGCGATCGCGCCCAACCTCGCCCTCCACGATCTCGGCGAGATCGTCGGCTCGGCGCTGGCGCGCGCCGGAAAGATCCTTGCCGGCCACCGGGTCGAGATCGATCTTCCCCGGGACCTGCCGCCGATCAACATCGATGCGGTGCTCTTCGAGCAGGCGCTCTTCAACCTCCTCGACAACGCCTCGCGCTATACCGATCCGGGGACGGCTGTCCGGCTGGAGGGCCGGCTCGAAAAGGGCGTGGTCTGCCTGCAGCTCATGGACGAGGGCGAGGGGATACCGACGCCGGACCTCGAGCGCATCTTCGACAAGTTCTATCGCGTCGAAAAAGGCGACCGGGTCCGCGCCGGGACCGGGCTCGGTCTCGCCGTCGCGCGCGGCTTCGTCGAAGCGATGAACGGAACGCTGACCGCCGCCAACCGCGTCGACCGGCGCGGGGCGGTCTTCTCGTTGCGCCTTCCCGTGGCGAACGAGGTCCGGCGGATCGACGCCGCGGCATGAGCGCGCCCGCTCCCCGCGTGCTCGTCATCGACGACGAGCCACCGATCCGCAAGCTCCTGCGGATGGGCCTCGGCACCGAGGGCTACCAGGTCCTCGAAGCGCCGAATGCCAGAACCGCGCTCGAACTGATGGCGGCGTCGCCCGATCTCGTCATCCTCGACCTCGGCCTCCCCGACATGCAGGGTCTCGATCTGCTGAAGGCGCTGCGGGCGCGCGACGAGAAAGTGCCGATCGTCATTCTGTCGAGCCGCGGCGAAGAGCGCTCCAAGGTCGAGGCGCTCGACCTCGGCGCCGACGACTACGTCACCAAGCCGTTCGGCATGGAAGAGCTGCTCGCCCGCATGCGCACCGCGATGCGCCACCGGCTCCAGGTGCAGGGCGAGCGTCCGGTCTTCCGGATCGGCGACCTGTCGGTCGACCTCGTCCGCCGCATCGTCCGGCTGCACGGGAAGGAAGTGAAACTGTCGCCGAAGGAATACGAGCTTCTCCGCCTTCTCGTGCAGCACGCCGGCAAGGTCCTCACCCACCGGTTCCTGCTCACCGAATTGTGGGACCCGCTCACCGACGCGCAGTATCTTCGCGTCTACGTGCGCCAGCTGCGGCAGAAGATCGAGGACGATCCCGAACGGCCGCGCTACCTCACCACCGAAACCGGCGTGGGCTACCGCCTGCGCGCGCCGGACACGCCGGCACTCTAGTATGGCTTGACAGGGCCGGCCGCCGGGGATTGAACTCGGCATATGGGGAACGCGATCTCCCCACGAGGCGACACGCCGAAGCATCGCATCCCCCGTCAACCCTGAGGATGCGCCCGTGTCGTCACTGAACAGCATTTCTGCTGAAAAGCTTGCGCGCCTTGTCGGCACGCCGAAGTGCCCGGCAATCATCGATGTGCGAACCGAGGAGGATTTCGCCGCCGATCCGCGGATCGTGCCCGCGGCAACCCGGCGAAGTCACGCCGACATCGCCCGATGGGCCGGCGATTTCGCCGGCCGGACCGTCGTTGTCGTCTGCCAGCGCGGGCTGAAGCTGAGCCAGGGCGCGGCGGCGTGGCTCCGCCAGGCCGGGGCCTCGGCCGAGTCGCTGGAAGGCGGCGTCGAGGCGTGGTTCGCCGCCGGTTTCCCCAGCGTCGAGAGCGCCAGGATCCCGCCGCGCGACAGCCAAGGCCGCACAATCTGGGTGACGCGCGAGCGGCCGAAGGTCGACCGCATCGCCTGTCCCTGGCTGATCCGCCGCTTCGTCGATCCGGCGGCGGTGTTCCTGTTCGTTTCGCCGGCGGAGGTCGGCGCGGTCGCCGACCGCTTCGGCGCCACCGCTTTCGACATCGAAGGTGCGTTCTGGAGCCACCGCGGCGAGCGCTGCACCTTCGACACGATGCTCGACGAATTCGGCCTTGCCTCGGCGCCGCTGGCGCACCTTGCCACCATCGTGCGGGGCGCCGACACGGCCCGCCTCGACCTCGCCCCGGAGGCGGCCGGACTGCTCGCCGCCTCGCTCGGGCTGTCGCGGATGTACGCCGACGATCTCGATCAGCTCGAAGCCGGCTTCGCGCTCTACGACGCCTTCTACCGATGGTGCCGCGACGCCACCGCCGAGACGCATAACTGGCCGTCAAAGAAGCCGTCGGCCTGAGCGTGGACCGGGTTCCGTCCGACGCGCCGGCTCGCGCCGATCCGGCGCATCGCGGCGTCAGCCTCGGCGAAGCTTTCCGGGTCTGGTTGCGGGTGGCGCTCCTCAGCTTCGGCGGCCCGGCGGGCCAGATCGCGGTCATGCACCGCATCGTCGTCGACGAGAAGCGCTGGATTTCGGAGCGGCGCTTCCTGCATGCGCTCAATTACTGCATGCTCCTGCCGGGTCCCGAGGCGCAGCAGCTCGCCACCTATATCGGCTGGCTGATGCATCGAACGACGGGCGGCGTGATCGCCGGCGTGCTCTTCGTCCTCCCCGGCGCCATCGCGATCATGGCGCTCAGCTGGATCTACGTCCTCTTCGGCAATGTCGGCATCGTCGCCGGCCTTTTCTTCGGCCTCAAGGCCGCGGTTCTGGCGGTGGTGCTGGAAGCCGTGATCCGGGTCGGCAGGCGGGCGCTGCGCGGCCCGGTGCTGCTCGCCATCGCCGGGCTTGCCTTCGTTCTGATCTTCTTTCTGTCGGTGCCCTTTCCGCTCATCATCGTCGGCGCCGCGGTCGCCGGATTTGCCGGCGGCCGCGCCGGGCTCTCCGACTTCGTCGCGCCGGCCGCCGGCGCCGGCGGGGACGCCGTCCTCCTCGGCGACACGATCCCCGACCATGCGCGGCCGGGCGTTCGCCAGGCACTTCTCTCCGCTTCGGTCTGCCTTGCCCTGTGGCTGATTCCGGTTGCCGGCCTCGTCTTTGCGCTCGGGCCGGCAAATGTCTTCTCGGCGCTCGCGCTCTTCTTCTCCAAGATGGCGCTGGTGACGTTCGGCGGCGCCTACGCGGTGCTCGCCTATGTCGCGCAACAGGCGGTCGACACCTATGGCTGGCTCCGTCCGGGCGAAATGCTGGACGGCCTCGGCATGGCGGAGACGACGCCCGGGCCGCTCATCATGGTGGTGCAGTTCGTCGGCTTCCTTGCAGCGTTTCGCGCGCCCGGCGCACTGTCACCGCTTCTTGCCGGGACGCTCGGCGGCCTCCTCGTCACCTGGGTGACCTTCGTCCCCTGTTTTCTCTGGATCTTCCTCGGCGCGCCCTTCGTCGAGGCGCTCCGCGGCAACCGCGCGCTGGCCGGCGCGCTGGCGGCGATCACCGCGGCGGTGGTCGGCGTGATCCTCAACCTCGCCCTCTGGTTCGCGATCCATACCCTGTTCCGCGAGGTCGAGCCGGTCACGCTCGGCCCGCTCAGCTTCCGCGTCCCGGTTCCGGGCAGCCTCAACCCGGCCGCGTTTCTGCTCTCCGCTCTGGCGGTGCTCGCCCTCTTGTGGTGGCGCCTCGGAGCCATCCCGGTGATCGCCGCCTCAGCCGCCCTCGGCGTCGCGATCGCGGCCCTCTTTCCGGCCCTGCATTGAGGCGGGTTGGTCCGCGGCCAGGATAGCGGCGTTCCTCCATGTGTCGGCGTTCTGCAGCCTGGCCCGATTCACCGGTTCGCAGGCGGGAATCGGCAACGAGCGCGCTTGGGGCCGACGTTGTATTGATCAAGACAGGCGCAAAAGCCCGCGCGGCGGAATCCCCATCGAGACCGCGGGCCGGCTCAAGGAGAAGCATGATGAAACAGAGTGCAGCATGGGCCGGCCTTTTCCTGTTGTCGTTGGCTGTGGCGCCCGCCCAGTCAGGCGAGGCGGAACAGCAGGTTCTCCGCAACTATTGCGACAAGGAACTGACGCCGCCGGCAGGGGTCTGCGACTGTCTCGCCGCGAGATTCGTGAAGCTGAACGATGCGCAGCAGTCTCTGCTCATCGCGCTCCTCAAGAACGACAGCCGGACCGCTGCGACCGCTCGCGGCCAATTGAAGCCGGACGAGTCGCTTGCAGCGGGAACCTTCATGACCCGCGAGACTCCGCTCTGCTGGCCGTCCGGCTAGGCGCTTAACGTGATACTCTGGATCGGCGCGGAGATCGGCCGAGGGCATAGCGGAGCCTCGATCCGGGAGTAGCGTGGTTGCCCGGGAGGCTTGGAGAACACAACAATGTCGAGAATCGTATTGGCCGGCATGGGCGCCCTCCTTTTGGGAGCAGCAGCGCCCGCGGAAGCGCAGAAAGGTCCTGGCGTCGCCGAAATCGGTAAGGGATGTCCAACCGAGGAAATCGTGAAGGCGACGATCGAGGCCTACATCAAATCGACCTGGTACAAACCAGCCGACTGGAAGGCCTACTCAATCGCGGCGATCGAAGACTTCAAATACGGCGAGATCGCTTACGGCCGATTGCAGATGCCCGGCTCGCAGTCCCAGACATGCCCGATCAGGGTCGAATTTGCGTATGCGGTCAAGAAGACGGACGGGACGAGCGCCGAGGAAAAGTGGGGGGCTGAGAAGACCTATTCCTTCAGCGTGAATCCGTTCGACGAGTGGAGCTTCACCTACTAGCCGGATGGTGAAACCCCGACCGCGCTCCTCCTCCGCCGACCGGAGCCCGCCCGCACTGGCGGCTACGGTGGCATAACCCTGGGGAAAAGCGCTGTCCGCAGACGGTGAGTTGGCGCGCCCGGAGAGATTCGAACTCCCGACCCTCAGATTCGTAGTCCATTTTCCGGCCAAATCACTGGTTTACATATCCACACCGAAACCTAGCCAAACCAACGGTTTGCGGTACCATGGCAGAAGATAGCTGTACCCCACAACACGCCCCATGGAGGTGCCAAATCGGTGCCAAACTTTGCGCTGACGGACATCGCCATTCGTCGTCTCCCTGCCCCGGCGCGTGGCACGACGACCTACTGGGATACCAACACGAAGGGCTTGGGCCTGAGAGTGTCACAGGGCGGCGCCAAGACGTTCATTGTCCTCGTCGGCAGCGGACAGCGGCACAAAATCGGTCGCTACCCGCTCGTGTCTCTGCAAGCCGCACGACTGCAAGCAAAGAAGACCCTCGGCGAAATCGCCTTGGGTCGATTTCTGCCGAAGAGCATCAGCTTCGACGAAGCCAAGCGGCTCTTTCTCGCAAATGTCGAATCGCGAGCCCGCGCGAGCACGCACGCGGAATATCGCCGGCTGCTCACCAAGCACTTTCCGTTTGAGCGAAAACAAGTCGGCAGCATCAGCACGACCGACATCGCGAAGAAGATCGACCGCCTCAACGACACGCCCTCCGAAGCGCGCCATGCGCTGGTCGTGATCAAGATGCTGTTTCGTTGGCTTCTGCGACGTGGTCACATTCAGAACGACCCTTGCGCGACTCTGGAGATGCCGAAGACGCGCGGTGGTCGCGAACGGGCACTCACCGACAGCGAGATCAAGGAGATCCTACTCAACGCGTCGCGCGTCGGATTCCCATTCGGTCTCATTGTGATGTTGCTCGTTCTCACCGGGCAGCGCCGTGGTGAGATCGCCGCGCTTCGCTGGACCTACATCGACATGGTCGATCGCACGATCACGCTGCCGGCGACACTCACTAAGAACCGTCGGCAACACACGTTCCCGTTTAGTCAAGGGGTCGCCGACCTTCTGAAGGCAATTCCCGAGCAGAGCGAATACCTGTTCCCGGCGAGCCGCGAGCACGTCCACGACAGGCCGACGAGCACCTTCAACGGATGGCCAAAGGCGAAAAGACGCTTCGATGCGATGCTTGAAGGGGTCGGTCCTTGGACCCTTCATGATCTGCGTCGTACGTTCAGCACCGGAATGGCGTCGCTAGCCGTTCCTCAAGTCGTCGTCGAGAAGCTCCTCAATCACGTGAGTGGGGGAGCGCTCTCGCCGATAGCGCAGGTCTACAATCGCCACAGCTACATGAGCGAGATGCGCGCGGCGGTAGCGGCGTGGGATGGCAAACTCGCATCCCTTGTGCGCTCATGATACGATTCGTCGCCCGCTAGCTGGTTCCTGGCGAGCATCGCGATGCTCCCTTTCGAGGGAGTGTCCGATGACACAGAAACTGGTCTGCAAGAAAGAGCTGAAGTCGGTCTATGGCATCCCATACAGCTTCGTGCACATTGCGCGGCTGGAACGAGCCGGAGCCTTTCCCAAACGGGTACAGCTCGGGCAGTGCCGCGTCGCGTGGTTGGCCGAAGAAGTGGAAGGGTGGATAGCCGAGCGAGCTGCACGTCGGCTCGCTGTAGCGACGACTCCTTCTTAAAAGGGTGGGGCTCCGGTGTCCAAGCCGGAGCCCTCTTCGTTAAGCGCGTTTGAGCATCAACCGGACCACGGCCGACGAGCAGTGTGACGGATATGAAGAATGCGAACGACGTCGCCGCTCACTTGATAGAAAGTCTTGAAAGGAAAACGACGTAGGAGCAGCACCCGCACGGTCGGCCGACCGCTCACGCGCGGACCCGTCTCCGGGGAGTGACGCAGTCGGTCGATGATTTGAGCGAGGCGCTCGTCGAACGATGCTGCGACGCTCGGTCCAGCGGCATGAAGGTAGTAGGCAATGATCTCACGCCGATCGGTGATCGACCGCGGCGCGAACTCGATCCTCATGCCCGACGGAGCTTGGCGAAGATCGCCTCCGCATCCGCCTGGGACACTCCCTCACCACGGTCCAGTTCCGCGAGCGCCTGATCGATCGCGGCAAGCTCATCCGCGCTCGCGTGATAGACGCCTTGTTGCTCGGCTTCGATTTCGAGCCCGAGCTCAACCAACTCCGCTTGCGCGGACTCGGGCCACGCCTCCGCCCGCTCGACCAGTTCTTTTAGCTTTGATGTCATGGCGGCCATTGTATCATATCGCCGATATCATGCACGCGAACCAACCCGGCGAAACCGTCGACGCGAGGCCATCGCAGGCGACCCTTCATTCACGCATATACAGACGCACCTACTGTATATGCGTGCGCCGACAACGTCCGGAAGCGCATATGGCGCTTCACTGCAACACATTCCGCCACCAGTCCGTCG
>DASRGK010000140.1:0-23619 GCA_035651055.1 Bauldia sp.
TCGTCGACGATTTCGGCAATCCGCGCGCCTTCAGGCACAATGTCGAACTGGAATATGAGCGCAACGGCGAGCGCTACCGGTTCCTGCGCTGGGGCCAGTCGGCCTTCCGCAACTTCCGTGTCGTGCCGCCGGGCACCGGCATCTGCCACCAGGTCAACCTCGAATACCTGTCGCAGACCGTATGGACAGCGACCGAGGGCAGCCGCACGCTCGCCTATCCCGATACGCTGGTCGGCACCGACAGCCACACCACCATGGTCAACGGCCTTGCCGTGCTCGGCTGGGGCGTCGGCGGCATCGAGGCGGAGGCGGCCATGCTCGGGCAGCCGATCTCGATGCTCATCCCCGATGTGATCGGGTTCCGCATCACCGGCAGGATGAAGGAAGGCGTGACCGCCACCGACCTCGTCCTCACCGTCACCGAGATGCTCCGCAAGAAGGGCGTGGTCGGCAAGTTCGTCGAGTTCTACGGTCCCGGCCTCGATCACATGGCGCTGGAGGACCGTGCCACGATCGGCAACATGGCGCCGGAATACGGCGCCACCTGCGGCTATTTCCCGATCGACGCCGAAACGCTACGCTACCTCTCCGAGACCGGCCGCGATCCGGAACGGGTTGCCCTGGTCGAGGCCTATGCCAAGGCGCAGGGCCTTTTCCGCGAGACCGACACGCCCGACCCGGTCTTCACCGACACGCTGTCGCTCGACCTCTCGACCGTCGAGCCGTCGCTCGCCGGGCCGAAGCGGCCGCAGGACCGGGTCCTCCTTTCGGACGCGAAAAAGCGCTTCGCTGCGGCGCTGGCCAGCGAGTTCAAGAAGGAGAACGAGGATGGCAAGCGCGTGCCGGTCGCCGGCGCCGCCCACGACCTCGGCCACGGCGACGTCGTGATCGCCGCGATCACCTCCTGCACCAACACGTCCAATCCCTACGTCATGATCGCGGCCGGCCTGCTCGCGCGGAACGCCCGCGCCCGCGGCCTGAACCGGAAGCCGTGGGTGAAGACCTCGCTCGCGCCCGGCAGCCAGGTCGTTGCCGAGTACCTCGCCAAGTCGGGGCTGCAGGGCGACCTCGACGCGATCGGCTTCAACCTCGTCGGCTTTGGCTGCACGACCTGCATCGGCAATTCCGGTCCGCTTCCCGAGGCGATCTCCGAGGCGATCTCGGCCGGCGACCTTGTCGCGGCGGCGGTGCTATCCGGCAACCGCAATTTCGAGGGCCGCATCAATCCGGACGTCCGCGCCAACTACCTCGCCTCGCCGCCGCTGGTCGTCGCCTATGCGCTTGCCGGCTCGATGCAGGTCGACCTCGCCGGCGAGCCGCTCGGCAACGGCTCGGACGGGCAGCCCGTCTTCCTCAAGGACATCTGGCCGTCCTCCGCGGAGGTCGCCCAGTTCGTCCGCGCCAACATTTCGAGCGAACTGTTCCGCACCAAGTATGCCGACGTGTTCCGTGGCGACGAGCACTGGCGCCAGATCAAGGTCGAGGGGGGCCTCACCTACCGCTGGAATCCGGGCTCGACCTACGTCCAGAACCCGCCCTACTTCGAACACATGGGCCGCAAGCCCGAGCCGGTCACCGACATCGTCGGGGCGCGCGTGCTCGGCCTCTTCCTCGATTCGATCACCACCGACCACATCTCGCCGGCCGGCTCGATCAAGGAGAAGAGCCCGGCGGGCTCGTACCTGCTGTCGCACCAGGTCCGCCCGGCCGACTTCAACCAGTACGGCACCCGGCGCGGCAACCACGAGGTGATGATGCGCGGCACCTTCGCCAACATCCGCATCAAGAACCAGATGGTGGCGGGCGTCGAAGGCGGCGTCACCATCCATCAGCCGGACGGCGAGCGCATGCCGATCTACGACGCGGCGATGCGCTACAAGGCCGAGGGGGTTCCGCTGGTCATCTTCGCCGGTAAGGAATACGGCACCGGCTCGTCACGCGACTGGGCGGCCAAGGGCACCCGCCTCCTCGGCGTGCGCGCCGTAATTGCGCAGAGCTTCGAGCGCATCCACCGCTCCAACCTCGTCGGCATGGGTGTGCTGCCGCTGGTCTTCGAGGAGGGCACCACCTGGCAGTCGCTCGGCATCAGCGGCGACGAGACCGTGACCATCCGCGGACTGTCGCAGGGGCTGGCGCCGCGGCAGACCCTGACCGCCGAGATCAGCGACGCCGACGGCAAGGTCACCACGGTGCCGCTCATCTCGCGCATCGATACGCTCGACGAGCTGGAATACTTCAACAACGGCGGCATCCTGCATTATGTTCTCCGCCGGCTGGCCGCGTGACCGTCGCCCGTGCCGGGCGTCAAGGGAACGTGACTGGCAATTGACGGAAGCGGGCCATAGTTTTCGACTGCGGGAGGCTTGAGCGCCCGCTCTCTTGGGACAATCGGCTTGAAGATTCCGGCTGCCTTCGCGGGTGTGTTTCTGGCCGGCCTGATTGCAGGTCCGGCGGCCGCCGCGCCGACCAAGGCGGTACTGGAACTGTTCACCAGCCAAGGCTGCTCGTCCTGCCCGCCCGCCGACCGGCTGATCGCCGGCTACGCCAAGCGGGCGGACGTCCTCGCCCTCTCCTTTCCGGTCGACTACTGGGACTACCTCGGCTGGAAGGACACGCTCGCCAGCCATGACAACTCGGAGCGCCAGCGTGAATACGCGTCGGCGCGCGGCGACGGCGAGGTCTACACGCCGCAGATGGTCGTCAACGGCCGCGAGCATGTCGTGGGCAGCGACGACAAGGCGATCGAGGCCGCGATTGCGCGGAACGCGGCCGGCCTGACGGTGCCGATCAGCATCACCCAGACACCCGACGCCAACACCGTTTCGATTGGCGCCGCGACCGACCCGAAGGTGACGAAGGGTACGATCTGGCTGGTCATGTACGACCCGGCGGTGACCGTTCCGATCGAGCGCGGCGAGAATAGCGGCAAGACGGTCACCTATTCCAACGTCGTGCGGAAGCTGCGCCCGATCGCGATGTGGAAGGGCGAGGCGATGTCGATCGACCTGCCGCGAAGCGAAATGAACCAGGCCAAGGTCAGCCGCTGCGCCGTGCTCCTGCAGACCGAGGTCGGCAATGGCCTGCCGGGGCCGATCGTCGGCGCGGCGACCAACGACGCCGCGCGCTAGGCTCTAGGCCAATCCTTTTTCTAGAAGCTTGCCGATCCGCGCCGCATGGTCGGCCGGATCGTCGGGCATTTCGCCGTCGAGGATGCGCGCCTCTCCGTAGAGAATGACTGCCGCATCGTCGAGCCCGGCCGCACCACCGCCCGTCGCCCTGGCGGCAAGCGCCCGGATAAGCGGGTGCATCGGGTTGAGTTCGAGGATCGGCGCCGTCCTCGCCTTCAGGCGTTCGCCGGCGACCAGGATCTTCTCGAGACGACGGTCGAAGCCCGTCTCCGGCGCGACCAGACAGACCGCGCTGGTGGTCAGCCGCGCCGAGGCGCGCACGCCGCTCACCTTGTCACCGAGCACCTCCTTGAAGCGGGCGGCAAGCACCGCAACGGCACTGTCCGAGGCGGCCTCGCTTTCGGGCGCGGCACCTTCGGCAACCGGAATTTTGCTGAGGTCCGCGGCGCCCTGGGTGACCGAGCGGAACGGCTTGCCGTCGAAGCCGAGCGCGGCTCGCACCCAGAACGCATCGACCGGATCGGAGAGGAGGAGTACCTCGACGCCGCGCCGGGCGAAACCTTCGAGGTAGGGCGCGGCGAGGATCGCAGCCTGGTCCTCGCCGAGGGCGTAGTAGATCTCGGTCTGGTTGGGACGGAGCGCGGCGACATAGTCGGCAAGGCTGCGCCAGCCCTTCGGTTCGGAGGTCGTGTGGAAGCGGGCGATCTTGTAGATCGCATCGCGCCGCTCCGTGTCCTCGTAGAGCCCTTCCTTGATGACCGGGCCGAAGGCTTCCCATGCCTTCTCAAACTTTTCCTTGTCCTCGGAGGCGAGCTTGTCGAGGTCGGAAAGGATGCGGTTGGTGACCGCCTTGCCGATCGATTCCAGGACCGGGTTCCTCTGCAGCATCTCGCGCGAGATGTTGAGCGGCAGGTCCTCGGAATCGATCACGCCGCGCACGAACCGGAGCCAGGCCGGCAGGATCTGCGCCTCGTCGGTGATGAAGACGCGGCGGACGTAGAGTTTTACCCGGCCCTTGCGGTCGGGGTCGAAAATGTCGAACGGGCGCGCCGACGGAACGAAGAGCAGCACCGAATATTCGTTCCGCCCCTCGGCCCGATAATGGACGGTGAGCGCGGGCTCGTCGAACTGACCGCTGACGTGGCCGTAGAACTCGTTGTACTCGGCAGGCGTGACGCCGGCCTTCGGCTTCCGCCAGAGGGCGCTGCCGTCGGCGAGCGTCTTCTCCGTCCCGTCGTCGCCGACCCGGAACGCGATCGGCACCGGGACGTGGGCCGAATATTCCGCGACGATTCGCTCGATATTGGCCTGCTCGGCGTAGCCGGCGGACTCTTCGGTCAGCGCCAGCGTCACGCGCGTGCCGCGCGCCGGGGCCTCGCCGGGATCGGCCGGCTCGATGACGAACGTGCCGGACCCGTCCGAACGCCATCGCGAGGCTTCGGCGCTGCCCGCCTTTCGCGACACGACCTCGACCGAGGAGGCGACCATGAAGGCGGAGTAGAAGCCGACGCCAAACTGGCCGATCAGCGCATTGCCCTCGCCGGCGCCGGCCTTTTCGAGGAAGGCGCGGGTGCCCGACCGGGCGATGGTGCCGAGATTGTCGATCAGTTCCTGCCGGTCCATGCCAACGCCGTTGTCGGCGACCGTGAGCGTACGGGCTTTCTTGTCGGCGGATAGGACGATCCTGAAAAGCGCGTCGTCGCCGAGCAATTCGGGCTTCGACAGCGCCATCATCCTGAGCCGCTCGCAGGCATCGGCGGCGTTCGAGATCAGTTCGCGCAGGAAGATGTCCCGGTTCGAATAGACCGAGTGGACCATCATGTGGAGGAGGCGCGAGACTTCGGCCTCGAAGCTGCGGGTCTCGGCGCCCGTACCGGCGGTTTGTGAATCGCTCATTGCAATCGATGCCGCGTTGTCACACGAACGCGGGCTGATATCGCCGAGCCTTCCCCGGCTTTCAAGAGGCGACGGAAAGCGTAACGGGCCGGTCTGAGACCGGCCCGTTACGAACTCTGGGGACTGTCAAGGTTGGGATCAGGTGGTCCGGCTCGCCAAGGACCCCGGGGGGCTGGGGGGCTGAGAATTACCGAAGCCTTCGTCGAACCGGACCGTCTGAGGCAACGCTGAAAGACTGCCGGCCGAGAGTGGCCGAGCAAGGGCCGAATGTGGGCGAAATCGTGGAATTTCTGTTCGCCCGGACGACGCCGGAACCGGCCCTCGGGCAGGCGATTTTGCCCGCTTGCCACAGGCCCACAACGGGGCAATCATGCCGGTGGAGCGACGACTGGAGGAGCCCTTGGACGAGGGCGAAGAAAAAGCACGATCCGGCGGCCGGGCGCCTTACCTGGCCCTTGCCGCCGCCAACCCGCAGACCAACCAGCCGATCACGTTCGATCGGCGGGAATTGAGCGAAATCCTCGCAGTTTACGGACGCAAGGTCGCCGCGGGCGAATGGCGCGACTACGCCATCGATCACCTGCGCGAGGAGGCGGTCTTCTCGATCTACCGGCGTTCTTCCGAATTTCCGCTCTACCGGATCGTCAAGGAACCGCGGCTGGCCCGTCGGCAGGGCACCTATTCCCTGGTGACGGCGACGGGGAAGATCCTGAAGCGCGGCCATGAGCTGAGCCGCGTCCTCCGGGTGATCGACAGGCCGTTGCGGCTGGTCGAAGCCTAGCGCGTCGGGGCTGCCGAGGCGCCCTTCCCCAGGGCACGCTGCATATGGACGCTGTCGATCCAGCGTCCGAACTTGTGGCCGATCGTGGCGTAGGTCCCGACCACGCGAAAGCCCTGCGCGGCATGGAGTTCGATCGACGCGACATGAGCGGAGTCGCCGATGACCGCAATCATCTGGCGGAAATCGCGCGCCTCGCATTCGGCAATGAGCGCGGCGAGGAGAGCGCGGCCGACGCCCTGGCGCTGGGCCGAGGCGGCGACATAGACCGAGTCCTCGACCGTATGGCGGTAGCCGGGCCGGGGCCTGAAGGGGCCGGCATAGGCATAGCCGAGGACCGCGCCTTGGCGCTCCGCGGCTAGGTAGGGATAGCCCGCGGCAAGGATGGCCGCGTGGCGGCGGGCCATCTCGGCTTCGTCGGGAGGCTGCAGTTCGAAGCTGGCGGTCCCGGTCAGCACCGAGTGACCGTAGATCGCCGTAACGGCGTGAATGTCGGCGGGGCCGGCGGGACGAACGACAACTTCCATGGGATCAAGAAGAAAGGGCGCGGAACCGGTCCGCGCCCTTCCAGGCGTGTTTGTTTCCGCCCTCGCCTAGCGGCGGTCGCCGAGGATGCGGAGCATGAAGAGGAAGAGGTTGACGAAATCGAGGTAGAGCGCGAGCGCGCCCATGATCGCCTTGCGGCCGGCAATCGTGCCGTCGTCGTTGACGGTGTAGAGCTCCTTGATCTTCTGCGTGTCGTAGGCGGTGAGCCCGGTGAAGGCGATGACGCCGATGACCGAGATCGCAAAACCGAGCGCCGACGACTGCAGGAAGATGTTGACCAGCATGGCGATGACGATGCCGACGACGCCCATCATCAGGAACGAGCCCATTGCGCTGAGATCACGGCGGGTCGTGTAGCCCCAGAGGCTCATCACGCCGAAGGTGGCGGCGGTGATGAAGAAGACCTGGGTGATGCTGGCCATCGTGTAGACGAGGAAGATCGTCGACAGCGACACGCCGAGGAGGGCGGCATAGGCCCAGAAGGTGGCCTGGGCGGCGCCGACGCTCATCTTGTTGATGCGGAAGCTGAGGAAGAAGACCAGCGCGAGCGGGGCAAGGACCAGAACCCACATCAGCGGGCTGCCGTAGAGCGTCGCGCCGAGGCCGGTGAGGTACTCGTTCGCGCCGATCGGGTAGTCCGTCGGCGTGCTCGAAACCGACAACGCGTAGGTGCCGTAGGCGAAGACGCCGGTCAGCCCCAGGCCGATCGCCATGTAGTTGTAAACGCGAAGCATGTGGGCCCGAAGACCCTCATCCACCGCTCCCAAGGCGCCGGCATCAGTCGCGCCATAGCGGGCCGGCTGGTTGTCGAGATTCGCCATTGAAAAATCCTCTGTGTTGTCCGGTTCCCCCGAGGAACGCGCGGACGTGACGGGAATATGGTCCGTCCGCCTGTTGCAAACAAGTCTCTCGGCAAGCCCGGAAAATGGCCCCCGACATTAAAGATCGTTAAGGATTCCGCGAGCGCCGCCGCGCCGCGCCGACCTCCGGAATGAGACCCGCTTTACAAAAACCGCCGCCGCGATTCTCATGGAAGGCGAATCGGGAAGGGAGGCGAGCATGCCGCGCCTGTTCACCGGCATCGAAATCCCGGCGGACATCGGAAACCGCCTCGCCTTCCTCCGCGGCGGCCTTCCCGGGGCACGCTGGATCGACAGCGCCAACTACCACCTGACCCTGCGCTTCGTGGGCGACATAGACCGCCATATCGCCACCGAAATCCTGCACGGCCTCGAGCGGGTCCGGCGCCCCTCCTTCATGTTGAGGCTCGACGGCATCACCTCGCTCGGTACGCGCAAACCGCATGCGATCGTTGCGCGCGTGACGGCCTCACCGCAGCTGACTGAGCTGCAGGCCGAGCACGAGCGCATCATTCAGCGCATCGGGCTGGCGCCGGAGCAGCGCAAATACACCCCGCACGTCACGCTTGCCCGGCTGCGCGGGGCGAGCGAGCGCGACATCGCCGACTACCTGTCCCTCCGCGGCGGCTTCCTCGCCGGGCCGTTCCCGGTGAGCCGCTTCGTCCTCTTCTCGTCTCGCGACACGACCGGCGGCGGGCCGTACCTGGTCGAGGAGGCCTATCCGCTTCTCCCGGTCGCGGCGTGAACCGGCCGAAGAAGCTCTCCGCTGCCAACCGGGCGGCGGCCGTGAGCCGGGTGCCGGCCTGGAGGCTGGCCGAGCGCGGCAGGGCAATCAGCCGGAGCTTCCAATTCGCCGATTTCAGCGAGGCGTTCGGGTTCATGGCGCGGGTTGCGCTTGCCGCCGACGGGATGGACCACCACCCGGACTGGTCGAACTCCTATTCCAGGGTGACGATCACGCTCTCGACCCACGATGCCGGGGGCCTCACCGAAAACGACTTCGCGCTGGCCGAGAAGATCGACGCGATCGCGGGCTGAGCGCTTGCCGAAGCGGAGCCGGACCCCCATTCTCCCGCCATGAACAAGATCTACGTTGGTGAAATTCTCGGTCCTGAGGCAGGCCCCGAACGTGCCGAGCGGGTGCGGAGCCGCTTCTGGGCGACTTTCCGCAAGGCCGCGCGCGTCATTCCCTTCTCCGAGGAACTGGTCGCCGCCTATTACTGCGCCTTCGATCCGGCAACCCCGACGCGGGTTCGGGCGACGCTTCTCGCCGCGCTCGCCTATTTCGTCCTGCCCTTCGACGCGATCCCGGATTTCATCGCGGGCCTCGGCTTCACCGACGACGCGACTGTCCTGCTTGCCGCAATCGGCATGGTCCGCGCCTACATCACGCCGGCACATCGCGAGGCGGCCCGCCGGGCGCTGGCCGATCCGGCGGCCGGCTGAGCCCTGCGCGGCATCACATTCTTGTCGATTTTCGGCGGCAGACCGTGTCGGCGCGCGGGGAGCGGGCGCCTCGGCGACAGGTGGCGCTTGCCCTCACGTTCAGAGAAAAGTAACCCTTCGTCCCGCCAATTCGACTAAAGATCGAAAAGGCCGGATGCGGGCCGGCGATTCGAGGCATCCAACCGGTAAGGCGGTGATGAACGTAAACGGTCTTATTGCGGCGGCGGCCTTCCTGCTTGGCGCGACTTCGCTGGCGCTCGCCGCCTCGCCCTCGCCTATCGGCAGCTTCAAGCAATGGAGCGCCTACACCTCGAACGAGGCGGATGGAAAGATGTGCTTCATCGCCTCGCAGCCGACCGACACCAAGACCTCGCAGCCGATTTCCTCGCGCGACCCGGTCTTCTTCATGATCACGGTCATTCCGGCCAAGAAGATCGTCAACGAGGCCTCGACCATCATCGGCTATGCCTTCAAGGAGGGCAGCAAGGTCACCGTCGACGTCGACGGAACCAAGTTCACGATGTTCACCGACAAGGACAGCGCCTGGGTCGAGAATCCGGCTGACGAGCCGCAGCTGGTGGCGGCCATGAAGGGCGGCTCGAAGATGACGGTCCAGGGCACCTCGCGCCGCGGCACGGTGACCACGGACAGCTACTCGCTTTCCGGCATCTCCGCCGCGCTCGACGCCATCGCCAAGGCCTGCCCCACCGCGCAGGCGACCCAGTAGAGACGCAGGCAACGCGCCGCCGGCATTGCGGCGGCACTTCCGGCACGCCATCTGGTGCGTGCTATAAGCCTTTCGCCATGAGCACCACCGAAACCCATGCCGGCGCCCCGGCGGCCGGCAGCGGCTATTCGCTGATCGGCCTACCCCGCGCCGCGCTGATCGAGGCCCTGGGCGCCGCCGGCGTACCGCCCGAGCAGCGGCGGATGCGGGCCGGCCAGATCTGGCACTGGATGTATGTCCGCGGGATCACCGATTTCGCAGCGATGACCAACATCGCCAAGGACCTGCGCGCGCGGCTCGCCGAGACGTTCATCCTCACCCGCCCCGAGATCGTCAGCGAGCAGATTTCCGAGGACGGCACGCGGAAGTGGCTCCTCCGCTTCCCGCCGCGCGGTGCCGGACGGCCGGTCGAAATCGAGACCGTCTACATTCCGGAGGAGGGGCGCGGGACGCTCTGCCTGTCGAGCCAGGTCGGCTGCACGCTCTCCTGCTCCTTCTGCCACACCGGTACGCAGAAGCTCGTCCGCAACCTCACCTCCGAGGAGATCGTCGGCCAGATCCTGCTCGCCCGCGACCGGCTCGGCGACTACCCGGCCCACGCGCCCGCCGCCGATGCGGCGGTACCTTCGACCGGCCGGCTCGTCTCCAACATCGTCATGATGGGGATGGGCGAGCCGCTCTACAATTTCGACAACGTCAAGGATGCGCTCCACATCGCCGCCGACGGCGAGGGGATTGCGCTGTCGAAGCGCCGGATCACGCTCTCGACCTCGGGCGTCGTGCCGATGATCCAGCGCGCCGGCGACGAGATCGGCGTGATGCTGGCGATCTCGCTCCATGCGGTGCGCGACGACCTGCGCGACAGGCTGGTGCCGCTCAACCGGAAATACCCGATCGCCGAGCTGCTTGCGGCCTGCCGGGCCTATCCCGGTCTTTCCAACGCACGGCGGATCACCTTCGAATACGTGATGCTGAAGGGCGTCAACGACTCGCTCGCCGATGCGCGCGAGCTGGTCCGCCTCCTTTCCGGCATCCCGGCCAAGATCAACCTGATCCCGTTCAATCCGTGGCCGGGCACCGACTACGAATGCTCGGACTGGGGGCAGATCGAGCGCTTCGCCGAGATCGTCAACCGCGCCGGCTACGCCTCGCCGATTCGCACGCCGCGCGGCCGCGACATCCTCGCCGCCTGCGGACAGCTGAAGAGCGAGAGCGAGCGGCTGCGCATCCGCGAGCGGATGGCGCTGGAGGCGATGATCGCCGGGTAGCAGCGCGCCGTAGCTTTTTCCTGCGCCGCGCTGACAGAATGCCGGCATGGAATCGGGCGCGGGGCGATACCTCACCTGGCCGGCGCTGGTCGTCGCCTCCGTCGCGGCGTTCCTGCTGCTTGCGACCAACGTCAGGATCCAGGATTTCGAGCTGAACGCCGACCAGCTCTCGGTACCGGCGTTCGCCGAGGAATTGCTCCGCAATCCGCGTTTCGACGTCACGGCGTGGTCGTTCCCGGCCGCGCCGCTCGTCGGCGATGCGATCCTCTACATTCCGCTTCGAGCGCTCTTCGGTGCGCCGCTACCGTCGATCCTCGCGTTCGCCGTCCTTCACTTCGCGCTGGTGGTTCTGGGTGTGGTCCTCCTCATCCGGCATGCGCTCGACGATCGGGCGCGGCGGAGCCTGGCAGTCCTCGCCGCCGCGGTCCTTATCCTCGGATTTGGCTTCGGCGCCACGATCGACTGGCGGGTGTTCGCCTGGCCGTTCCTGCCGCTCGCCCATTCGGGCGCGCTGGTTGCGGCGATCTACGCTTTCCTCGCCTACGAGCGAGCCCGGGAGAAGCGATCGGCCGGGTGGGAGGCGGCGGGTGCGCTTCTTTCGTTCGTCGGCGCCCTTTCCGACTCGCTTTTCGTGCCGATCTTCCCGGCGCCCTACTTGGTGGTCCTGCTGGCCGGCGCGGAGGATCGGGCAGCGCGCCTCCGCTGCCTGCGCTTCGCCGCGGTCCAGGCCGCGGCCCCGCTGCTCGCACGCTGGCTCCTCTCCTTCACGCCGGCCTCCGATCTCGGCCTGCCCTCGCCGCATTTGTTCGTCCGCATCGCGGCGCTGGTCGAGGCATACTGGAAAGGCGGCGCGCTGGTCGTCCTCTGCTCCGTGCTGGCGGTGGCGCTGACCTACGGCACGATCGGCGCCTACCTGCTGTGCTGGTGGCGGCGGCGGGCGCGCGCGCTCGCCGCGGCCTTCGACCGGACGGTCCTTTTCCTCGCGCTTTCCGGCGCCGCCAACATTCTTGCGGTCGCCACGATCTGGTCGGGTGAGAATCTGTTCAACGGCAAGTATGCGCCGGCGTTTCAACTCTTCCCGCCGCTCGTCGGCGCCCTGCTGCTGGCTCGCGGCCTCTGCGCGGCAACGCTTCCTGCCGCGGGCGGGTGGCTGGCAGGCCTCGCGGCAGCGGGCGCCGTCCTCGCCGGTGCGGCAGGTGCCGCGGCAGGGATCGGGACCATGCTCGAAAGGCGCGTCGCGCCCAACGAAGCGATGCAATGCCTCGACGAAGCCGGGCTCAGGCACGGGCTCGGCGGTTACTGGGAGGCACGTCAGGTGACCCTCGCCAGCGGCTGGCGCCACCAGGTCGATCCGCTGTTTCCGGGAACGACGACGCCGTTCATCCACGGCAACAATGCCCGGTCCTTCCAGCGCGAGATGCTGACCGGCGCCCCGATCCGCTACGGCTTCGTCATCACCAACGGGATCGAGGAGGGTGAAGTGATCCGCGCCTTCGGCGCCCCCGCCGAACGCAAAACGTGCGGTCCGTACCGACTGTTCGTCTATCCCGATGCGGCCCGGTTGACCGAAACCGTGCAGGCAATGCGCCCGTTCGTCTTCGGATGCGCTTCATGCGAGATTTCGCTTCGTCCGGCGGCCGAATGAGCACCGGCTCCCCCGAACCATCAGGCTGGCCGGACTCGCGGGCTTATTTCGACTGCGCCTGGGTGAGGATCAGCTTCACCGCAAAGGCGCTGAGCACGCCGGCGAACAGCCAGTCGACGAACCGCGTCGCGCGCGGCGAGCGCTTCAGGAGCGCAGCGATGTGACCGGCCGAAAAGATGAGCGGCAGGCAGGTCGGAATGTTGATGACCGCGAAGAAGAGGCCGAGGAACAGGAGCTTTTTGCCGGCATGCGGGTCGCTCGCCTGAACGAACTGCGGCAGGAAAGTCACGAAGAAGATGATCACCTTCGGGTTGAGCAGGTCGATCAGCAGCCCTTTGAGATAGGCGCGACGGACGGTCTCCGTGCCGCCGTCCCGCTTGCCGAGCGAGAGCGACGAGCCGTGGCGCAGCGCCTCGACGGCGAGATAGATGAGATAGACCGCGCCGACGACCTTCAGCACCGTGAACGCCTCGGCCGAGGCGAGGAGCAGCACCGACAGGCCGGCTGAAACCAGGATCGAGTGGACGACAAGACCGGTGGTCGCCCCGAACAGGGAGGCGATCCCCGCCGGACGTCCATGCGCGACGGTTTGCGACAGGAACAGCGTCATGTCGGGGCCGGGCGTGAGGGCGAGAATGATCGAGGCGAAGGCATAGCCCGCGATCACGGGCAGTTCCGGGATGAATTCGGACATGGCCGGGAGACTGAGGTGTGGGTTTGCCGCCGCCGGGGCGGCCGCGGGGGAAAGCGATCCTGCCCCGAAGCCGGGAAAGAATCGATAGCGTCAAAGTGAAGGTGTGGTAAGCCCATAGCCGGCGAAATTCGAAGTATCGGCCGGTACGATGGGCATCGCGGAACCCGCAGACAATATCCCGAGTGTTCTCAGGCCCCAGCGCGGGCGGAAGGCGGCGCTCCTCTTCTTCGCCGTCGTCGCAATTACGGTTTCGCTGGTGATCGCGCCTGCCTGGCGGGCCGACGACAAGATCCATATCGCCGTCGAATGGACCGGGCTCCTCCTGATTCTCGTCTGTATTGCCGGCCGCACCTGGTGCAGCTTCTATATCGGCAAGCACAAGATCGACTCGCTGATCACCACGGGGCCGTATTCGGTCACCCGCAACCCGCTTTACGTTTTCTCGGTGCTGGGCGGCCTCGGCTTCGGGGCGGTCTTCGGCTCGATCGTCTTTGCTCTTTTCTCCGGCGCGATCGTATTGGCGGTTTTCACCGCCATTGCCCGGCGCGAGGAGCAGCTCCTCGAACTGGTCCACGGCGAGGCCTACCGGGAATATTGCGCGCGGGTGCCGCGCTTCTGGCCGCGGCTGTCCGGCTGGCGCGACGAGGAACAGCTGACCATCAGCACCAGCGCAGTCTACGTCACCTATTTCGACTCGCTGCTCTTCCTTGGCGCCCTTCCGTTCGCCGAGGCGGTCAAATGGCTGCACGGGACCGGCTGGCTGCCGGTGCTTGCCGTCCTGCCCTAAGGGAACAGCGCCGGGGCGACCGGCGTTGGCCGGGCATGACCCGCAACCCGCTGCCGCAACCCGACCTTTTCGCACGTGGGAGCAAGCCCGCGACCCCGAGGGCGGAGGGTTGGCCGCCGGACACTGCGGAATTCGCGACCCTCGCCGAGGCGCGGGAGGCTGCCGCGTCCTGCACGCGCTGCCCGCTCTACCGCAACGCCACGCAGACGGTCTTCGGCGAAGGCGCCCGCCACGCCAGACTGATGCTGGTCGGCGAGCAGCCCGGCGATCAGGAAGACCTGCAGGGCCATGTCTTCGTGGGTCCGGCGGGGAAGGTGCTCGACCGGGCCCTCGCCGATGCCGGGATCGACCGCGCCTCGCTCTACGTCACCAACGGCGTAAAGCATTTCAAGAACGAGCCGCGCGGAAAGAAGCGCCTGCACAAGCGACCCGACAGTCGCGAGATCGATATCTGCCGCTGGTGGCTGGATTTCGAGCGCAGATTCGTCCGGCCGAAGGTCGTCGTGGCACTCGGCGCCTCAGGCCTTCGCGCCATCACCGGACGGACGGCATCGATCACGTCGATGCGGGGAACCCTGCACACGCTGGCCGATGGCACGATGCTCAGCGTAACGGTCCATCCCTCGTTCCTTCTCCGGATGCCCGATCGTGCGCTCGCCAAGGCCGAATATGCGGATTTCGTTCGCGATCTGGCTGCGGCGGCTGCGGCGGCGGGCTGACTCGTCCGCGTCACGATTCCTGACTAGGCTAGGCGCAACAGAAACGTTGCCGAGCGTTCCCGCGATGGGCGGAGAGAGACTGGATGAGCCGGGGGCGGCAAGCGTCTCGCCGGCGGCAACCGCGCCACGCTGGCATCGCTTCGACCCGGTAATGGTCAGCCTCGCCTTCACCCTTGCCGCTTCGCTTCTCTTTCTCCTCGTGCCGCAGATCGATACCTGGTTCTCGGGGCTCTTCTACCTGCCGGGGAACGGGTTTCCGATCGGACTGCTGCGCGCTTCAACCGGGCTTCGCGACATCGGCACCTGGCTCGTCCGCATCGCCGTCGGCCTGATCCTCGCCTCGCTGCTGATCAAGTTGGCGCTGCCGGACAGGCGCAGCCTCATCCGTCCCTCGATCTCGCTCTTCCTCCTCACCTCGCTCGTCGCCGGACCGGGCATCGTGGTGAACCTCCTCCTCAAGAACCTCTGGGGGCGCCCGCGGCCGCTCAGCATTGCCCTCTTCAGCGGCGACCTGCCCTTCGTCGGCGTCTGGCATGTCGCCGACTATTGCGCCACCAACTGCTCCTTCGTGTCCGGCGAGGCATCGGCCGCGGCCTGGCTGGTCGCCTGCGCCCTGATCGCGCCGCCGGCCTGGCGGCCGGCAGCCGTCCGGGTTCTCATCGTCCTGGCGGCTCTCCTCTCCCTCAACCGCATCGCGGTTGGCGCCCACTTCCTGTCGGACGTGGTGATCGGATGGGGCGTGACCGCGCTCGTCCTCGCCATCGCGTACCGGTACCTCGTCGCACATCCTCCCGCGCTGCTCACGGATGCGGCGCTGGAGAGGGTCGGCGCGCTCCTCGGCCGGCGCCTGCGCGGCGTTTTTCGCCGGCAGAGCGGCAAGGCCGAGAAGCCCCGCCCCGCCTAGCCCGCTTCAAGCGCGCGCCGAGGACGATGCCGGTGCCCGGGGCAAGGTTGACCGACGAACGCCTGGCGGCGGCGGTAGTCCTCGGCTTCCTTGCCGTCAGGCTCCTTGCCGCTTCGTTCACCGACCTCGTGCCCGACGAGGCCTATTACTGGCTTTGGTCGAGGCACCCCGCGGCGAGCTACTACGACCACCCGCCGATGGTCGCCTGGTGGATGTGGCTCGGCACGGCCCTCTTCGGCAACTCGACGCTCGCCGTCCGTCTCCTCTCAATGCTCACCGTCCTGCCCGCGTCGGCCGCGCTCTATGCCACCGGGCGACGCCTCTTCACCGCTCCGATCGCCGCCGTCGCCGTCGTCTTCCTCAATGCATCGATCCTCCTCGGCACAGGCGGATTCCTCGCCACGCCCGATGCACCCTCGATGCTGTTCTGGACGCTCGGTATCTACGCCTTCGTCGCTGCCCTGCAGAGCGGCAGACCGGTGTGGTGGCTGGCCCTTGGCATCTTCGCCGGGCTCGGGTTCCTCTCCAAGCTGACAAACCTCTTCTTCGGCCTCGGAATCGGCCTCGCGCTCGTCTCCGACCGCAACGCCCGGAGCTGGCTGCTCACGCCGTGGCCGTGGCTGGCGGCGCTCGCCGCGGCAGCGGTCACGACGCCGATGATCGTCTGGAACGCCGGTCACGACTGGGTGACGTTCACCAAGCAGATGGGCCGCATCGGCAGCGGCGGCTGGGCGCCTTGGCATCTGCCGGAGTTCATCGCCGTGCAGGCGCTCCTCCTCAATCCGGCGGTCGCGGTCCTCCTCGGCCTTGCGGTGATCGGCTGGTGGCGGGACGCACCGGCAGGCGAGCGCCGCGGCATCGCTATGCTGTTGGCGACCGCAGCGCCGCTGCTTGCCTATTTCGCGTTCCATGCGCTGCATGGAAGGATCGAGGGCAACTGGCCTGCCCCGGTCTATCCCACGCTGGCGCTGATCGCCGCTGCCGGCGCGAGCCGCATCGGCGACAGCCGACATTGGCCGCGCCGAATACAGGCATCCGTGGCTCCGGTCGGCGCGGTGACGGCAATGATCGGGCTGCTCGTGTTCGCCCTGCCCGGCCTGTTGCCGCCGAAGATCGACTTCGCCCGACTTGTCCGCGGCTGGGCGGAGTTGGCGGATGCGGCCGGCTCGTTACGTTCCGCGACCGGCTCCGCATGGATCGGGACGACGCAATACGGCGTCACGGG
This sequence comes from Bauldia sp., assembly GCA_035651055.1. Lineage (GTDB taxonomy): Bacteria > Pseudomonadota > Alphaproteobacteria > Rhizobiales > Kaistiaceae > JAFKKF01. The sequence continues at coordinate 16,624 of DASRGK010000140.1, forward strand.
CGAACTCGCCTACCACCTTCGCGACCGTGATGTGCCGGTCGTGCAGGTCACCGACCGCGTGCGATATGACTACGAGGGCGGGGACGCGGCCGCGATCGCCGGGCCTGGCATTCTCGTGACCGACGGCGGCGTCGAGGCACTTCGCTCCTGCTTCGCCGACATCGCCCCGGTGGGGACCGCGACCCGCGGCGCCTACGGGACCTTTGGTCTCTTCCGGGTGGACGGCGCCCGGCCCGGCATCCTTGCCGGAAAGTGCTGATCCGCCGGGATCTCGGCGGCCGCCTTGCCCGGCCGCTTCCGGGCAGCCTATAAGCCGGCGGCTCTGAAATGCGGGAACGAGTAGACCGATGGCCGACGTCAAGAAGGTGGTGCTCGCCTATTCCGGCGGGCTCGATACCTCCATCATCCTCAAGTGGCTGCAGACCACCTATCGCGCCGAGGTCGTCACCTTCACTGCCGATCTCGGTCAAGGCGAGGAACTGGAACCGGCCCGCCGCAAGGCGGAGATGCTCGGCATCAAGGAAATCCACATCGAGGACCTGCGTGAGGAGTTCGTCCGCGACTTCGTTTTTCCGATGTTCCGCATGAACGCGCTCTACGAGGGCGTTTACCTCCTCGGCACGTCGATCGCGCGGCCGTTGATCGCCAAGCGCCTGGTCGAGATTGCGCACGAAACCGGCGCGGACGCGATCGCCCACGGCGCCACCGGCAAGGGCAACGACCAGGTCCGCTTCGAACTGACCGCTTATGCGCTCGACCCCAATATCAGGGTGATCGCGCCCTGGCGCGAATGGGAATTCAAGTCGCGCACCGATCTCGTCAATTTCGCCGAGCAGCACCAGATTCCGGTGCCCAAGGACAAGCGCGGCGAGGCGCCCTTTTCGGTGGACGCCAACCTTCTCCATTCCTCGTCGGAGGGGAAGGTGCTCGAGGACCCGTGGAGCGAACCGCCGCCCTACGTCTTCCAGCGCACGGTTGCCCCGGAGGACGCGCCGGACAAGGCCACGGAGATCGCCATCGATTTCAGGCGCGGCGATGCGGTTGCCGTCGACGGCAAGGCGATGAGCCCCGCGACGCTGCTGACCCACCTCAACGCGCTCGGCCGCGACAACGGCATCGGCCGCGTCGACCTCGTCGAGAACCGCTACGTCGGCATGAAGTCGCGCGGCATCTATGAGACGCCCGGCGGGACGATCTTGCAGGTCGCTCACCGCGCCATCGAGTCGCTGACGCTCGACCGCGAAGCGGCGCACCTCAAGGACTCGCTGATGCCGCGCTACGCGGAACTGGTCTATTACGGCTACTGGTTCGCGCCCGAGCGGCTGATGCTGCAGAAGCTCGTCGACGAGAGCCAGACCCATGTCGAGGGGACGGTGCGGCTGAAGCTCTACAAGGGCAATGTGATCGTAACTGGCCGGAAGAGCCCGAAATCGCTCTATTCCGACGCGCTGGTCACCTTCGAGGACGATCGCGGCGCTTACGACCAGAAGGATGCGGCCGGCTTCATCCGCCTCAACGCGCTCCGCCTCCGCACGCTCGCCGCCCGCGACCGGGCCAGGCGCTAGCCGCACGCTTCGCCGCGGTTGACGCGCGGCCGGCTTTCCTGACCCCGCGAACGGCCTATTCCGGCAGCCCGGCGATCCGCAAGCCGTCGAGGTATTTCTCGAGGAGCTTCGGCGTCATGAAGCCAAGGGCATTCCGCACGATCGCGAGGGTCAGCCCCGGCCGCGTCTCGAGCAGCCTGGCGAGCGCCGCTCGCGCTTCCTCCACCCGGCCGGCGGCAGCGAGGAAGGTCGCCAGATCCCGCCAGGCCCAGTTCATGCCCGGCTTCTCGCGCATGGCGCGCTCGCACCAGCGCACGGCGTCGTCATGCTTGCCGAGCGAGAAGTTCGACAGGCCGAGGCCGATGTAGCAATTGAAGCTGAACGGATCGAGCGGCGACAGGCGGATGGCGCGCTCGAACGCGGCGATCGCTCCTTCGGCATCGCCCCGGTAGACGTTGAGAAAGCCACGCCGGGTCCACGCCCAGGCGTGGTTCGGGTCGAGTTCCAGCGCGCGGTCGACGAAGAACTGCGCGCGAGAGAGATCGCCGAGGAGAAGCATCGTGGCGGTGGCAAGTGCGGTGAGCGCGGTCGGATCGTCGGCCGAGGCCGCCGATGCTTCGTCGATCAGCGCCTTGCCTTCGGCGCGCACACGGTCGATGTCGTTGGTCCAGTTGTAGACGACATGCTGCGCCCGCGCCCATGCCGCCACCGCCGTCGCGCGGGCATAGGTGGGGTCGAGCCGGCGGGCCTCGTCGAGCAGCCGGATGGCCTCCGCATTCTCCTCCTGCCGATGCGCCCAAAGATGCGGGTGGGCCTTCAGCACAAGGTCGTAGGCGACCAGATTCTCGGGACGCTTCCGCCGCGCCCGCGCGATCTCGGCGGCAAGGATCGACGGATGGAGGGCGCCCGCGACCCGCTCGGCGATCTGGTCCTCGAAGTCGAAAAGGTAGTCGACCAGTCCCTCGTAGCGGTCCGCCCAGATGTGCGTGCCGCCGGCCGCGTCGATCAGCTGCGCCGTGATCCGGATGCGGTTGCCGGCCTTGCGCAGGCTGCCTTCCAGCACGTAGCGCACGCCTAGTTCACGCGAAATCTCGCGCACGTCCTTCGACTGGCCCTTATAGGCGTAGGCCGAATTGCGCGCGATGACGGTGAAGTCGCGGATGCGCGACAGCGTCGAAGTGATTTCCTCGACGATGCCGTCGGCGATGGAACCGGCCTGTGTGTCGCCGGACATATTGTCGAAGGGCAGCACCGCGATCGAAGGCCGCTCGCTCGTCTCGACGACCGGCAGCGGCTCGGGTCGCGGCTGCGCCGGCGGAGGTGGCGCCGGCGCCTGCTCACTTTCCGGGGACCACACCCAGATCTCGATTGGCTCGTCGACGCCCTTCAGCTGGACGCGCTCGCGCCGGGAGAACTGCGAGGCGAGGCTTTTGACGAGTTGCCAGCGGACGGAATGGGTGATGGCGATCCCGCCGGGGACCGACGCCTGCTGCAGGCGGACGACGAATCCTACCGCCGCGCCGAACCGGTCCTTGCCCTGCACGAACACATCGGCAAGGGCGACGCCGGCGCGGACGAGGATCGCCCGCGGCCGCGTCGCGTTCCGCGCCGCCATCTGGTTCTGGAACTCGATCGCCCAGCGGACGGCGTCCTCGACGTTGGGAAACTCGATCAGCGCCCCGTCGCCCATGGTCTTGAACAGGTCGCCGCCATAGGTCGACAACGTCGGCCGCATGATGCGCATGCGAATCCGCGCAAGCTCGGCGAGGGTGCCCCGCTCGTCCTCCTCGACCAGCCGGCTGTAGCCGGCGACATCGAGCGAGACGAGCACTGTCAGCCGGCGCGGCGGCACCCGCATCTAGGCGTATCCCTTTGGATAACAAAGCATTTCAGCTAAAGCCGAGCCCGTTCATTATAGCGGTGAGTCGGGCCCGTGTCGCCTCGCGCGATATGCGTGCCGCCTGCTTCCGGAATCGGACGGCCGGCGGCCCAAAGCTCCGCCGGAGCTTCCCATGCCCTCGCCACTCGCCTATATGCAGCGCACAATCCCGTCACGGCAGCCCGCATGTCCCTCCGCAACATCGCCATCATTGCACATGTCGACCACGGCAAAACTACGCTGATCGACGTGCTTCTGCGCCAGTCCGGCGCATTTCGCGATAACCAGCGGGTCGCCGAACGCGCCATGGACTCCAACGACCTCGAGCGCGAGCGCGGCATCACGATTCTTGCGAAGGTCACCTCGCTCCTCTGGAAAGACCACCGCATCAACATCGTCGACACGCCGGGGCACGCCGATTTCGGCGGCGAGGTCGAACGCATCCTCAACATGGTCGATGGCGCCATCGTGCTCGTCGATGCGGCGGAAGGACCGATGCCGCAGACCAAGTTCGTGCTGCAGAAGGCCCTCGCCCGCGGCATTCGGCCGATCGTGGCGATCAACAAGATCGACCGGCCGGACGAGCGCCACCAGGCGGTGCTCAACGAAGTCTTCGACCTCTTCGCGGCGCTGGACGCAAACGAGGAACAGCTCGATTTTCCGATCCTCTACGGATCGGCCAAGCAGGGCTGGATGGCGCGGACGCCCGACGGTGCACACGAATCGACCGCACCGCTCTTCGACCTCGTCCTCGCGCACGTGCCGGAGCCCAAGGTCGAGGACGGCCCGTTCCGCATGCTCGGTACGACGCTGGAAGCCAATCCCTACCTCGGTCGCATCCTGACCGGGCGGATTACGTCGGGAACCGTGAAGCCCAACATGGCGGTGAAGGTCCTGTCCCGCGACGGCAGGGTGGTGGAAGAAGGGCGGATCTCGAAGGTCCTCGCCTTCCGCGGCCTCGAGCGGCGGCCGATCGATGAGGCCGCCGCCGGCGACATCGTCGCCATTGCCGGGTTGGCCGAAGCCACCGTCGCCGACACCGTCGCCGCGCCGGAGATCGATATCCCACTCCCGGCGCAGCCGATCGACCCGCCGACGCTGTCCATGACCTTCCGCATCAACGATGGACCGCTCGCCGGCCAGGAAGGCGACAAGGTCCAGAGCCGCGTCATCCGCGAGCGCCTGCTGCGCGAAGCCGAAGGCAATGTCGCGCTTCGTATCACCGTCGGCAAGGACAACGACTCCTTCGAGGTGGCCGGCCGCGGCGAACTGCAGCTCGGCATCCTCATCGAGACCATGCGCCGCGAAGGATTCGAGATGACCATCGGCAAGCCCCGGGTCGTCTTTCAGACGGGCAAGAACGGCGAACTGCTCGAGCCGATCGAGGAAGTGATCATCGACGTCGATTCGGAGCATGCCGGGATCGTCGTCCAGAAGCTCTCCGAACGTCGGGCCGAGCTTCTCGAAATGCGCCCGTCCGGCGGCGGGCGCACCCGCCTCGTCTTCCACGCGCCGACGCGCGGCCTGATCGGCTACCAGTCGGAACTTCTCTCCGACACCCGCGGCACGGCCGTGTTCAACCGCCTCTTCCACGCCTATGCGCCGTACAAGGGCGAAATTCCGGGGCGGAAGAACGGCGTCCTCATCTCCAACGGCCAGGGCGTGTCGACCGACTATGCGCTCTGGTACCTTGAGGAGCGCGGTGCGCTGATGATCGACCCGGGGGTTCGCGTCTACGAGGGCATGATCGTCGGCGAGCATTCCCGCGGCAACGACCTCGAAGTGAACGTGCTGAAGGGCAAGCAGCTCTCCAACGTGCGCGCCGCCGGCAAGGAGGAGAAACGGCTGCTGACGCCGCCGATCCGCCATTCGCTCGAAGCCGCGCTCGCCTATATCGGCGAGGATGAACTGGTCGAGGTGACGCCGAAATCGATCCGGCTGCGGAAGGCGATTCTCGACCCCCATGCGCGCAAGCGCTCGGAGCGCGCGGGCGCGGCCTGAGGACGACGCCTGCGGTAGGCTCGCCGCGGCGCAGCTTCACTGCAACACTCCGCGACAAATTCCTCGGGCGATATGCCGCGCCCTCTTTACGTCTGTCACAGACGGGATAGGCTCAACCACCATGAGCACCGGCAAAACCTCCTCGATCGGCGTTCGGCGGGCGGAAAAGGGCGACGCGGAAGCGATCACGCAAGTCCACGATGCTTCGTGGCGCTATGCCTATGACGGCATCATTCCGGCCAAGGAACTCGCCCGCATCGTCGCGCGCCGCGGTCCGCGCTGGTGGGACCGCGCGATCAATCGCGGCACCGCAATCCTGGTCATCGAGGTAGCCGGCAAGATCTGCGGCTACGCCACGTTCGGGCCGAACCGCGCCCGCAATCTCGTCCAGAAGGGCGAGATCTACGAAATCTATCTCCTGCCGGAATACCAGGGCATCGGGCTCGGCACGCGGCTGTTCCTGGCGGCGCGGCGCGAACTGTCACGCTTCGGCTTTGATAGCATCGTCGTCTGGGCGCTCGCGGACAACGAAGGCGCCTGCCGGTTCTATCGCAATGCCGGCGGACGCAAGGTGGCTCGGGCGAGCGAGCGTTTCGGCGATGCGTCGCTGACCAAGGTCGCGTTCGCCTGGGTGAAGAACGCCGCCTAGCCTTCGCCCTTCCAGGACGCGACGACCGCGCCGAGCGAAAATGGCTCGCCGGCGACGCGGACCTGTTTCAGCCGCGCGGTCGCGCCGCTGACCAGCTCCACGCGCGTCCGCGGAACCCGGAACGTCCTGGCGAGGAGGCGGACGAGCGCATCGTTCGCCTCGCCGTTTTCCGGCCGGGCCCGGACGTGAATCTGAACGAATTCGCGGCCGTCGTCGCGGAGCATGACGCCGCCGATGGAATCTTCGGCGGCGCGCGGCGTCAGCCGCACGTTGAGAACGATCGCGCCCGGTTCGACCCGATAGCAGGCCATCGCCTCACCCGGATCAGATGAAGGCGCGCGCGATGTTGGGGATGATCACGGTCTGGATGAAGACGATGATCAGGATCACCACGACCGGCGAAAGGTCGATGCCGCCCATGTTGGGGAGGATGTTCCGGATCGGCCGCAGGACCGGTTCGGTGATCGCGTAAAGCAAGCGCGCAACCGAAGCGACGAACTGGTTGCGCGGATTGACCACGTTGAAGGCGAGCAGCCACGAGAAGATCGCGGCGGCAACGAGCACGTAGATGTAAAGCTGCAGAACGTAGGAAATGTAATAGAGAAGCTCGATCATTGCGCCGCTTTCGCCTCCGCTCGCCTCCGCTCCGTGTGTAGACGGGCGCCGGAAAAGTGCAAGGTCGGGGCCGGTATGGTGACGGGCGCCGGGAAATACCGCGGTTTGCTTGACAGTCCGGAACCCGGCCAACTAAATGGCGCGGCCTGGGGCCGTAGCTCAGCTGGGAGAGCGCCGCGTTCGCAATGCGGAGGTCAGGGGTTCGATCCCCCTCGGCTCCACCAGGCGGCCTCGATCTGAAAACGCCTCAGGAAACAGAGGATTGCAGGCGCTGCGCGAGCGCTTCGAGCTCTGGCCGCGGCGTACGC
>DASRGK010000141.1:0-8333 GCA_035651055.1 Bauldia sp.
CGATCGGAGAGCACCGGGCTTACCATCGCCCGGACGAGCCCCCGCCGCCGAACGATCCGCCGCCGCCCGAGAAGCCGCCGCCGCCGGACCAGCCGCCGCCCGACGATCCCCAGCTTCCGCCGCCGGACCAGCCGCCGCCGCGGCCGCCAAGGAAGAGGAGCGGCCAGAACCAGCCGCCGAAGCGCGATAGGATGAAGAAGATGACGATGATCGTGATGATCCACGACCACGAACTGCCGCCTTCGTCACGCTTGCCGTTGAACGTCTTCTGCTCCTCCGCCGCCTGCTGCTTGAAAGTGGCTGCGTCCCCGGTAAGAACCTTGATGACGTCGTCGACGCCTGCGGCGATGCCCCCCGGGTAATCGCCTGCGCGGAACTTCGGCAGGATGGCATTGTCGATGATGAGCTTGGTTACCGCGTCGGTAAGGTCGCCTTCGAGGCCGTAGCCGACTTCGATCCGCACGTCGCGCTCGTTCGGCGCGACGATCAGCAGAACGCCGTTGTTCTTGTCCTTCTGGCCGATCCCCCAGAAACGACCGAGCTGGTAGCCGAAATCGGCGATCTCGTAGCCCTGCAGCGAGGAGAGCGTGACCACCACGAACTGGTCGGTGGTCTTGGCCTCGAGCTGCGCCAGTTTGTCGGTGAGGCTGACCTCGACCGCATCGGGGATGATATTCGCCTGGTCAACGACACGGCCGGTGAGCGGCGGGAATGTCGGGGCCGCCAGCGCGGGGGCGGCAAGGAAGAGAAGGAAGGCAAGGGTTGTGAATAGCGCGTGGACTCCTGTCCAGCGTGCTTCGAGGCGCGCCCGCTTTGCAGACGAGCCCCTCAGCATGGCGATCCAGGCGTCGTTCATGATCATCAGTTTCCCCGGCGAGCCAGACACCCTGCCCGCCACCCCGAGGTGCTCGGGCGTAGCCCGGGCCTCCAAGGACGCACGGAGATCACGCCTGCCCGCTCAGTTGAACTTCACCTCGGGCACCTTGGTCTTCTCCGCCTCGACCGTGAACGTCTCCATCGGCTTGGCGCCGTAGAAGAGCGAGTTCCACCAGCGGCCGGGGATCGTGCGGATCTCGGTGTTGAACAGGCGCACCGCCTCGATGTAGTCGCGCCGCGCCACCGCGATGCGGTTCTCGGTCCCCTCGATCTGCGACTGCAGCGCGAGGAAATTGGCGTTCGACTTGAGGTCGGGATAGTTCTCGGTGATCGAGAGAAGCCGCGAAAGCGCCTGGCCGATCTGGCCCTGGACTTCCTGGAACTGCTTGAACTTCTCGGGGTCGGTGAGGATGTCCGGCGGCACCTGCATCTGGGTCGCGCGGGCGCGCGCCTCGGTGACTTCGGTGAGCACCTTCTCTTCCTGCTTGGCGTAGCCCTTTACCGTCTCGACGAGGTTGGGGATCAGCTCGGCGCGGCGCTGGTACTGGTTGAGCACCTCGCTCCACGCCGCCTTCGCCTGCTCCTCGTAGGTCGGGATCGTGTTGATGCCGCAGGCCGACAACGCCATCGAAGCCACGATGACGAAAGCGGCGATGAGGCCGCGCCGCGCGGGCGTCGGCAGCGAACGGGCAACGGCACTCATGGGCAATTCCCTCGGGTTGTCGCCCCTCAAGGTAATCACGCTTTGTCGCCGCGCAAGTTGCGCTTCGTCAAACGGGCGAAGGTCCAATTCGACAAATGACCGATAGTCATTTATTAGATGACCGATGGTCAGTTATGGAGACGTTCCGATGCCCCTCCCCGCCATCCTCATCACCGGGTGCTCCTCCGGCATCGGCCGGGCGACCGCCCTCCGCCTCGCCAGTTCCGGCAAGTGGACGGTGTGGGCGACGGCACGAAAGCTCGGGTCGATCGCCGACCTCGCCGCCACCGGCTGTCGCACGCTCCCCCTCGACGTCACAAACGAGGCCTCGATGAAAGCTGCCGTGGCGGCAATCGAGGCCGAGCACGGCACCGTCGCGGCGCTGGTCAACAATGCCGGCTACCAGCAGACCGGCGCGGTCGAGAGCGTATCGCTTACCGACTACCGGACGCAGTTCGAGACCAACGTCTTCGGCGCGATCCGCCTCATCCAGCTCGTCGCGCCCGGCATGCGCCGTGCCGGCAAGGGACGCATCGTCAACGTCTCGTCGATGGGCGGCAGGATCACCCTGCCGGGCGGCGGCGCCTATCACGGCACCAAGCACGCGCTCGAGGCGATCTCCGACGCGCTTCGCATGGAGATCGAATCTTTCGGCATCGACGTCGTGATCATCGAGCCCGGTCTGATCCGGACCGGCTTTGCCGGCGCCGCGCTCGACAGCATCGCGCCCCACCCCGAGGATGGTCCCTACGCCGATTTCAACGCCTCGATCGCCCGCGCCTATGCCGGCATGGAAAAGCCGCCGACCTCGATGATCGTGAGCGAGCCGGAGGCCGTCGCCGCCGCCATCGCGAGAGCGCTGTCCGCGCGCCGTCCGCGCACCCGCTACCGCGTCGGCATCTCGGCGCGGCTCTTCCTCGGCCTCCACGCGATCCTTTCCGACCGCCTCTGGGACCGGCTCGCCGGCCGGATCATCCCGCTGCCGCGCCCTGCCCGATGAGCCGCCAGCCGACCAGGCGCGCCCGCAGTCCGGCGGCGCGCGAAAAACGCCGCTTGGCGATTCTCGACGCGGTGGAAACGCTGCTCGCGGAGACCCCGTTCGAGGACATTTCCGTCATCGCGGTGGCGAAGGCTGCGCACCTCGCCAAGGGCACCGTTTACCTTTACTTCCCGAGCCGCGAAGCGATGTTCCTCGCCCTCTTCCTCCGCCGGACGGCGGCTTTCGCCAGCGAACTCACGTCGCTGCTCCGCTCGTCGCGTAAAGCGCGCGGGCTTGCCGAAGCGATAGCGAAGCGCCTCAGCGAGGAACCGCTCCTTCTCCGCCTGATGGCTCTGGCGCCAACAGTGCTGGAGCGAAACATCGACGTCGCAACCGCAGGTGCGTTCAAGCACGGTCTCGTCGAAGCCCTCGCTCCTGCTACCGCGGCGTTCGAAGCGCGCGGCCATCCCCCCGGCGAGGGATTCCGCTTCCTCCTCCGCCTCAATGCGCTCGCGGTCGGCTATGCCGAACTGGCAGAGCCTTCGGCTGCCGTCGCTGCCGCAATCGCCGGCGATCCGGCCCTGGCGCCGCTCCGGATCGATTTTGTGCGCGAGCTCTCCGCGACACTGGCGGTGCTCCTCGAAGGAACGCCGCGCGGTCAGTGACGGCGCTTAGTGCGGCACGGCTGCGGTATTGGTCGCCCCCTCCGCACCCATGTAGACGGCGAGAATCTTCACCGGCACATCGCCGAGATTCTTGCCGTCATGCGGCCAGTCCATCGCTTCGAGGATGCCCTCGCCAGCGCGGTAGACCTTCACCCCCTTGTCGCCGTAGTCGACCGTAACCGCGCCTTCCAGGATGTAGACAAAGAGCGGCACGGCATGGGTGTGCCAGCCGGTCTCGCCGCCGGGCGGAATGGTGACGATCGCCGCGGTCACCTTCGCAGTGCCGGCAGGATAGGCGATCGCCTGGTCGAGCACCGTCTTGCTACTCTGGAGGATGGGCGCCAGCAGGTTCTGGTACTGGGCGCTTTCTTCGGCAAGAGCAGGCATGGCCGCAAGGAGAAGGAGGGGAAGATAGAAGGCAGCGGCTTTGCGGGACATGGGAGGGCTCCGTGGTCGACTGCACCTGTCTCCCACGCCTCGCCTGCCGATCTCCTAACGGGGGCCCGAAGATTCTTTCGCATCTCTCCTTGACTCTTTTCCTATTCTCCGGAATCTATAAGAACAAATCAGGAACATGACCATTCGGGTCGGGAAGCCATGCGCGCAAGCGTTTCCATGGCAGAGAAGAGCCTTTCCCATCTGCGCCGCCGGATAGCCGAGATCGAAGGCCGCCCGGCAGCAACGATGGAAAGGCAGGAATCTGATCCCAGACCCGATCCGGAAAGCGATTCCGAAGGGAGGGAGGCCAGCCCCGAACCGGCCTTTGCCGCCCACCCGCTCTTGGCCCGAAATGGCGGCGCGTTGCTTCCCTTCGGAATCGCCCACATCGACCGCCGCCTCGGCGGCGGCCTTGCCCGCAAAGCCCTGCATGAATTCCGCTCCCCCCAAACGCGGGATGCCGGGGCAGTCACTGGTCTCGCCCTGGCTTTGCTCGCCCGCCTCGCGGCAGCCGATCGACGCCCGATCCTCTGGGTGATGGAACGGTCCGCCATTCGCGAAGCCGGACTCCCCTATGGCGCCGGCCTTGCCGCCTTCGGCTTCGATCCGGGACGGCTGGTGATCGTCCGCGTGCGGAAGCCCGCGGACGCGCTCTGGGTGATGGAGGAAGCGCTCCGCTGCCGCGGCCTTGCCGCAGCGCTCGGCGAAATCCGCGGCGAGCCCCACGACCTCGACCTCACTTCCAGCCGGCGGCTGGCGCTTCGCGCCCATGAAACCGGCGTCATGGGGGTTCTTCTCCGCCAGGCTGGCGATGCGATGCCGGGTGCTGCCGCCACGCGCTGGCTGGTCGCGCCGTTGCCGGCTTCGGTCACCGACGACTTCGCCGCCGGCATCGGCAGGCCCGCATGGCGGCTCACCCTCGAGCGGAGCCGCATCGGCACCAGCGGGACGTTCGACGTGGAGTGGGACAATGACCGCCGCAGCTTCGCACCCCTCAAGCGCATCGGGCCGGCGCTACCTCTTTCTCGCCCTGCCCCGGCTTTCGACCGACCGGCATTTCCGGCAGACGCGGGGGCGGTCGTGGCGTTGCGCCGCGCTTCCTGACGGCGAAGCCCCCTTTGCCCTCATCGGCAAGGTGAAGAGCGCGATGCGCCTCCTCGCGCTCGACGAGGAAGCGGAGCGACTCGGCCTGCAGCGCGGCATGACGCTCGCCGATGCCCGCGCCATGATCCCGCACCTTGCGGTGGAAGATATCGACGAGGCGGCCGACGCGAACCTGCTCGAGGCCGTTGCCGATTGGGCCGAACGTTACACGCCGCTGGTCGCGCTCGATCCGCCGAACGGCCTTGTCCTCGACATTACCGGCGCCGCACACCTTCTCGGCGGCGAGGCGCCGCTCCTCGCCGATCTCGGCGGGCGCCTGCTGATGCAGGGATTCGCCGTTGAGGCGGCCATTGCCGATACGCCTGCCGCCGCTTACGCCGCCGCACGTTATGGTAATGGCGGCATCGTCGCGCCCGGTTCCAGTGCGGGGATGCTCTCCCCTCTCTCCCTGGCTGCGCTGCGGCTATCTCATGATGTCGTCGCCGCGCTCGACCGCGTCGGCCTGAAGCGGATCGGCCAGCTCCTCGCCGCACCCCGCGCCCCGCTCGCCGCCCGTTTCGGACGCGGCCTCCTCTACCGGCTCGATTGCGCACTGGGCATCGAGGAGGAAGCGATCAGCCCGCGCCGGCCGGTCGCTGCGCTGGTTGCCGAGAGGCGCTTCGCCGAGCCGGTCTCGCGCGAGGAGGACATTGCTGCGACCCTCGCTTCGCTGGCCGCCGCGCTCGCCGGGAAACTCGAAGAGATCGGCGAAGGCGCGCGCCTTCTCGAACTGGCACTGTTCCGGGTCGATGGCGCGGTGCGCCACATCGCGGTTTCTACCAGCCGGCCGGTCCGCGCGCCCCGCCTGGTCGGCGACCTGTTCCGCGAGAAGTTCGCCGGCCTTGCCGAGGAAATCGACGCCGGCTTCGGCTTCGACATGATCCGCCTCTCGGTTCTTGCCTCCGCCCCGGTCGATCCGGCCCAGGTCGACCTTGCCGGCGATGCGCTGGCAGAATCGGATCTCGATGCGCTGATCGACCGGGTCGGCGCCCGCCTCGGCGGGAAGAGCGTATCGCGCATTGCGGCCTGCGACAGTCACATTCCCGAGCAGGCCGCCCGGATGATCGAACCCAACGCACCCCCGGCGCGGCCCTTGCCGGCCGATGCCTGGCATATCGATCCGCGGCCGCTCCGCCTCTTCGAGAAACCGGAACCGGTCGAGGCGATCGCCGAAGTGCCGGACGGGCCGCCGATCGGTTTTCGCTGGCGGCGCGCGCTCTATCGCGTCGCCCGCGCCGAAGGGCCGGAACGGATCGGGGCCGAATGGTGGCAGGACCACCCCGATCAGTTCACCCGCGATTATTTCCGGGTCGAGGACGCTGCCGGCCACCGCTTCTGGCTTTTCCGCGAGGGCCTGTTCGGCCACGAAACGGGCGCCCCGCGCTGGTACTTGCACGGGGTCTTCGCATGAGCCGGGTTCAGCGCTTGGCGGCGCGCTTCTTCTCGCTCTTCGCGATCCGGCCGAGCGCTTCGTTCACCCGCGTCTGCCAGCCGCGGCCGGACTTGCGGAAATGGTCGAGCGTGTCGCGGTCGATCCGGATTGTCACCTGCGTCTTGGTCGGGCTCTTCTGCGGCCCCCGCCCGCGCGGCTTCGGGAATTTGTCGATGTCCGGGAAGACCTCGCGCGCTGGGCGCATACGGGCGAGTTGTTCATCCGTGAGCGGAGGAAAATCCACGGAGTCCCAATCCGCCTGGCGGATATGGGCTGGTTTTCTAACGGTTCTCATAGCGGCGTATTTCCCTGTCATTCGCTTTTCTAAAACTGATCAATCGAATCGCCGTGCCGCGCCTCGTGAAGATAACTGCATGCACGCGGCCATCGACCTCGCCCAAGGCGTAGAAACGACGCTCTCCATAGGCAAACCGGGTATCTTCTTCGATCAAGGCATTGGTCCAGTCGAAAGACGATACGGTCTCAAACTCGACCCCATGCTTGGTGCGGTTTGCCTCAGCCTTTCTAGGGTCCCAAGTAAACTCAATAGCTTATTGTGGTTACGATTTGGATCCCCGGCAAGGGCTGCTCCGTCATGACCGCCTACGCCGAGCTTGCCGTCACCACGAATTTCTCGTTCCTGCGCGGCGGCTCGCATCCGGAAGAGTTCGTCAAACAGGCGGCGGCGCTGGGGATCGCCGGCATCGCCGTCGCCGACCGCAACACCGTCGCCGGTGTCGTGCGCGGCTACAGCGTCGCGAAGGATCTCGGCACGCGTTATGCCGTCGGCAGCCGGCTCGTCTTCCGGCCGAAGCCGGGCACGGATGGCGCGACCAGTTCGCTGCCCGACGTGATCGCCTGGCCGACCGACCGCGCCGCCTGGGGGCGGCTCTGCCGGCTCCTCACCGAAGGCAACCGTCGCGCACCGAAAGGGGAGTGCCATCTCGACCTCGACGACCTTCTCGCCAGGGGAGACGGCATGGTGCTCGGCGTCATGCCGGGCGCCCGCCCGGACTCGGCGCTGGAGACAACCCTCGCCGCCCTCCGCGATGCTTTCCCCGAAGCTGTCCGCCTGATGGCGAGCCGGCCGCATGGGGCCGGCGACGCCCGCCGCCTCGCGCTTCTCGACCGCATCGCCCGGCGCTTCGGCACCCCGCTCGCTGCCACCAACGATGTCCTCTACCATCACCCTGGCCGGCGTCCCTTGCAGGACGTGCTCACCTGTATCCGCGAGCACGTGACCCTGACGAATGCCGGGAAGCGTCTTGCCGCCAATGCCGAGCGCCACCTCAAGCCTCCGGCAGAGATGGCGCGGCTCTTCCGCGATTATCCCGATGCGGTACGCGAAACGGTAGCCGTGCTCGAGCGGCTCAATTTTTCCCTGGGCCAGCTTCAGTATCAGTATCCGGACGAGCCGATCGGGGATGCCGCCTCGCCGCAGGAAGCGCTGGAAAGGCTGACCGCGGAGGGCGCCCGCAACCGCTACGGCGAGATCATCCCCGAGAAGGTCAGGAAGGCGCTCGCCTATGAACTGAGCTTCATCCGCCAGAAGAATCTGGCGATCTATTTTCTCACCGTCCACGACATCGTGCGCTTTGCGCGCGAGCGGAAGATCCTCTGCCAGGGCCGCGGCTCGGCCGCCAATTCCTCGGTCTGCTTCTGCCTCGGCATAACCGAAGTCGACCCGACGCTGACCGACCTTCTCTTCGAGCGCTTCATGTCGGCGGAGCGGAACGAGCCGCCCGACATCGACGTCGATTTCGAGCACGAGCGCCGCGAAGAGGTGATGCAGTACATCTACGGCAAGTATGGCCGCGAACGCGCCGGGATTGCCGCCACCGTCATCTCCTACCGCACCCGCTCCGCCGTACGCGAAGTCGGCAAGGTCTTCGGCCTTTCCGAGGATGCCATCACGGCGCTCGCCTCCACCACCTGGGGCTGGTCGGAGGAAGGCGTGCGAGAAAAGGACGTCCGCCGCGCCGGCCTCGACCCGGAGGAAAAGACGGTCGCCCGCGTGCTGGCCTTGTCCAGGGAGCTGATCGGCTTTCCCCGCCATCTTTCCCAGCATGTCGGCGGCTTCGTCATCACGCGCGACCG
>DASRGK010000142.1:0-2600 GCA_035651055.1 Bauldia sp.
GAGCGCGAGGTCACGGATTGGGCGCTGGAACAGTTCCTGGGGCTGCCCCGGCCGACGATGACAGCGGTCGCGCTGCCCCCGGCGCAGCTGGCCGAGTACGCCGGCGCGTACGTCATGCCGGTGAATGGCGGGACGATCGAGGTTCGTGAAGCGGGGAGTTTCCTTCGCCTCGAGTGGCTCGTTCCCGGGCAGGCCGAGCCGGCGGTCGATTCGCCGCTCCGCTTCGTCGGCGACGACCTGGCCACCATCGACGCCATGGGATTGACGATCTTCACCGACTTCGTGCGGGAAGGCGCGGGCAAGGTCGTCTGGATTCGCTTCCTGGGCCGGATGGTCGGGCGAGCGGCGTAGCCCCGCCCCGAATCGGTTCATCGCGCCAGACCTTCAGGGGCGCGTCAACGTTTTGCGCGGGACCCGGCCCGCCGCCCCATCGTCATCTTGAGCGAAGTCGAAGGATCTCGTCGGCCGTCGTTGGGAAGAACGAGATGCTTCGACTTCGCTCAGTACTCCGACATGATGAAGGTGTCCTATTCACGCTGGGGGTAGAGCCAGGGCAAGCGCTCGCGGGCGTCGGCTTGGGTGAAGCGCCAGGCGATCCCGACGTGGGCGGCGTTGCGCTCGCTCACCCAGGCAGTGGTTTCCTGGACCAGCGTGTCCCGATCGGGGAGGCGGCGGCCCCAGCATTGCCGCTGCAACACCGACAACTCCAGTTCGGCGAGGTTGAGCCAGGACCCATGGACCGGCGTGTAATGCCACTCGATCTTGCTCAGCAGGCGCCACGCTTCCGCCGGCGGGAACGCTTGGTAGAGGGCGCCCGGCCGATGGATGTTGAGATTGTCGGTGACCAACACGATCCGCTCGGCCGTCGGGAACTGCTCGTCGATCAACCCGCGCACGGCCTGGGCGAAATCGCGGGCGGTGCGTCGTTCGGTCAGCAGCACGTGGCGCCAGCCCTGATGCGGCGCCACCGCGACAAAGCCGTTGACGCTGCCATGGCGGACATATTCGGCGTCTTCCTGGGCGAGGCGACCCGGCGCGGCGGGCCGGGGCGGCCGGGCCTGGGCTTTGAGATCTTTGCCACACTCGTCGAAGCAGACCAGGGGCCGGGTCGGATCGGGCGGGCGGGCGTAGACGGCCAACACCGCTTCCATCGCGGCGACAAAGTCGGCATTCGCCTCCGGCGGGATCACCCACCGCTTGATGCGCCACGGCTTGAGCCGGTTTTTTTGAGCGTCGTGCGCACCAATTCGCGACTGATCGGCGGCACGGCGGCCAGTTCCACGCCCCGATCGGCCAGCAAGCGCAGCGTCCAGCGAACGTGGCCGGCCGGCGCCGGCGTACAGGCCACGGCGATCAAGCGCGCTTCCTCGGCGCTGGAGAGTTTCGGCCGCGCGCCGGGATGGGGCGCGCCGTGCAACGCCTCGGCAAAGCCGACCGTAGCGAAGCGTGCGCGCACCCGCGCCACGGTGCGGGCGCTGACGCCGCACCGCTCGGCCACCACGGCGTCGGGGCGCGCCGGTCGGCCCCCGGCCGTATCCCCGTCCAGCAAGATGCGGGCGTGGCGGTGCGTCAGCGCCGGCGCCGTTCCGCGCCGCACGATCGCCTCGGCCTCGGCCCGTTGCTCGGCGCTCAACTCGATCACATGCTGCTTGCGCATGGCCTGCCCTCCCGATCGCTCGCCGCCGTCCGTCGGTGACAATGCGACAATATCACCATGTCGGAGTACTCAGGATGACGGGGTGATATCGGCGCCGCAAAACGTTGAACCGGACTCGTCCGCGCCGTGCGCTTGATTGCGACGCGTCATCCGTGGTTTCATCCCGTTCCCGCCGTTCGGACGCATGCGGCGACCGGCTGTGGGCCTGCATCCGGAGGCGAACGATGGATCGGGACGAGGCCGCCATCGCGGCGGAATCATGGCGCGTCGTGCTCTTTTCGGTGATGCCGCCCCGGATCGCCTACCTGATGCTGGACGAATTGCTCTCCGAATTCGGCCATCGCATCGTCGGCATCGTCACCTCGCCGGGGCCGAAGCGCCGCCGCAGCGACGCCTATCTCGACGTCGTCGCCGCCGCCCGGCCCGGCGTCGACGTCATCGTCTCCAACCATCCGGAGCGCTGGGCGGCGATGCTCGCGCCGCTGCGGCCCGACCTCATCGTCTCCATCGGTTTTCCCTGGCTCATCCCGTCCGACGTGCTGGCGCTCCCCCGCCTCGGCGCGATCAATCTCCACCCGGCGCGGTTGCCGCATCATCGCGGCCCCGCCGCGGTCGAATGGGCGTTTCGCAACGGCGACGCCGAGATCGGCTTCACCGTTCACCGGCTCGCCGACGGCTTCGACACCGGCGCCATCCTGGCGCAGGGGGGCGTGCCGATCGCCGCCGACGACGACATCGACACGCTCATGCCGAAACTGGGCGCCTTGATTCCGGGGCTCGTGCGGACGGCGCTGGAACGCGTCGCGCGGGGGGAGCCGGGCGAACCGCAAGACGAAGCGCAGGCGTCCTACGACGCGCTCTTCGCCGACGACTGGCGCTTCATCGACTGGAACCGGCCGGCGCGCGACATCCACAACCAGGTCCGGAGTTGGACCGGCATCCG
>DASRGK010000143.1:0-10378 GCA_035651055.1 Bauldia sp.
CGCTGGATCGTCGATCCGCTCGACGGCACCACCAACTTCCTGCACGGCATCCCGATCTTCGCCATCTCGCTTGGTCTCGAGCGCGAGGGCCATCTCGTGGCGGGCGTCATCTACAACCCGGTGATGAACGAACTCTACGTCGCCGAACGCGGCTCGGGCGCCTTTCTCAACGACCGCCGCCTGCGGGTCGCCGGGCGGAAGGAACTGGCCGACAGCGTCATCTGCACCGGCAATGCGCCGCGCATGCGGGAGGATGCCGGCTATGCCGGCGAACTGACCCGCGTCATGCACGCGACGGCGGGCGTCCGCCGTACCGGCTCGGCCGCGATCGACCTCGCCTGGGTCGCTTCCGGCCGCTTCGACGGGTACTGGCACCATGGCCTGTCGCCCTGGGACACGGCCGCCGGCATCCTCGTCGTGCGCGAGGCGGGCGGCTATGCCAGCGACGCGCGCGGCGGCGATGCGGTCTTCGAAAGCGGCTCGGTAGTGGCCGGGAACGAGCTGATTCACCGCCAGCTGCTCGGACTGATGGCCAGCCGCACCGCCCGCTGAGACACGCAAAACCGCCTGAATTTGCCGTTCCTCTAATCCCGCAAATCACTTAGAAGAATCACCCGGGGGACGAGAGAGGGCCAAGGGCTTTGCGTCTTTTCCGCAGATCTCGTACGCGCGAGTACGATCCCTACAAGCTCGCCACTCCGCAGATTTACCTCTGGCGCATGATCATCTTTCTGATCATCGCCGCCTTCATCGCGCTCATCCTCTACCGCCAGGCCTATACGGCGTTCCTCTCCAATCCGGGCCTGAACAGCGTCATCATCGCGGTGCTGGTCATCGGCATCGCACTGGCCTTCCGCCAGATTCTCCGGCTCTTCCCCGAGATTCGCTGGGTCAACACGTTCCGCATCGCCGAACCCGGCGTCGAGGCCGAACGCCCGCCGGTCCTGCTGGCGCCGATGGCCACGCTCCTCGGCGACCGTATCGGCCGCATGGCGATTTCCACCCAGACGATGCGCTCGATCCTCGATTCGATCCTGATGCGCCTCGACGAGGACCGCGACATGTCGCGCTACCTCGTCAGCCTTCTCGTCTTCCTCGGCCTCCTGGGCACGTTCTGGGGCCTCCTCCAGACGGTGAGCGCGGTCGCCGACACGATCTCGGCCCTCGACGTCTCTTCCGGCAATACCGGCGTCATTTTCGAGAACCTCAAGGAAGGCCTTGCCAAACCGCTCGGCGGCATGGGCGTCGCCTTCTCGTCCTCGCTGTTCGGCCTCGCCGGGTCGCTGATCCTCGGCTTCCTCGACCTGCAGGCGGGCCAGGCGCAGGGCATGTTCTACAACGACCTCGAAGACTGGCTGTCGACGGTGACCGACCTCGATCCGGAACTCATCGAGAACCGGGCCGGCGGGGCCACCACGGCCGAGGACCTGCGCGTCGCCATCGAACGCCTGTCGCGGACGATCCAGGAGGGCGGCGCGGCCGCCGGCCAGCAGGGCGCCGGCGCCACCCAGCGCGCCACCACCGCAATGGCCAACCTCGCCGAGGGCATCCAGGGCCTCGTCCAGCACATGCGGAGCGAGCAGCAGGTCGTGCGCAGCTGGGTCGAGAGCCAGGCCGAGCAGCAGCGCGAGGTGCAGACCCTCCTGCAGTCGATCGCGCGCGCCCTCTCCGCCCCGGCGAAGAAGTAGATGGCGCGCGCCCACGCCCGCCGCGCGACCGGCCGGCCGGAATACTGGCCGGCCTTCGTCGACGTCCTGACCAACCTTCTCCTGGTCTTCATCTTCCTCCTGTCGATCTTCGCCCTGATGCAGTTCCTGCTCAGCCAGGAGATTTCCGGGAAGGACACGGTGCTCTCGCGCCTCAATGCCCGCATCGCCGAACTGACCGAGATGCTGGCGCTGGAGAAGAGCAGCAAGGGCGAGCTCACCGACAGCCTCGAAAGCCTGCAGGCGTCGCTGACCGCGGCCGAGAGCGAGCGCGACCGTCTTCGTTCGCTGATCGAGAGCCGCGACAATGCCGCGTCGGCCGAGGGCGACCGCGTCTTCGCCCTCAACAAGGAGCTGGACGAGCAGAAATCGATCAGCCAGCAGGCCCTGTCGCAGGTGGAACTTCTCAACCAGCAGCTATCGGCGCTCCGCCGCCAGATCGCCGCGCTGGAATCGGCGCTGGGCGCCGCCGAGGACCGCAACAAGGAGAGCCAGGCATCGATCGCCGACCTCGGCCGCCGCCTCAACATTGCGCTTGCCGAGCGGGTTCAGGAACTGTCGCGATACCGCTCCGACTTCTTCGGGCGCCTGCGCGAGATCCTCGGCGACCGTCCCGACATCCGCGTCGTCGGCGACCGTTTCGTCTTCCAGTCGGAAGTGCTTTTCGCCACCGGTTCGGACGAGATCAATGACGAGGGCCGCGGCGAACTCGACAAGCTCGCCGGCGCGATCAGCGAGCTGATCGGCGAGATCCCGACCGATATTCCCTGGGTCCTGCAGATCAACGGCCACACCGACAAGCGGCCGATCACCGCCACCACCGGGCGCTTCCGCTCGAACTGGGACCTGTCGGCCGCCCGCGCCATCTCGGTCGTGCGCTACCTCGCCGACAAGGGCATCCCGCCGGAGCACCTGGTCGCTGCCGGCTACGGCGAGTTCCAGCCGCTGGAAGAGGGCGATACCGACGAGGCGCTCGCCAAGAACCGGCGCATCGAACTGAAGCTCACCGAACGCTAGGGCATTGGCAGGCTTCGCCTTGTGCCCGCCGCCGCCTTTGGCTATAGGAGCGCCCAACCGGAGGCGCCGCCGCGCCCGTTTCCCAAGGCATCCCGATGAAGAAAGACATCCACCCCAATTATCACCCGATCAAGGTCGTCATGACCGACGGGACCGAATACGAGACCCGGTCGACCTATGGCGAGCCGGGCGCGACGCTCCACCTCGACATCGACCCGAAGACCCACCCGGCATGGACGGGCGGCAACCAGCAGCTCGTCGACCGCGGCGGCCGCGTCTCGCGGTTCAAGAACCGCTACAAGGGTTTCATGGAGAACTAGGCGCTGGCGCCATCCCAAACGAAAAAGCCCCGGCTTTCGGGGCTTTTTTCGTCTCAGCTCGACCGATTGCCGACGCGGAAGGCCTCCGCCAGGCGGCCCAACTGGCGCGCCACGGGGTTTTCGTCGGCCTGCGTCGCCGCCGCCGCGCCAAGGGCTCCGTCGAGCTTGCGGACGCGTTCCTGCAGCACCAGCGAGCGCTGGATGAGGGTGCGGAGGCGTTCGGGCAGGTCGTCCCAGCCCGGCCCGCCGACCGCGCTGACGAGACCGCCAAGCTTGACCTTGGCCTTCTCCGAATTGGCCTGGTCGGCGGTCATGTCGCCATCGTTGACCGCGCGCTGAAGGAGGAGCCAGGAGGCGAGCTGCATCAGGCGGGTCGTGAGCCGCATCGACTCGGTCGCGTAGGCGAGCGAGCCGGCGCGGGAAAGCCCGCGCGATTCGAGACGCCCGTCTCCGTCGAGGTACGTGGCGGTTTCTTCGACCAGCGCCATCCCCTCGCGGAACATGGCCTTGAATGCTTCCGATCCGGCGAGCCGCTTGCCGAAGACGGAGAGCTTGGACGAGGTCCGCTTGTCCTGTTCCATTGCCGTGCCGCTTCGTCCCGGGATGGGACCCTCGGAGAGGGTCGGCGCAAGCCGCGCGCCAAACCCGAACCTGTCCACGTCCCGCGGCCCGCTGGCAAGGCAAAAAGAGAGCCGCTAGGGACAGCGGCTCTTGGAAAGTTGTAACAGGGAGGCGTCAAACAGAGTGGACAGGAGCCACTCGAATCCAGATGACTGGACGCGCGAGTTAAGCCTCATAAAGCTTAAGGACCGGTTAATTCCGGCCCTCGCCTTGTCGATTTTCCGTCCCGGATTTCGGTCGGCCTGTTCCGATTTGACGCTCGCTCGCCACCGGGCCGCGTCAGCGCTTGAAGACCGAAGCAGCAACATTGGCGGAGGCGCGCTTGTGCGCGATCGCGGCCTCGAGGCGCGCGATTTCGTCGCGAAGGGCCTGGATCCGGATCATCAGCTCATCCACAGAAAGCGGCGCCAGCTCTTCGCCAAGCTCATGCACCGCCTTCTTCTTTTTCACCGGCTCTTCGTCGAAAATCGGCATCGGCTGCTCCTCTACCCGACCCGCGCGAATCTAGCGCATCGGCGGACTCCCTTGCAGCCACCGCCTGCGGCTGCCAGAGAGACCCATATGCTGCCCACCAGAATGACCGCAGTAGCCATCCGCGCGCCCGGCGGTCCGGAGGTTCTCTCGCCTGAGGAGCGGCCGGTGCCGGAACCCGGCGCGGACGAAATCCTGGTCAGGGTGGAGGCGGCGGGCGTCAACCGGCCGGACGTTCTCCAGCGCGAGGGCAAGTACCCGCCGCCGAAGGGCGCCTCGGATATTCCCGGCCTCGAAATTTCCGGCGAAGTCGTCGCGCGCGGGACGCATGCCTTGCGCCACGCCGTGGGCGCCCAAGTGACCGCGCTCGTTCCGGGCGGCGGCTATGCCGAATATTGCATCGCCAAGGAGACGAGCGCCCTCCCCGTCCCGCGCGGCTTCACCATGGTCGAGGCGGCGGCGATCCCGGAGACCTATTTCACGGTCTGGCCGAACATGTTCGAGCGCGGCCGGCTGGTCGCCGGCGAGACGGTGCTGGTCCACGGCGGCGGCTCCGGCATCGGCACGACCGCGATCCAGCTCGCCAAGGCCTTCGGCGCGCGGGTGATCGTCACGGCTGGCAGCGCGGAGAAATGCGCGGCCTGTGTGAAACTCGGCGCCGACGCGGCGATCAACTACCGCGAAACGGATTTCGTCGCCGAGGTGAAACGGCTGACGGGCGACCTTGGCGCCCATCTCGTCCTCGATATCGTCGGCGGCGACTACGTCGCGCGGAACTACGAGGCCGCCGCCGATGACGGTCGCATCGTCCAGCTCGCGCTGCAGGCCGGGCCGCCGGAGAAGTTGAACCTGCAGCGCCTGATGGCGAAACGGCTGACCCACACCGGCTCGACGCTCCGGCCGCGCCCCTTCGCCTTCAAGGCAGCGGTCGCGGCGGCGTTGCGCGAGAACGTCTGGCCGCTTTTCGAGGCACGCAAGATCGCGCCGGTGATCGACCGAACCTTCCCGCTGGCCGAGGCCGCCGCGGCCCATCGGCGCCTCGAATCCTCGGAGCATTTCGGCAAGGTCGTGTTGACGGTCGGCTAGCGTCTTGCAACCAGGACCAGATCGCCATACCGCGCCAGGAAGCTGTCGCTGGTCAGCAGCAGAACCGGCTCGGACATGGCCTGGGCGACCAGCATCCGATCGAACGGATCGCGATGATGCGGCGGCAGGTCGCGGACCCTGCGCGCGTGCTCCCAGGTCAGCGCCAGGTGGCGAAAACCAACCGAGTTCATTTCCGCAAGAAGATCGTCGAGGTCAGCCTCCAGCTTTCCCAGAGCTGTCTTGACTGAGATTTCCCAAATCGTGACCGCGCTGACGAGAACCTCCGTGGCGCTCTCGATTACATTGCGAGCGGACTTCGAAAGTCGGCGATCGCCGGCCAGCGTCCAGAGAGTTATGCTGGTGTCGAGCAAAAGCCTCACGAAGAGGTTTCCGTCTTCCCTTCAAACGCGTCGATAAGCGATTCCGGAAGCGGATCGTCGAAATCACCAGCGATCTTGATCTTCCCCTTGAGCGTCCCGAACTTGATCTTCTTCCGTTCGTTCTGGATGGGCCCGAGCTGCGCGACCGGTTCACCCGCTTTGGCGATGACGATCGTCTCGCCCTTCGCGGCGCGCGCCACCAGTTCGGAGAGGCGGGTCTTCGCCTCGTAGATATTCACCTGCGACATCGGCTTGTTCATGCGGGCGAGAATAGGAGCTTGACCAACCTTGGTCAAGGAAAGCTCCTTGCCATCCTCGTTGCTTCTCGCGGGTCGGCCCCCTATATAGCCAACCATTCCCGTCATGTTTGTCATGACTGATGCTTCGCCGGGCCGGGCCGGCCGCGAAGCGACCGGGAGAGGCTTATGACCAACGCAAATCCGCTTATGCCCAAGGCGACCGCCGTCTGGCTGGTCGAGAACACCTCGCTCTCGTTCGAGCAGATCGCCGATTTCTGCAAGCTCCATCCGCTCGAAGTGAAGGCGATCGCCGACGGCGAGTCGGCGCTTACCATCAAGGGTCTCGACCCGATCCTGTCCGGCCAGCTGACCCGCGAGGAGATCGCGGCCGGCGAGGCGGACCCGAACCACCACCTCGTGATGGCCGACCGCAAGGTGCGGGTGCCGCTTCCGGCCAAGCGCAAGGGCCCGCGCTATACGCCCGTCTCGCGCCGCCAGGACCGCCCGAATGCGGTCCTCTGGCTCCTCCGCAACCATCCCGAACTGAAGGACGCGCAGATCATGCGCCTCGTCGGCACCACCAAGCCGACGATCGACTCGATCCGCAACCGCACGCACTGGAACGCCAACAACCTCCAGCCGCTTGACCCGGTGACGCTCGGCCTCTGCTCCCAGATCGACCTTGACTTCGAGGTGGAGCGGGCGGCGAAGAACGCGCCGGCGACCGGGGCGGCGGTTGAGCCGCAGGGCGCAACGCTGCTTCCGGCGGCGCAGACCACCACCGCAGCGGCACTTGCCGCAGCCGCCATTCGTCCGGCCGCCAACGCCGAGCGTGCCGCGGACCGGGAAGCCGATGCCGTCTTCGCCAAGCTGAAGTCGATGCGCGGTTCCGACGAGAGCAAGGACGACTAGCCGGCCGCCGGTCATCCGCGGCGAGCTTCGAGGGCGCCGGCTTCGGCGCCCTTGCGTTATCCGGGTCACGGAGCCCGGGTTACCCGCGCGAGGTAATCCTCAAGCCGCTTTCCTGCTTCATGGGCGAACCGCTCGTCGACGATGTCGACCGCTTCCGTGCGGTCGAGCCGGAACGTGCGAAAATCGACGCGCAGTTCGCACCACGCGGCGAGCGTCCAGGTTCCGCCCCAGAAGTGGAGCGCGAGCGGCCTGACCGTCCGCCGGGTGTCGCCGCCCTCGGCGTCCCTGTACGCGAACGAAGCCTTCCGCCTTTCTTCGATGGCGCGCGCGAAGAGGTCGAAACGCGTCCGCAGGCTCTCGTCGAACTTCATGCCCGGCGCGAAGATCGCTACGCGCTCGGCGGCACGCATGCGGTCCGGCGGCACCACCGCCCCGATCTTCACCAGCGCTTCGGCAGCGGCACCGGCGAGCGCCCGTCCGGCCCAGGCCTCGACCATGCGCGCGCCGACGACCAGGGCCTCGATTTCGGCGAGCGAGAACATGAGGGGCGGGAGCTGGAAGCCCGGCCGGAGCAGATAGCCGACGCCGGCTTCTCCGTCGATCGGCACGCCCGCGGTCTGCAGGTCGCGGACGTCGCGGTAGATCGTGCGGACCGAGACTTCGAGCCGGTCGGCAAGCGCCTGCGCGGTGACCAGGCGATCCCCGCGCAGGTGCTGGACGATTTCGAAGAGGCGGTCGGCGCGGCGCACTAGCCTCCCGTACTCCGCTTAAGCCGCGGCGTGAAGACCGACGCGGTTGCCTTCCGTATCGCGAATCTGGAAGAACGCACCCATCTCGCCGAGGTCGACCTTGGGCGTGAGCAGCCTGCCGCCCGCCCTCTCGACCCGGCCGGCGATTTCGTCGAGCCTTCCGTCGCAATTGAGATAGACCACGGTGCCGGTGTCGGGGCCGACGAGCTGCGGGGCCTCCATGACGCAGCCCGAGATGCCCGGCTGCTCGTAGGGGAACACGCCCATCGCCTTCTCGCCGAACTTCTCGCGACGCAAGCGCGTTGCGAAGATCGTCTCGTAGAAGCCGGCGGCCCGCTCGAAATTCGCCGCCGGGATTTCGAACCACACCGCGACGCTCTTTGCCTTCTTCGCTTCGCTCATCAGTTTCTCCATCCCTGATCATGCGCCCGTTGGCGCGATGGAGAGACGGTACACGTCCCCTGCTGACAGCCTTCTGTCAGGAGGCCGGCGGCACGGGCGGGACGACCTCGAGGGCGAACGATTTGGCCTGCGGCGCGACGAAGGCCGCCAGGCGCCGGCCTTCCGCCGCAAGCGCCTTCTCGTCTTTCCTCAGAAGTGGCGCAAACGGTTCGAGAACCAGCGTCGCCGTTTGTTTATCTGCTCGAACTTTCCAGAATCCCGCGACGAACCCGTCGACCAGGAATCCCCTTGCGGCGACGTTCTCCGGCAGCGGCCGGGACGGACCGCGCGCAACGATCCGCGAACGATCGGCATAGGCTAGCGTGACGTTGTCATATTCGGGCAGGAACCGTACGGGCGCCGGCACGGCGCCGCCGGGCCGCGGAGCGTTCGGCAGGTCGAAGAGCTCGCGACCCTTCTCGTCACGGAAAGCGAGGAGCTTCGGACGAAGCCGTTCGAAGACCGGCGTGAGCCTGGTCAGTCCCGACCATGCCTGCGCATCTGCGACCGACGCCGGCCCGAAAGCTTCCAGGTAACGGAGCACCATCGCATCGAGCGACGGCGTGCGACCCGCCCTCCGTTTCACCCAATGCTCAAGCGGCGTGACCTTGGGGGCGCCGCTTCGCGTCCAGAGGCCGCGAGGCGGTACCTGGACGAGCGGCATCGTGAACTGCACCGCACGGAGCATCGCCGTTGCATCGTGCTTGGGAAACCGCCCGGCAAGGGCCGCGCGTATCCTCGCCCATGTCATGGGCT
The DNA here is from genome assembly GCA_035651055.1 of Bauldia sp. Classification (GTDB taxonomy): domain Bacteria; phylum Pseudomonadota; class Alphaproteobacteria; order Rhizobiales; family Kaistiaceae; genus JAFKKF01. Next base: position 8,699 of record DASRGK010000143.1, read on the forward strand.
CCCTTTCGACCAGACTGCGCGCGAATTCGACGAACGGCGCGAGGTCGATTCCCTTGAGGCTTCGCGACTCGGCGTTGGAGAACAGCACCCGATCGAAGACCGGCTGGACCAGCGGACGGAAGGCGAGCGCGTCCTCGGCAGTGAGGAGATGGATCGTGCCGCGCATGCTCCCGATGCGAACGGCCTCCCGGGCCTCGATCAGCATTTCCAGTTCCGCCGGGTCGAATTGCTCGATCCGGCTCCACAGGCCGACATAAGGCGATTTGGGCGCCTGCGCCTGCATGCCGGCAAGCCGCGTCAGCGCGTCCGCGACTGGCGTGCGCTCACGGACGAGCAGCATCTGCCGAGCGAGCAGCGCGCGATTGAGGTCGCGCGTCGTCAGCGTCTCGCTGGTACCCGACGGCGGTTTCCGACCCGCCGGCACTATTCCCTGACCGGAACGGTGTAGTTGAGGGGCAGCCGGCCGCCGTCGGCGTAGATCGTCTGGCCGGTAATGTAGCTGGCCTCGTCCGAGGCAAGGAACGCGACGACCGCCGCGATTTCCGCCGGCTCGCCGATCCGGCCGAGAGGCGTGCGCGAGAGAATCCGGTTCCGCGCCTCGGGATTTTGCATGGTCGAGGCGAGCATCTCGGTGTTCACCGACCCCGGCCCGACGGCGTTGACGCGGATGCCGTAGGGCGCGAGCGCCAGTGCCATGACCTTGGTAAGCTGGTTGATGCCGCCCTTCGAGACCGAATAGGGCACCTGGTTGGCGATCGCGAAGATCGCGTTGACCGAGGAGAGGTTGACGATCGCTCCCGGCCGCCCGCCGGCCTTCACGACCTCGACCATGCGGCGCGCCACCGCCTGGCCGGCGAGGAACGAGCCTTTGAGGTTGACGCGGATCACCCGGTCAAACTCGGCTTCGCTGAGATCGAGGAAGTCGACCGCGGCAAGCACGGCGGCATTGTTGACGAGCACGTCGACCGGCCCGAAGGCGGCCTCCACGGAACCGACCAGATTGGCGACGTCCCGAGCGTTGCCGATATCGGTGCGAACGAACCGCACCGGACCGAACGAACCGAGCGCCTCTGCGGCGGCGGAGCCGGCGTCCTCATCGACATCGGCGACGGCGACGCGGGCCCCCTCGCGCAGGAACCGCTCGGCGATCGCCCGCCCGATCCCGCGGGCGCCGCCCGTGACGATGGCGACCTTGTTGTCGAGCATGGCCGCCCCGCTCCGCCGATCTCGCGCTGCGCCCCAGCCTTACGAAGCGTGCTTCGCGGCGAGACCGACGAGGGCGAACTGATTCTCGACGCGCCGCTGGACGCAGCGATACGCGCGCTCCGGAAACAGCTGTTCCGCCACCCGACCGCACGATGCGGCGTCGTTGAAATTGTAGGGCACTTCGGTCGGCATGCCGTCACCGGTGAGCGGCATCAAGATAAGAACCCACGCGAGGCCCATTCCCCCATCCCCCGCTCTGCAAGGTCGCCGAATCAATCCTAATGCCGATCCGCGAAGCGTGACAACCTGCCGGACGCCATGCGTCCGGGTACGGACCTGTGCTGGCTCAGACAGATGTGAGACGGGTTGAGTGAAGAATGGGGTTCTCCGAAGCTCGGGTTGTCGAAGCTCGAGAATCAAGGAGAACCCCATGCAGGTTTTTGGCCTGCCCGGCCATCTTATCAAAACCGGCAA
>DASRGK010000144.1:0-7915 GCA_035651055.1 Bauldia sp.
GATCCTGGAGAAGCGGAGCGAAACCCCGGCGGCGATCGAGGAGCCGGCGATGCCGGTCTCGTCCGACCGTTTCATCACCGCGCCGGTCCATCATCACGCGGAGCCGCATTGAAGGCGGCGTCCGCGTCAACGGTTCTCGAAAAGGGGAGGCAGGACTTTGAAGACCTATATGGCGTTCTACATGGCGAGCGCCGCCACCGTGCGGCGGCTGATGAAGATGACGCCTGAGCAGGCGAAGGCCGGCTTCGCCGCGTGGGACAAGTGGGCCAAGGCCCACAAGAAGGACATCGTCGACCTCGGCAATCCGCTCGGGCGGACGAAGCGGATCGTGCCGGGCGGCGCGGTCTCCGACACGAGGAACCAGCTCACCGGCTATTCGATCGTGCGCGGCGCCTCCGCCGATGCCGTCATGAAAATGTTCAGGGACCACCCGCATCTGTCGATGAGCGGGACGTCGGTCGACGTGCTGGAAGTCATCCCGATGGCGTCGCTGATGCCGAAGGCCTGACCGCCGCCATCATGTAATTCACGTCGGTGTCGCCGGTCAGCCGGAAATAGTCGGCGACCGGCACATACATCACGCCGGTGCGGGCGCTCTCCGTCAGCCCGCCGGCGCGGAGCGCCGCGCCGAGCTCGGCCGGCGTCACCAGCTTGTCGTAGCTGTGGGTGCCCCGCGGCAGCCAGCGGAGGAAATATTCCGCGCCGATGATGGCGAGGAGCCATGCCTTGGTTGTGCGGTTGATGGTCGAGGCGACGAGCAGCCCGCCCGGCTTCACCAGCGAGGCGGCGGCCGCAACGAAGGCGGGCACGTCGGGAACGTGCTCGACCACTTCGAGGAGCGTGACGAGATCGAAGATCTCGCCGGCTTCGGCGAGCGCCTCGACGCTGGCAGCGCGGTAGTCGATGGCGAGCCCCGCCGCCTCCGCGTGGCTCCGCGCCGCCGCGATTGTCTCCACACCGGGGTCGATCCCGGTCACCGTCGCGCCCATCCGGGCCAGCGGCTCGGCGACCAGCCCGCCGCCGCAGCCGATGTCGAGCGCGGTGAGGCCGGCGAGCGCCTTGGGATCGCGGTAGTCGCGGCCGAAGCGGGCGGCGGCCTGTTCCTTGATCCAGCCGAGCCGGAGCGGGTTCAATTTGTGGAGCGGCGCGAACGGTCCGGCCGGGTCCCACCATTCCGCGGCGAGCGCGGCGAAGCGGGCGACTTCGGCTGCATCGATGTGGCCGCCCGTCACGCCGAATCCTCCATGCGCATCTCGATCTCCGCCAGTTCCGCGGCGAGCGTTTCGATCACGTCCGCAGCCGGCCGCGGACGCGTGCCGAACAGGTCCGTTGTCCATGGGCCGACGACGTCGGAGACGAGGATCGCCAGTTCGTCGAGCGAGAAGACCGGCGTCGGGTTGCTCACCGTGTCCCGGACGAGGTCCTCGATGGATGACCTGGCGATCCGCGCCGGCCGGCCGATCCGCGCCAGCATCCTGTCGAGGAAGTCGCCGAAGGCGATCGGCTCGCCGATGAAGTCGTAGGTCGCGTTGAGGGCCTGCGGCGCCTCGACCAGGGCGGAGAAGCAGTCCATCAGGTCGGCGACGTGGACCGGCTGGATGCGGTAGGCGGCGCTCCCCGGCACGCTCAGGACGCCCGCCGCGAGACTGTCGATCAGCCACGGCTTGAACTCGTCCTCGCCGCCGAGCACGTAGGAGCAGCGGAGGATTGCGTGGTCGATGCCCGAGGCCCTCACGATCTCCTCGGCCTCGCGCTTGGCCTGGAAATAGGCCGAGCTCGACCCGTCGCCGACCCCGTAGCCGCTCATGTAGACGATGCGGCGGATGCCGGCGCGCCGGGCGAAGGCGACGAGGTGCTCCGTCACCCCGACATTCATGTCGTGGATGTCGCGCGCCCGCTTGCCCCGCCCGCCGCCGATGAGGTGGACGAGCACCGCGCCCTCGGCGGCGGCGTCGGCCGGGCCGGCGGGGATTCCTTCGGCGCCGATCAGCCAGGTCTTTCCCGGGAAGCCCGCGTCCGGCCGCCGCACGACGACGCCGGCGAAGCGCTCCACCGGCAGGCGGCGCCGCAGGTTGGTGCCGAGGTAGCCGGTGGCCCCGGCGAGCACGATCCGCGGCGCGCTCATGTTCGGGCCGCCAGTTCGGCCGCCGGGAAATATGCCTCGCGCTCGCGGCAGGCGGCGCAGACGCCGCAGGGCTCGGGTCCGTCGCGCCAACAGCTCCAGGTCCCGGCAAGGAGGGCAGGGAGAGCCGGGAAGCGCCGCGCCTCGCTTTCGAAGAACGCGTCCTTCTCGAAGAACGGCACCACGAAGTCGACCTCGCCGTCCGCCGTCTTCTGCCCGCTCGACAGGCTGGCCAGCGCATCGAAGGAGCGGATGAAGTCCGGCGTCGCGTCGGTGAAGACGATCCCGTCGGTCCGCGCGTAGCCTGCCGAGACGAAGCTCAGCTTGCGGATCTCGGCGACGTGGCGTGCGATCGACAGGAACATGAGATTGCGGTGCGGGAACCAGCCTTCGTTGAGCGTGCCCGGTTCGCCCTTCTGGGCCCGCCAGGGCAGGTTCAGTCCGATGGTCACGCGGTCGGCAAATCCGATCTTCCTGCCGATCCGGTCGGCGCGCTCGGTCTCCGCCGCCGGGCGCCCGGGATAGTCGATCGACAGGGCGGTGACCGCCTTGCCGCGCTGGATGAGGGCGTGGGCGAGCAGCGTCGAATCGGCGCCGCCGGAGAAGAGGAGAACGCCCGCACGCCCGATCGCCGGGCTGTCGAGGTCGTCGATGAACACTTGAGAACGGTCTTCCGGTTGACGAGATTGGAGCGGCCCAAACCTGATAGCCGCTTTTCGCCGGCGCAAGTAGTTACCCCGATGAATGGTTCCCACACGATCAGCCGCCGCATCGAAATCGACATGGCGCACCGCGTTCCCGACCACGGCAGCAAATGCCGCAACCTCCATGGTCACCGATATGTGATCGAGGCGGTGTGCAGCGGCGCGCTCGGCGAGGTCGGGCCGGAGCGCGGCATGGTGCTCGATTTCGGCTTCCTCAAGGAGGAGATGATCGCGGCGATCCACGACCCGTGCGACCACGCCGCGGTGCTGTGGGCAGACGATCCGCTGCTCGCGAACCTGGCGGGGGCCGCCGCGAAGGGTGCGGCGCCGGGCAGCCGGGTTGCGTCGCCTTTCGGGCCGGTGCTCGTCCTCTCCTTCACGCCGACGGCGGAGAATCTCGCGCGCTACTGGTTCGAGGCGCTGGCGCCGCGGGTCGCCGCGCGGAGCGGCGGCCGGGCGCAACTCAGGGAACTCCGCGTCCACGAGACGCCCAACAGCACCGCCACCTATTCAGGCGCCGGCTGACATTTCCGCAGCGCCGCTGCCGGTGGCGCGCTTCGGCCTTCTGCTTTTCCAGCCGGCCGTCTCGTAGACCTGCTTCCGCGTCGCCGCGCGCACCTCGTCGCAGAGCGCGCGGTCGTCGAGCGCGCGCGCCAGCACCATCCCGCCGACGACCTGCGCCACCAGCGCCAGCGCCCGCTCGCGGCCGTCGAGTTCTCCCTCCGGAAGCGTGCCGGCAAAGGCGCCGACCATCATCTCCATCACCTGCCGGAACGCCTCCTTCACCATGCCGTTGCCGCGCGACACGTCGGAGGGGAGCGCGATCATCGGGCAGGATGCGTCGCGGTCCTCGAAATGCTCGTCCGAGAGGTATGCGTCGACGATCATCCTGGCGAGCCTCTCGCCGCGTTCCTCGGGGTCGATGTGCTGCCTCTGCCAGGGCTCGGGCCTTTCGGCGCAGATGAACTGCAGGACCGCGGCTTGGTAGAGGTCTTCCTTGGCGGCGAAGTGCTTGTAGAAGCCGCCGCGGGTCAGCCCGGCCTCGGCCATGATGTCGTCGATCGACACTTCCGAGAAGCCGTGCCGGTTGAAGAGCCGCCGCGCGCTCTCGATGATCCGCGTCCGCGTCCTTGCCTTGTGCTCGCTCGAATAGGGCATTCTTCGCCTCCTCGCCGCGACCATAGGCATACTTCAAAAGATGTTCTTGAACATCTTTTGAAGGCCTTTCTTATGAGGGCCCCCAGCCGATCCGGCTCCCCGGATCGCCAGCACCGGAGGCTCGTTTCAAATGACCACGCTCCCCTTCAAGCTTCAGGTCGACCCGACGCCGTCGCAGTTCCTTTTCACCGTCCGCGGGCATCTGGCCGCCAGGGACATCGAGGGCGGACGGGTCGCCCATAACCTCGCCGCCGGCTCGGATCAGGGCGTCGCCGCCGCGCGCTCGTTCAGCGACCTGAGCCACGCGGTCTACGTGCCGGTGAAGCCGAACGGGTCGGGTGCGGGCGAACTCCTCATCATCGACTACTGGAGCAATCCCGCCGGCATCGGCACGTTCTTCTCCGACCCGCAGGTGCAGCAGGGCGGCACGACGGTCTATCGCGAGCGCGAGGCGGTGATTTGGGAGCGGACGCCCGGCCTGCCGCATTTCAGCCTGCCGGCGCCCTACGGCCGAAACGACCGCTGGGTCGGCCTCGCCCGCGGCCCGGTCGCCTCGCGCGAGAAGGCTGAGAAGATCCTCACCGAGGCGCTCCGCCAGCGCGCCAATGCCGCGCGCGCCAAGGGACTCATGTCGCGGGAATGGTTCTTCCGCCTCGGCCGGCCGGGCGAGAAGCCGCCGCTCGAGGCGATCGGCGTGGATGTCTGGTTCGATGCCGCCGGCATGCAGGAGGTCTATGCCGATCCCGCCGAAATGGAGGTGCTGGACGGCCTCTTCACCGGCATGCCCGACACCTCGGTCTGGCAGAAGCCGAAGGGTCATTGGGTGGAGTGGTAGGAGCGGTACCCACCACCCGTCATCGCCGGCGAGCCCCGAAAGGGGCGAGGGAAGGGGAACCATTATCCTCAGTCAGGGCGGAACGGATCGCGCCGCCGGGCTCGCCTCGCCTATCCCGCGTCGCGGATACCGGGTTCCCGACAGGCGCCCGGCCTGACCGGGAAGCGTGAACGGCTACTCGTCGCCGCGCGGGGTCTCTGTCGGAGCCCGCGGCGTCTCGCCGCCCTGGGGCTGGCCTTCGCGCTCGCCGCCATGGCGCTCGCGGAACGGGCGCCGCCGGCGGCCGCGGTGGCCGCCGCCCTGGTCGTTCGGGCGGTTGCCGCCGTTATTCCCATTGAAGCCGCCGCCGTTGAAGTTCTGCTCGCGATTGTCGCTCCGCGGCGCGATCTCGCGCGTCAGCATCGGGATGTCGCGCGGCTCGAAGCGGTTGTCCCCCATGTCGACGTCATCGTCCTCCTGCTCGGCGGACGTGCCGTTAGCGTTGGCGTAGGGCTGCTGCTCGCCGCTGAAGGCCGGCTGGCCCTGACCCGGCTGCGGGTAGGGATTGTTGGCGCCCTGGAAGCCCTCGGCCGCCTCTTCCTCGTCGCGTTCCTCGTCGCTGCGGTAGACCGGCTGCGGCTGCGGCATCTGGGCCTGGGCGGCGGCGACGATGCGGTAATAGTGCTCGGCGTGCTGGAGGTAGTTCTCGGCCGCGACCCGGTCGCCGGAAGATTGCGCATCGCGGGCAAGCTGGACGTATTTCTCGGCGATATGGAGCGCGGTGCCCCGGATCTTCACGTCGCCGCCATTGCTCTCGTAAGAGCGGGTGAGCGGGTTCGGCCCCTTCCGGTTCCGGCCGCGCATACGCTTGTTGTTGAACTGTCCTTGCCTCATCGAATCTTCTCTGTTTCCAGGCCGGTGGGGGTAGTTGAACCTCATCCGCGGCACTCCTGCCGAAGTCCGGGCAAGCTCCTGGCTCCCGGCGCTAGCGGTCCGTCATGCGGCCTTTGTCGACGTTGACTCACCTGGGTCAAGGTTTCCAAAGGCGGTGGGCCTGCCGCCTGTCGTCCCTTCCGTTCGAACTCAAAATGCCTGTCCGACCGGACGGACGCTTTACGGATCGCAATCGTTCGATTGGGAGGCTCCCAAAGAGCGCCCGATGCCGCGACCCCGTGTCCAAGCCTTTGCTGGACTGCCCGTTTTTCCTACGGCGAGGCGGAACCTAGCCGCTTCGCCCCGGTTTTCCAAGCGCAATTTTCGGCCGTCCCGCAGGATAGTTCCCAAAAACCCAACCCGGTCATCGCCGCCGGAACGAAACCACCCGTTCCACCCCGGCAAGGTCGCGATGAAAGGCCGGCGCGAGGCCGGCTGCCCGGCCCATTTCGGCCACTTCCGCCGCCTGGCCCTGCCCGACTTCGAGGAGGGCCCGGCCGCCGTCGGCGACAAGCCGCCCGATCCCGGCGAGGATCGCGCGGTAGGCGGCAAGGCCATCCTCGCCGCCGTCCAGTCCTAGATGGGGATCGAAGCCGCGAACCTCAACCGGCAGCGAATCGATCTCCCGGCTGGCGACATAGGGCGGGTTCGAAACGACGAGGTCGAAGCGGCCCGCGAACGGCCCGGTCCAGTCGGCCGCGACAAAGCGGGCCCGCCCGTCGAGGTCGTGCCGCCGGGCATTGGCGGCCGCCGTGGCGAGCGCTCCCGGGGAACGGTCGGCGCCGATACCGGTGGCGGCGGGCAGTTCGGAGAGGAGCGCGAGCAGGATCGCGCCCGTGCCGGTGCCGAGGTCGAGGATGCGGAGCGGCGCCAGCCGGTCGGAGACCGAGGCCAGCGCCGCCTCGACCAGCGTTTCGCTGTCCGGGCGCGGCTCGAGCGTCTCGGGCGACAGGCGGAGGTCGAGCCCCCAGAATTCGCGGTGGCCGAGGATGCGGCCGACCGGTTCGCCGGCGGCCCGGCGCGCGGCCAGCGCCAGCGCCCGCTCGCGCGAGGCGGCATCGACCGGGTGCGGGTCGGCGAGGATGAGGTCGGCCGGGGCGATGCCGAGCACATGCGCGACAAGCAGCCGCGCATCGAGCGCCGCGGTCGGGCTCGCCGCGAGCTGGCGCGCGATCTCGCGGCGAAGGTCGGAGACGGTGGTCACCGACCCGGCCCGTAGCGGATGGAGCAGCGTGGCAAATCGCTGGCATCACCTCTCCCGGAGGGAGAGGTCGGATTGGTCGCGTCAGCGACCAATCCGGGTGAGGGGTTAGAGCGTTTCCGGAGAGGGCACATCCCCCTCACCCGCTCGCCGGACTGTCGTCCGGCTCACGACCTCTCCCGACCGGGGAGAGGTGCACTAACGCCCGGCCGCGACGCCTGGTCGTCCGCCAATCGGCCAGCCCGCGAGCGGAAGTCAGCTCACACCCCCTCCGCCGCCAGAAGCTCGGCCTGATGCTCGGTGATGAGCGGCTCGATGATCTCGTCCAGCGCCTCGCCGGACATCACTTCCGGCAGCTTGTAGAGGGTGAGGTTGATGCGGTGGTCGGTGACCCGGCCCTGAGGGAAGTTGTAGGTGCGGATGCGCTCGGAGCGGTCGCCGGTGCCGATCTGGCCGCGGCGGGCGGCGGAGCGCTCGCTTTCCGCCTTCTCGCGCTCGACCTCGTAGAGGCGGGCGCGCAGAACCTGCAGCGCCTGGACGCGGTTCTGGTGCTGCGAGCGCGAGCTGACGGTCACCGAAATGCCGGACGGGACATGGGTCATGCGGACCGAGGAATCGGTCGTGTTGGCGTGCTGGCCGCCCTTGGAGGAGGCGCGGAGCGTCTCGACGGAGAGGTCCTCCGGCTTCAGGTCGATGTCGACGTCCTCGGCCTCGGGCAGGACCGCCACGGTCGCCGCCGAAGTGTGGATGCGGCCCTGCGCCTCGGTCGCCGGCACGCGCTGGACGCGGTGGACGCCCGATTCGAATTTTAGCCGGGCGAAGACGCCCCTGCCCGCGACATTGGCGACGATTTCCTTGTAGCCGCCGGCATCGCCGTCGCTCTCCGACAGGATCTGAACCTTCCAGCGGTGGAGTTCGGCATAGCGCTGGTACATGCGGAAGAGGTCGCCGGCGAAGATCGCCGCCTCGTCGCCGCCGGTGCC
>DASRGK010000145.1:0-13916 GCA_035651055.1 Bauldia sp.
CATCCCGACGCTGCTGCTCAAGCCCGCCTACGCCGACCGCTACGAGATCGGCGTCAGCGAGGCCGGGCTGGCCGAGCTCACCACGCTCTCGCACCGCTTCGACGAGATGGTCAACCGCTCGCCGAACCGCCAGGCGCCCTATGTCGGCGCGAGCGCCTTCACCACCAAGGCCGGCATCCATGCCTCGGCCATCGTCAAGGACCCGGCGACCTACGAGCACGTCCCGCCCGAGAAGGTGGGCAACCGCCGGCACGTTCTCGTCTCGGATCAGGCCGGCAAGGCCAACCTCGTCGCCGAGCTGTCGCGGCTCGGCCTGGCGGTCGAGAAGGGCGACCGGCGCCTCGATGCGCTTCTCCGCGAAGTGAAGCAGCGCGAGTCGGTCGGCTACGCCTACGAGGCCGCCGACGCCTCGTTCGAACTGCTGGCGCGGCGGGTCCTCGGCACGGTTCCGGCGTACTTCACCGTCCGCCAGTTCGATGTCAACGTCGAGCGCCGCATCAACGCGATGGGCGAGCCGGTGACCGTCAGCCTCGCCGTGGTCAAGGTGAAGGTCGGCAATGACGAGCTGATCTCGGCGGCGGAAGGCAACGGCCCTGTCAATGCGCTCGACCGGGCGCTCCGCAAGGACCTCGGCGTCTACAGCGAGGCGATCCGCGATCTCGAACTCATCGACTACAAGGTGCGCATCCTCAACGGCGGCACCGAGGCGGTGACGCGCGTCCTGATCGAGAGCGGCGATTCTTCCGGCGCTTCGTGGTTCACGGTGGGCGTCTCCGCCAACATCGTCGACGCCTCGTTCGAGGCGCTGAACGACGCCATCATCTACAAGCTGCTCCGAGCCGGCGCGAAGGCGGCGTAGCCGGCTCCCACGACCGCAATGCGTCCTTCGAGGCTCGGGCATCGCCCGAGCACCTCAGGATGGCGGCGTTGTGACGCCGGGCTGGACGGCGCGGCCGATTGGGCCTGCTGGCAGCTTCAGAAAACACAAACCCCGCCATCCTGAGGTGCTCGGCCATCGGCCGAGCCTCGAAGGACGCACAGGAAACACTAACCCGTGAGACCTACATCAGCCGGGCGCCATTGGTCTCCAGCGCCGCCTGCGGTTTTCCGGCGAGCGCCTTCTCGATCGTCGGGATCACGTCCGCGATCCTCGTCACGAAATGCACCGGCAGGGCAGGGTGGTCGCCGAGGAAGGTCTTGGCGAGGAAGCCGGCCTCGGTCATCCGGCGGAAGAGCCCGACCAGCGGGTCCCAGAAGCCGTTGAGGTTGGCGATGAGGATCGGCTTGGCGTGCCGGCCCAACTGCGCCCAGGTCATGATCTCGACGACCTCCTCGAGCGTCCCGATGCCGCCGGGGAGCGCGAGGAACGCGTCCGATCTCTCGAACATGATGCGCTTCCGTTCATGCATGTCGGCGGTGACGACGAGGTCGGGGACCTCCTTCAGCATCACCTCGCGGTCCTTGAGGAACTGCGGGATGATGCCGGTGACGTTGCCGCCATTGTCGAGGACGGCACGCGCGACGATGCCCATGAGGCCGACCGAGCCGCCGCCGTAGACGAGGCGCACGCCGGCTCGCGCCATGCTGAGGCCAAGCTCCTCGGCGGCTTCGGCGAAGACCGGATCGTTGCCGGCGTTCGAGCCGCAGTACACGCAGATGCTGGTGAGTTCCGTCATTTGGCGCTGTTTGGCACCCGATGCTGCACCGCGTCAAGGCAAGGCCGGCCGGTTTGCCTTGCATTCGCTCCAAAGAGGCTTATGTCGGCTGGCGTCCCCCCGTTTTGCCGTCTCCCATGTCCGTTCCGACCGTCACTGCTGCCGTCCCCGAGGAGCGCGAAAAGCGCGGCTCCTCGCTGCGCACGCTGCTCGACCTCTGGCCCTACATGTGGCCGAAGGACCGCGCCGATCTCCGGCGGCGCGTGATCGTCGCGCTGGCGGTGCTGGCCGCCGCCAAGGTGATTACGGTCCTCGTCCCGTACACCTACAAATGGGCGACGGACGCGCTGGTGAAGCCGCCGGCGGGCTCGCCGGATCCGGTCGGCCTCGGCCTCATGGTGGTCGTGACCGTGCCGATCATGCTGGTCATCGCCAACGGCGTCGGCCGCATCCTCCTCAACGTCTTCAACAACCTCCGCGACGCCCTTTTCGCCAAGGTCGGGCAGCACGCCGTCCGCCAGCTTGCCTTCAAGTCGTTCGTGCACATGCACGAACTGTCGCTCCGCTATCACCTGCAGCGGCGCACCGGCAGCCTGTCGCGGGTCATCGAGCGCGGCATCAACGGCATCGAGGCGATCGTCCGCTTCACGCTCCTCAACACCGCCCCCACCATCCTCGAGTTCATCTTCGCGGCGGCGATCATCGCCTGGCAGTTCGACTGGACCTATCTCGCGGTCATCACGGTGACCGTCATCGTCTATGTCTGGTTCACGGTGAAGGTCTCCGACTGGCGGATCAAGATTCGCCGGACGATGAACGAATCGGACCAGGACGCGCATTCCAAGGCGATCGATTCGCTCCTCAACTTCGAGACCGTGAAATATTTCGGCAACGAGCGGATGGAGGCGGCGCGCTACGACCGCTCGATGGCCAAGTACGAGCAGGCCGCGGTCCGCATCTGGACCTCGATCGCGTGGCTGAACATCGGGCAGGTCGTCATCTTCACCATCGGCATGACCATCTGCATGGTGATGTCGGGCGCGGCGGTGATGCGGCACGAGCAGACGATCGGCGATTTCGTCCTCATCAACGCGCTGCTCATGCAACTCTCGGTGCCGCTCAATTTCATCGGCTTCGTCTATCGCGAGATCAAGCAGGGCCTGGTCGATATCGAGGCGATGTTCCGCCTCCTCGACGTGCCGCCCGAAATCGTCGACCGGCCGGACGCCAGGCCGCTCGCCGTAAGCGCCGGCGAAGTCCGCTTCGAGAACGTCAGCTTCCACTACGAAGCCAACCGCGAAATCCTAAAGGGAGTCGACTTCACGGTGCCCGGCGGCAAGACGGTCGCCATCGTCGGCCCGTCCGGCGCCGGCAAATCGACCATCTCGCGGCTGCTTTTCCGCTTCTACGACGTGAGCGGCGGGCGCATCACCATCGACGGGCAGGACATCCGCGACGTGACGCAGGAATCGCTCCGCGCCGCCATCGGCATGGTCCCGCAGGACACGGTGCTCTTCAACGATCGCATCGACTACAACATCCGCTACGGGCGCCCGGACGCCAGCGAGGCGGAGATTCGCGGCGCGGCGCAGACGGCGCAGATCGCGGAGTTCGTCGATGCGCTCCCCGACGGCTACGCCACCGAGGTCGGAGAGCGCGGGCTGAAGCTGTCGGGCGGCGAGAAGCAGCGCGTGGCCATTGCCCGGACCGTTTTGAAGGCGCCGCCGATCCTGATCCTCGACGAGGCGACGTCGGCCCTCGACATCCACACCGAGCGGGAAATCCAGGCGGCGCTCGACCGCGTCTCGCGCGGCCGCACGTCGCTGGTCATTGCGCATCGCCTTTCGACGGTGGTCAACGCCGACGAGATCATCGTTCTGGACGACGGGCGCATCGTCGAGCGTGGCACGCACGACCAGCTTCTCGCGACCCCCGGCCTTTACGCCTCGATGTGGAACCGCCAGCGCCAGGCCGCTGAGGCGGAGCAGATCCTGCGCGAGGCGGAGGCGGAAGGCGATATCCGGCGGGCGCCGGAGCCGGCGGTCGCGGCGGAGTAGATCGCCCCGGCGTCGCGCGTCGTCGGCGTACCTTCCTCGGCAACGGCGTGTTGGCGTGGATGCCCGGGTCAAGCCCGGGCATGACGGCGTGGGTTGGGGCTGTCAGGAGGACGCCGCGCCGACCCGACCCGACCGCGCATGTCGCCATGCCCCCGACACGTCATGGCCGGCCTCGTGCCGGCCATCCACGTCTTCCTCGGCAACGGCGTGTTCGCGTGGATGCCCGGGACGGGGCCCGGGCATGACGTGGTGGGGTGGGGCAGTCAGGACGACGCCGCGACGGGCCGACCCGACCGTGGCCTCGCACATCGCCACGCCCCCCAAGCACGTCATGGCCGGCCTTGTGCCGGCCATCCACGTCTTGTTCTGCCAAGTCGTGTTCGCGTGGATGCCCGGGACGGGGCCCGGGCATGACGTAATGGGGCGGGGCTGTCAGGAGGACGCCGCGACGGGCCGACCCGACCGCGGCCTCGCACATCGCCACGCCCCCCAACACGTCATGGCCGGCCTTGTGCCGGCCATCCACGTCTTCCTCGGCAACGGCGTGTTCGCGTGGATGCCCGGGACTGGGCCCGGGCATGACGCGGTGGGTTGGGGCTATCAGGAGGACGCCGCGACGGGCCGACCCGGCCGCGGACCGCGCACCATCGCCACGCCCCACAAGCACGTCATGGCCGGCCTTGTGCCGGCCATGCACGTCTTCCTCGGCAACGGCGTCTTCGCGTGGATGCCCGGGACGGGGCCCGGGCATGACGTCGTGGGTTGGGGCTGTCAGGAGGACGCCGCGACGGGCCGACCCGACCGCGGCCTCGCACATCGCTACGCCCCCCAACACGTCATGCCCGGCCTTGTGCCGGCCATCCACGTCTTGTTCTGCCAAGTCGTGTTCGCGTGGATGCCCGGGACGGGGCCCGGGCATGACGGCGTGGGTTGGCAGTTGCAGGGTGGGCTAAGGCGCGCAGCGCCGACGTGGATGCCCGGGACTGGGCCCGGGCATGACGTGGTGGGGTGGGGCTGTCAGGAGGACGCCGCGACGGGCCGACCCGACCGTGGCCGCGCACCTCGCCACGCCCCCAGCACGTCATGGCCGGCCATCCACGTCTTCCTCGGCAACGGCGTGTTCGCGTGGATGCCCGGGACGGGGCCCGGGCATGACGTAATGGTGGGTCTGGGCGAGATGTTCACGGGTGCGCGAAGCGTGGTCCCACCGTCGCGGCACAGCGTCCGTGAGGCCACACACCGCCACCCCAAGCACGTCATGGCCGGCCTTGTGCCGGCCATCCACGTCTTGTTCTGCCAAGTCGTGTTCGCGCGGATGCCCGGGTCAACCCTCGGGTCAAGCCCGAGGGCTAACGGCCCACCGGGCATGACGTCGTGGGAGAATGCGTCGCCGGTCCAAATCCCAAAGCTCGCACCGGGGACAACAAAATTCTTATCCCCGGTCACCGAACCTCGGTGACAATACTCGCGTCCTCGCTCGACGAAGGGGCGCCAACCGGTGGCGGCCAGTTTGCGGAGCGAGCCCGGCCCAGACGATCGGGCCGGGACCCGGTGACGATCCGGGGCGGCCTTGGAAACCGGCTCGGGGCGACTCGGGCCGCGATCCGGGGCTTGTCCCGAGCTTGACCCGGGTGACGTGGCGCCGCGGCTGCCTCGTTTCGAGGCGCCGGCTGGGGTGACCTGGCCGGCGGGACCCGCAGTCCCGTGCCCCGGCCGGCGCCCGCCAGTAGCCCGCCGGCACTACGACCGGCTGTGGGTTTTGCCCACCGTAAAGGCGATGCACGCTGCATCGCCCGGAGAGCGAAAGCGGGAGGCCGGAAGAAGCCACTGGCGGGCGCTCGGTGAGCGCCCACACACATATCAGCAGGTGCTCGTCGAGCGCCCGCCACCCCTTCGCCTGCGGGCGAAGGCGACGAGAGGAGGAACGCGGGTCCACCCCCGGCGCAAAACCCGCGCGCGGGATCGCGGGCGCGCGCGGTCGGGCAGGGCAGATTAATGCAGCACTTCGCCGAGCACGCGCACGCGCTGGTCGAGAGGGACTTCCGGAAAAGCCGTCCGCAGGGCGCGGAGCGCGTTGGCCGCGGATGTCGGGCCCATGGCCGCGAGCAGCCGGCGCATTTCGCCGATCCGGGCGTCGAGGGCGCGCGCGAAACGCGGATCGTCGGCGCTCACCCAGAGGGAATCGTTTTTCCCGCCCATGCCCGAAATCCCTGCTTTCCCCGACGTGCCGAGATTGGCGCGCGGAAGTTAACCTGTTGTAAAGAAAGCGCCGACGGGACGCCGCCGGCCTCTCTCAAATGCTGCCGGCTTTGTCTTGGTTCCAGAAAAGCAAAAGAAAAGCGGCCGAGGCGCAATCGGGAGGTGAAGCGGCGTGATCCCGAGACGGGGGCGCTTCCGTCGCCGGCGAGTCGATTGAAGCTGCGACCGAGTCCCGGCACAGTCGGTGCCGGTGCCGCAAGGATGCTAACGGGCCAAGCGATGAACGAGACCTACCCGCGCGACATGATCGGCTATGGCCGCAACCCGCCCGACCCGAGGTGGCCGGGGGGCGCCCATGTCGCCGTCCAATTCGTCCTCAACTACGAGGAGGGCGGCGAAAACAACATCCTCCACGGCGACGCCGCCTCGGAAGCGTTTCTCTCCGAGATCGTCGGAGCGCAGCCGTGGCCGGGCATGCGCCATGCCAACATGGAGTCGATCTACGAGTACGGCTCGCGCGCCGGTTTCTGGCGCCTGTGGCGGATGTTCGGCTCGCGCAAGGTCCCGGCCACGGTCTATGGCGTCGCCACGGCCATGGCGCGCAACCCGGAGGCCGTCGCGGCGATGAAGGAACTCGACTGGGAGATCGCCAGCCACGGCCTCAAGTGGGTCGAGATGAAGGACAAGCGCGAGGAGGAGGAGCGCCGCGAGATCGCCGAGGCGGTCCGCATTCACACCGCGGTTGCCGGCAGCCGTCCGCTCGGGCTCTACCAGGGCCGCTCGTCGATCAACTCGATCAGGCTGGCGGCGGAGGAGGGCGGGTTCCTCTATTCGTCCGACGCCTATGCCGACGACCTGCCGTACTGGATCGACGGACCGAAGGGGAAGTTCCTCATCATCCCCTACACGCTCGATGCCAACGACATGCGCTTCGCCACGCCGCAGGGCTTCAACTCGGGCGAACAGTTCTATGCCTACCTGAAGGATTCGTTCGACACGCTCTACGCCGAGGGCGAGGCCGGATCGCCGAAGATGATGTCGGTCGGCCTGCATTGCCGCCTGGTCGGCCGCCCCGGCCGCGCCGCGGCACTGGCCCGCTTCATCGACTATGTCGCCGCCCGGCCGAAGGTCTGGATACCGCGCCGCATCGATATCGCGCGGCACTGGTACGCGAACCACAAGCCGGCATGACGCCGCTCAGGGGAATTCCTTGACGCCCATGCGGCGCGCCGTCGCCACCAGCGTCCACAGCTCGGTTTCCCGGGTCTGGACGCGGCTCGCGACAAGATCGTCGAACGTGCGGTAATGGTCGCTGCCGAGATGATGATCGTAGGCCGCCTCGCTCTCGAAAATGGCATAGGTGAGACAGCGGGTCGCGCTGTCGGGATCGAAGCAGACATCGAAGCGCTGGCACCCGGCCTCGCGCATGCGCGTGATTTCCGCCTGCCGGATGATCGCGCCGCGGACGATATCGAGGCTTTCGGCCTCCATTTCGTAAAAGGTCGTCACCACCAGCATCGGAACCTGCCCCTGTCCCGTTCCGCGATTAATCGGATCGAATCGGGCGTGACGCAATTACAAAGCGCGCCTCGGCGCGGAATCGTCGGCTACAATCTTCAGACCGTGTCGATGTAATAGGCAGATGACAGGTTTCGGCAACCGATTGCGAGTGGCCGTCTTCCCAGGGGATGGGATCGGACCCGAGGTCATGCGGCCGTGTCTTGCCGTACTCGACCGCGCGCTTGCCCGGGCCGGCGGACCGGCGGTGGATTGGCTCGAACTGCCTGCCGGCGCCGGCGCCTACCGGAGCACCGGCGACGCGCTGCCAACGGCGTCGCTCGCCGAGGCGCGGCGGGCCGACGCCATCCTGCTCGCCGCGATGGGCGACCCGACGGTGCGCTATCCCGACGGCCGCGAGATGACGCCGCAGATCGACCTGCGGATGGAACTTGGCCTCTATGCCGGCGTGCGGCCGGTCCGTTCGATCGCCGGAATAGGCGGGCCGCTCTCCGACCCGCGCGCCGCGAGGCTCGATTTCGTCATCATCCGCGAATCGACCGAGGGCCTGTTCGCCCATTTCCGCGACGGGGAGATCGAAGGCGACAATGCCGCGCACGACCGCCTCACCATCACCCGCGCCGGCAGCGAGCGCGTCATCGACTTTGCCTTTCGCCTCGCCGCGGAGCGCGCGGGCGGCGGCGAGCGGCGGCCGCTGCTGACCCTGGTCGACAAGGCCAATGTCTTCCGTTCCTACGCCTTCATGCGCCGGATTTTCGACGAGCGCGCGGCGAAGTTTCCCGCTGTGGCGACCTCGCGAATCTACGTCGATGCGATGGCGATGGAGATGGTCCGGCGGCCGTGGACATTCGATGTCGTCGTCACCGAGAACATGTTCGGCGACATCCTGTCGGATCTCGGCGCCGGACTGATCGGGGGGCTGGGCTTCGCGCCCTCGGCCGACATCGGCGACGAGCATGCCGTCTTCCAGCCCTGCCACGGTACCGCGCCCGATATCGCCGGGAAGGGTATCGCCAACCCGACCGCGATGATCCTCTCCGGGGCCATGATGCTCGAATGGCTGGCCGAGCGCGCGGGCGCACGTCAAACGGCTATCGCCGGCCGGCTCGTGCGTGCCGCCGTTGACGACGCCTTCGCGGGCGGCGGCCTCGTTCCGTTCGAACTGGGCGGCACCGCCGACACGGCGGTAATCGGCGCGGCGGTCCTCGCCGCGCTCGACCGCGTGGAGGTCTAGGGGCTCAGGCCGGCGCCATTTCAAGGAGGCGGCGGATTGCGGGCTCGGCGAGCAGTTCCGCCCGGTGGGTCTCGCTGATCCGCAAGAGCGGCGGCCGCACGTTCAGCCAGACGGGATCGCGGTAGCGTTCCGCCAGGACCGCCTTCAGGGACGGGATCATCACGCGCGCTTCGGCGGCCTTCCGGACGGCATTCAGTTCCTCCTGCAGCGCCGCGGCATCCGGTTGGTCGCGGCGGTCGAGCAGGCGGCGGATGCCGTGGGCGTTGATGTTGGCGCTGGCCGAGATGCAGCCACGCGCGCCCCACGAGAGGGCCTTGAGGAGATAGACCTCGGCGCCGGGGAAAATGTCGAGATCGGGAAACGCCTCGACCATCTTGCGGGTATGTTCCGGGTCGCCGGAGGAGTCCTTCATGCCGGCAATCACCTCGGGGAAGGCATCGCGCAGTCGCCCGACGAGATCGACCGACCAGCCGAGGCTGGCCATCGGCGGGATGTGATAGAGCATGATCTTCGGGACTTTCGGTCCCGACTTGTCGATGACCGCCGCCACGAAGTTGAACAATCCGTCGTCCGCGACCTTCTTGTAATAGAAGGGCGGCAGGAGAAGGACGCCGGCCGCGCCGATCTCGCCGGCATGCCGGGTGAGGGTCGCCGCATCGCCGACGGCGCAGGCCCCCGTGCCGGGGAGAAGCTGACCCGGCCGTACGCCGCTCTCGACCAGGATGTCGATCGAGCGGCGGCGCTCTTCGAGCGTCAGCGAATTGGCCTCGCTGGTTGTTCCGAGAATGGCGAGTCCGTGGGCGCCGTCGGCAAGAAGCCGCTTGGCATGGGTAGCGAGCCGCTTCTCGTCGAGGGCGCCGTCGGCGCGAAAGGGCGTGGAAACCGGCGGCCAGAGGCCGGCGAAAACAGGCTTCATCGGATCGGGTCTCGAAACTCGTGGGTGGACAGACGGCCCACGATATCAGATTCCGACGAAGGTGCTGTCAGACTGCCTGCCGCTACGCGGCCAGCGCTCCAGCCGTTTCGGCGAACAGGACGCCCATCCGCTTGTCGGTGCGCCAGCGGACCTCGCAGGGCCGCGGACTCTCGCCGTATTCCAATATCAGCTCGAACTTTTTCGGAATGCCGAGGAGAGTCTCCATCTCCAGCATGGCGCCGCTGTTCGAGATATTGCGCACGGTGCAGTCGAAGACCGTGAAACCGGCATTGAAGTGGATGCGCGCCGTCTTGAAACAGCGATACCGGTGTTCGCGCCGACGGTTCGAGGCGCGCCGGTCCGCTTCAGGTTCGGTACGGAGTTCCATGATGGTGGCCTTCCTGGAACGCATTTCGATGAAAATGCAACCTCCTCCCGAAACTTTGCCGGCGGGTGAAACTTTCCCGTCAAATTTTAGCTGTTTCGTTCCAGTCGCTCCGGAAATCGGCGATTCCTGATAGAACCCACCGCCCTGCGTTCAAATCGTCGCACCCCGTGTGAGTCTTCTCGTCCTCTCGGCCCTGCTTGCGGCCGCCGCCTGCCACGCGGCGTGGAACGCGCTCGTGCGACGCGACGGCGACCGCAATGCGGCGGCGCTGGCCGTGGCGGCGGGGAGCGCCGCTGTCGGAATCGCCCTGGTGCCGTTGCTGCCCGGAATGTCGCCGGCTGCCGTGCCCTTCGCCTTCGGCTCGAGCATGACTCACGTCCTCTATTACGCGCTGGTTGCGCGCGCCTACCGGCACGGCGAGTTGTCGGTCGTCTATCCGATCATGCGCGGGCTGGCGCCGCTTCTCGTCGCCGTCATCAGCGTTGTCTTCATCGAGCCGGCACCGGCGGTCGTTCTCGCCGGCATCGTCGTCGTCGCGGTCGGCATCGGCTCGCTTGGCGTGGAAGGCCTGCGGAACGGCCGCGCGGGCATCGCGGCGGCGGTCGCCAACGCGGCAGTGATCGCCGGCTATACGATCATCGACGGACTCGGCGCCCGCGCCAGCGGCGCGCCGGCCACCTACAGCGCCTGGATCATCTTCGGGGGCGGCGTCGCCACGATCTTGTTCAACGTGGCGGTCGGCGGCCGGGCGGTGATCACGCGGTTGCGGCCGCGCGCATTGCTGGGGCTAGCGGGCGGAGTGCTCAGCTTCGGCTCCTACGCGATCGCACTCTGGGCAATGACCTTCACGCCGATCGGCGCGGTCGCCGCGGTCCGCGAGAGCTCCGTCCTCTTCGCCACTGCGCTCGGCGCCTTCTTCCTCGGCGAGCGCTTCGGTCCCTGGCGCTGGGTCGCCGCCGCGCTGGTCGTGGCCGGCCTTGCCATGGTCAAGCTCGGCGGCGGCGCTGCCTGACGGCGCCTGTGGATAACTTCGCCTTCCTGACCGCGTTCACGCCAATGTCATGGAAGCGAAATCGTTCTGTTGCCGCGCCCGGCTAATCCGGCATGCGCAAGGGAGGAACCGGTCGCGGCGGTTTCAGGCCCCGAACCTTTCGCCGCGCCCGGCTCGAACGCCCGGTCCCTCGCCGCGTAACCGTCGCCTGTACCGGTACCGGGTGCGTCGGACGGAGTCATTGCGTCCCGACCGCGACGCCGGCCTCTCCGCCGCGAGGCCGGCGTCGCTCTTTTTCGGCAGCAGGAACGGTCCGTCGCGCAATCCTTTGCCGGCGTTGCCGGGTTGGGTTTAGCTGGCTTGGCGCAAAGGAGAATGGTAGCCAATAGGATGACACGGCACTGTCAAATAGCCGTGCTAGGGCCGCTCCCGGTGACGTTCGGCAAGATGCCGAGCCGGGGCGTCGCGATTGCGCGGCCGCGCCGCTGACAGAGGTTTGTTGTTCTCAAGAAGTTCCAAATCGAGGGAGACGTGAGATGAAACTGAGGTTCGTGACGATGGTATCGGCGACCGCACTGGTCGCCGCCGGGGCGATCGCCCCGGCCTTTGCCGACGCGTCGCAGCAGCTGGTCGACGCCGCAAAGAAGGAAGGGCAGCTCACCGTGATCGCGCTGCCGCATGACTGGTGCGGCTATGGCGCCGTCATCGAGGGCTTCAAGAAGAAATACCCCGGGATCACCGTCAACGAACTGAACCCGGATGCCGGATCGGGCGATGAGATCGAGGCAGTCAAGGCGAACAAGGGCAACACCGGCCCGCAGGCGCCGGACGTCATCGACGTCGGCCTGTCGTTCGGTCCTTCGTCCAAGGAAGCCAAGCTGATCCAGCCCTACAAGGTCTCGACCTGGGACTCGATCCCGGACTCGGCCAAGGACGCCGACGGCTACTGGTACGGCGACTATTATGGCGTGATGGCGTTCCTGGTGAACACCGACATCGTCAAGACGGTGCCGAAGACCTGGGCCGATCTGCAGAAGCCGGACTATGCCAATGCCGTCGCGCTCTCGGGCGACCCGCGCGTCGCCAACCAGGCGATCATGTCGGTCCACGCCGCCGGTCTCGCCTCGGGCGGCAAACTCGGCGCGGACGCTGCCAAGAAGGGCGTCGACTTCTTCGCCAAGCTGAACAAGGCCGGCAATTTCGTTCCGGTCATCGGCAAGGCCGCGCCGCTGGCGCAGGGTACAACCCCGATCGTGACCACCTGGGACTACAACGCGCTCTCCTGGCGCGATGGCTTCAACGGCAATCCCAAGGCCGAAGTCGTCGTTCCGTCGGATGCCGTCGTCGCCGGCGTCTATGTCCAGGCGATCAGCGCCTACGCGCCGCATCCGAACGCCGCCAAGCTGTGGATGGAGTATCTCTACTCCGACGAGGGTCAGCTGGGCTGGCTCGCCGGCTACTGCCACCCGATCCGCTTCAACGACCTGGCGGCGAGGAAGGCGATCCCTGCGGACATGCTGGCGAAGCTTCCCGACCCGGCGCTCTACGCCAAGGCGGTCTTCCCGACGCTCGATGAGCAGGCCGCGGCCAAGGACGTTGTCGTGAAGACGTGGGATTCCGCCGTCGGCGCGAATGTCAAATAGCACCGACAGTCTCTCTGCTTCGACCAAAGCTACCCCGGCTCCTGCCGGGGTAGCCTTTCGCACTGGCGGACCGCTCAGCCGGTTTCGCGGGATGCGCTGGGGCGACTATATCGGCGTCGCCCCATTCCTCGTCTTCGCCATTCTCTTTCTGATCGTCCCGACGGCGTTCCTGATGGCGAGCGCATTCGTGGATCGCGAGGGCGGCTTCACGCTGGACAACATCGCGAACCTCAACACGCCGCAGATTCTGAGCTCCTTCTGGATATCCATCCGGGTCTCGGTCGCTTCCGCGGCCATCGGCGCACTGGTTGGACTGATCTTTGCCCTCGCGGTCATCCGCGGTCGGCTGCCGCAGGCCGTGCGCTCCACGGTGCTCACCTTCTCCGGCGTCGCTTCGCAGTTCGCCGGCATCCCGCTCGCGTTCGCGTTCATCGCCACGCTCGGCCGCCTAGGCCTGATCACGTGGCTGTTCAAGACCTACCTCGACCTCGACATCTATCGCGCGGGCTTCAACCTCCTGTCGTTCTGGGGGCTGACGATCACCTATTGCTACTTCCAGATTCCGCTGATGATCCTGATCATCGCGCCGGCCATCGACGGCCTGAAGAAGGAATGGAGCGAGGCCGCCGCGACGCTGGGCGCGACGCCGGTCCAGTTCTGGCGCTATGTCGGGCTGCCGGTGCTGTGGCCCAACCTGCTCGGCACGCTGTCGCTCCTGTTCGCCAACGCCTTCGGCGCGATCGCGACCGCCTACGCCCTGACGGGGTCCTCGCTCAACATCGTGCCGATCCTTCTCTATGCACAGATCCGCGGCGACGTGCTCAACGACCCGGGCCTCGGCGCGGCGCTGGCGCTCGGCATGGTGGTCATCGCCGCGCTCGCCAACGTCGTCTATCTGGTGATCCGCACCCGCGCGGAGCGATGGCTCAAATGAAGCAGAGTCGTTTCTGGCCCTGGCTTATATTTGCCCTCGGCTCGCTCTATTTCCTGCTGCCGCTGATCGCGACGTTCCAGTTCTCGCTGAGCATCCGCCGCGACACGTTGAGCTGGGACGCATACCTCAACGTCTTCCAGGCCCCGGCCTTCCAGCAGACCTTCAGCTATTCCCTGGTGGTCGGGTTTGCCGCGGTCGTGGTCGGCGTGCTGATCGTGGTCCCGGCCGCCTATTTCGTGCGCCTGCGCGCGCCGCAACTCCGCCCGGTCATCGAGTTCGTGACGCTGCTGCCGCTCATCATCCCGCCGATCATTCTCGTGTTCGGCTACATCCGCATGTACAACTCGTCTTCCCTGATCCCGCTGACCAACAGCACGATCG
>DASRGK010000146.1:0-2138 GCA_035651055.1 Bauldia sp.
TGGGAGGCGGAAGAGCTCTACTGGGGTCCGGAAAGCACCTGGCTCGGCGACGAGCGCTATAGCGGCGAGCGCCAGCTGGCCGAACCGCTCGGCGCGGTGCAGATGGGCCTCATCTACGTCAATCCGGAAGGGCCGAACGGCAATCCCGATCCGCTCGCCGCGGCCAAAGACATCCGCGAGACGTTCTTCCGCATGGCGATGAACGACGAGGAGACGGTCGCGCTCATCGCCGGCGGCCATTCCTTCGGCAAGACGCACGGCGCCGGCGACCCGTCGCTGGTCGGGCCGGAGCCGGAAATGGGCGCGCTCGAGGACCAGGGCCTCGGCTGGAAGAGCAGGCACGGCACCGGCCGCGGCGCCGACACGATCACCGGCGGACCCGAGGTCACCTGGACCCAGACGCCGACGAAATGGAGCAACCGTTTCTTCGACAACCTCTTCCGGTACGAGTGGGAGCTGACCAGGAGCCCGGCCGGCGCCAAGCAGTGGGTGGCGAAGAACGCGCCCGCCGATGTTCCGGACGCGCATGGCGGCGCCAAGAAGCGGCCGACCATGCTGACCACCGATCTGGCCCTCCGCTTCGACCCCATCTACGAGAAGATCTCGCGGCGCTTCTACGAGCACCCCGAGCAGTTCGCCGACGCCTTCGCCCGCGCCTGGTTCAAGCTCACCCACCGCGACATGGGTCCCCGGGTCCGCTACCGCGGCAAGCTGGTGCCGAAGGAGGTCCTCATCTGGCAGGACCCGATTCCGGCCGCCACCGGGCCCGCGATCGACGACGGGGGCGTCGCCGCGCTGAAGGGCAAGATCGCCGCGTCCGGGCTGACCGTGCAGCAGCTCGTCTCGACCGCCTGGGCGTCGGCCTCGACGTTCCGCGGCTCCGACAAGCGCGGCGGCGCCAATGGCGCCCGCATCCGGCTGGCGCCGCAGAAGGACTGGGAAGTCAACCAGCCGCAGCAGCTCGCCGGCGTGCTCTCGAAGCTCGAAGCCGTCCAGAAGGAGTTCAACGGCTCGGCTTCGGGCGGGAAGAAAGTCTCGCTTGCCGACCTGATCGTGCTCGGCGGCGCGGTCGGCGTCGAGAAGGCGGCGCGGGATGCCGGGGTCACCATCACGGTTCCCTTCTCCCCGGGCCGCATGGACGCAACCCAGGAGCAGACCGACACGGTCTCCTTCGCGCCGCTCGAGCCCCGCGCCGACGGTTTCCGCAACTACGTCAACGCGGGCCGCACCCAGTTCATGCAGCCGGAAGAGGCGCTGGTCGACCGTGCCCAGCTTCTCACGCTCACCGGACCGGAAATGACGGTGCTCGTCGGCGGCCTGCGGGTGCTCGGCGCCAACGTCAATGGCTCAAGGCACGGCGTCTTCACCGCGACGCCGGGCCGGCTCACCAACGACTTCTTCCTCAACCTTCTCGACATGGGGACGGAATGGCAGGAGACCGGCACGGAGGGCGTGTATGAGGGCCGCGACCGCAAATCCGGCGCGGTCCGGTGGACGGCCACGCGCGTCGACCTGATCTTCGGGTCGCACTCGCAGCTTCGCGCCTTCGCCGAGGTCTATGCCTGTTCCGACTCGAAGGAGAAGTTCGTCAGGGACTTCGTCGCGGCCTGGAACAAGGTGATGAACGCGGACCGTTTCGACCTCGCGCGCTAGGCTCGCAGGGTCGCCAGGCTCGACGCTTGAAAGACGTGCATGGCCGGGACAAGCCCGGCCATGACGTCAGTGGGAGAACCGAGCGTGGCGGAGGCGCGAGCGCCGCCTGACGTTGAGGACCAACCTGTCCTTCACGTCATGGCCGGGCGTGTCCCGGCCATCCACGTCTTGCTGTCTGCGGCGGTACGGCGGCAAAGCCCGCGGGGGTGCCAGCCGCTGACGAATGAGCGCCCGGCGAAAGCGCCCGCCTAAGCCGGGACGTGCCGGTCGAGCCAGGCGATGACGTCGCCCATCACCTCCTCCTTGCCGAGGTCGGCGAGGAGATCGTGGTAGTGGCCCTCGTAGATCTTCAGCGTCTTGTCCTTCGAGCCGGCGTGGTCGTGAAATTCGCGGCTGCCGCTCGGCTTGGTGGCGTGATCCTCGCTGCCGTGGAGGATGAAGAGGGGCAGGGTGATCTGGCCGAAGTTCCGTTTAAGGCGGTCGTC
>DASRGK010000147.1:0-22483 GCA_035651055.1 Bauldia sp.
CCTCCTCCCCGAACTCACCGTCGCCGAGAACATCTACCTCGGCCGCGAGCCGCGCACGGCGCTGCCGGGCTTCATCAGCCGCTCCGCCATCGAGCGGCTCGCCCGCCGCGATCTCGCCGAATGCGGCGTGGCGATCGATGCGGCGGCCAAGGTCGACCACCTCAGCATCGCCGAGCGCCAGCTCGTCGAGATCGTCAAGGGCGTCTCGGCGGCGCCGCGCGTCCTGATCCTCGACGAACCGACCTCGTCGCTGACCGTGACCGAGATCGGCGAGCTCTTCGCGATCGCCCGCCGCCTCGCCGCAAGGGGCACCGCCATCGTCTACATCTCGCACAAGCTCGACGAGATTTTCGCCCTGACCGACCGGGTCACCGTGCTCCGCGACGGCCGCAAGGTCGCGACCGCGACGACCGGGGAATGGACCGAGGCGGCGCTCGTCCGCGCCATGGTCGGCCGCGACCTGTCGGCGCTGTTTCCGCACACCCCGGCGACGCCCGGCCCGGTGCGCCTCGCGGTTGCCGGGCTTGCCCGCCGCGGCAGTTTCGGGCCGGTATCGTTCGCGCTTCGCGCGGGCGAGATCGTCGGCCTCTATGGCATCATCGGCGCCGGCCGCACCGAGCTGGCCGAGGCGCTTTTCGGCCTCGCTCCCGCCGACAGCGGCACCATCGAGGTCGATGGCCGTGCGCTGTCCATCCGCTCGCCGCGCGCCGCGCTCGCCGCCGGCATCGCCATGTCGCCGGAGGATCGCCACGCCCGCGGCCTCGTCCCCATGCTGGCCGTCGGCGAGAACCTGTCGCTGAGCGCGCTGGCGCTCTTCACCTCGGGCGGCTTCGTCAACCGCCGGGCCGAGCGCGCCTCGGTCGAGCAATTCCTGAAGGCGCTTCTGGTCCGGGCGCGCTCGGCCTCGCAGGAGGTCGCCGCCCTTTCCGGCGGCAACCAGCAGAAGGTCGTGATCGGCCGCTCGCTGATGCCCGGCCCGCGCATCCTTCTCCTCGACGAGCCGACGCGCGGCATCGACGTCGTCGCCAAGGCCGAGGTGCATGCCTCGATCGACCGCCTTGCCCATGACGGCCTGGCGGTGCTCCTCATCTCGTCCGAACTTCCCGAAATCCTGGGCATGAGCGACCGCATCCTGGTCATGCGGAACGGCCTCATCGTCGGCGAGGTCGCCCGCGCCGATGCCGGCGAGGAGCGGCTCGTCGCCATGGCCGCCGGGGCGCGCCATGACTGACGCCGCCCATCAGCCGCCCGCCGCGCCCGGCATCGGCCTCCACGTGCTCCGCGACTACGGCATCTATTTCGCGCTGCTCGCGCTCGTCGTCTTCTTCGCGATCACCGTCCCGGAGTTCCGCACCTGGGGCAACGCCCTTCTCATCCTGCTGCAGGTCTCGGTGATCGGCGTCATCGCCGTCGGCATGACCTTCACCATCATCACCGCCGGCATCGACCTCTCCGTCGGTTCGCTGCTCGCCATCGCCGGGATCATGTCGGGCACCTTCGCCCAGATGGATCCGACCCCGGTCAACGTGATCCTTGCCTTCGCCGTGCCGATCCTGGTCGGCCTCCTCGGCGGCGCGCTCAACGGCGCGATCATCGCCGGCGCCGGCGTCAATCCGCTGATCGTCACGCTCGGCACGCTCACCGCCTTCCGCGGCTTCGTCGTCTGGTACCGGGTCAACCCGATCTACGACCTGCAGCCCTATTACCAGGTGATCGGGCAGGGCACGCTCCTCGGCATCCCGGTCCCGGTCTATGTCCTGGCGCTGGTCGCGGTCGCGGCCTGGATCACGCTCTCCTTCACCCGCTTCGGCCGCTACGTCTATGCCGTCGGCGGCAACCGCGAGGCGGCCCGCGCCGCCGGCATCAATGTCGGCATGGTCACCTTCGCCGTCTATGTCATCAGCGGGCTCTGCGTCGGCATCGCCGCGCTCATCTTCACCTCGCGCATCATGGCGGCGCAGGCGATCTCCGGCCAGGGATTCGAACTGCAGGCGATCGCCGCCGCGGTGGTCGGCGGCGCCTCGCTCTTCGGCGGCCGCGGCCGGATCTCCAACACCATCGTCGGCGCCCTGATCATGGGGATCCTGTTCAACGGCTTCGTCATGCTCGACGTGCCGCAGCCGATCCAGCAGATGGCGGTCGGCGTCATCATCATCGTCGCAGTTTGGCTCGACGGCGTCCTGCGCAAGCGGCGCCGCGCGGGCCGCAGGCCGGAGCGATGACGCGCGTTCCGGCAAACAGCGAGGACCAGGACGGAGGCGATCCGTCCCAACCAGAGGGAAGGCTGACATGAAAAAGCGATTGGCTGTGACGTTGGTGGCGGCGGTGGGGCTCCTCGGGGCTGCGGCAGGCGCGCAGGCCGAGGACAAGATCACCATCGGCATCTCGTACCAGAACCTTGCATTTCCGTTCGTCGCGGCCCTGCAGAAGGCCGCCCAGAACGCCTGCAAGGCGCTCGACGTGACCTGCATCGAGGCCGATGCGGTCAACGACACCAACAAGGAACTGAGCAACGTCGAGAGCATGATGTCGAAGGGCATCTCGTGCCTTGCCTTCGAGGCGGCGAGCCTGGAAGCATCGGTGGCCTCGATCAATGCCGCCAACAAGAAGGGCATTCCCGTCGTCCAGTTCAACGGCAAGGCCGGCGGCGGCGATTACGTGACCTTCGTCGGCTCGGCGCAGACCGATTCCGGCGTCAAGCTCGGACAGTTCCTCGAGGGCCTCTACAAGAAGCTCGGCAAGGACAAGCTGCGCGGCATCTATCTGCGCGGCGTCGCCGGCCAGGTCACTGACATCGCCCGCAATGACGGCCTCAAGAACTACATCTCGTCGGTCGGCCTCGGCGGCAAGATCGAGTTCGTCGAGCAATACGCCGACTACGACCGCGGCAAGGGCCAGTCGGTCACCGAGAGCATGCTCACCAAGGACAAGAACTACGACTTCATCGTCGCCAACAACGACGACATGATCCTGGGCGCGCTGCAGACGGTGAAGCAGTTCGGCCTGAAAATCCCGATGGCCGGCGTCGACGGGCTGCCGGAAGCGCTCGCCGCCATCAAGAAGGGCGATCTCGCCGCGACCGTCTTCCAGGACCCGGAAGGGCAGGGCGGCGGCGGCGTCTGGGGCTGCTACCTGGCGGTGAAGAAGGTGAACCTGCCGAAGGACTTCCTAATCCCCTTCACGCTGGTCACCCCGGACAATGTCGACAGCTTCGTCGCCATTGCCGGCCGCGTCTATGTGAAATAGGCGGAACCGGGCGGACCGGAGGCGCTTCCCGGCGCCTCCGGTTGCCTGCGAAATACCGGCGAGGGAGATCTGCAAATGGACGTTCGTTCGATTGAAGGCGTACCGGCCTCGCCGGAGCACCAGGGGACCGTCCCGGTCTGGTGGCTGTTCAAGCCGCGCGAGCTGCGCGAGGAGACGCTTGGCGGGCATCTCGAACTGGTGAGCGAGTTCGAGGTGATGGGCGGCGGCGAGGTGCATCCGCACAGCCATCCGACCTTCGAGTTCTACTACGTGCTGTCCGGGCGCGGGATCATGGTCATCTCGGGCGAGGAGCGCGAGATCCGCCAGGGCGATCTGGTGAAGATCCCGCCGGATGCGGTCCACAGCCTGCGGCCGGTCAGCCCCAATGCCTCGATCCGCTGCCTTGCCTTCGCGGTCGCGGTGAAGGGCGCCCCGGTCATCAACTACTCCGCCGAATAGACAGACGGCGGCCCGACGCACACCGGCTCCGCTCCGCCCGGCCGTTACCGGCGGCGCCCGCTATCGAGACCCGATCATGGCCAATCCGTTCAAGGAAAGAATGCAGCGCGGTGAGGTCGTCGTGGTGGTCAACCCCGACCATCCCTCGCCCTCGCTGACCGAGTTCGTCGCCGGGCTCGGCGTCGACGGCGTCTTCATCGACTGCGAGCACGGCATGGCGACCGTCGAGCGCGTCCAGGAAATGTGCCGCGCCGCCCGCGTCGCCGGCGTCCAGGCGATCGTGCGGCCGGAGAGCAACGCCGACTACCTGATCACGCGCTATCTCGATGCCGGCGCCAACGGCGTGATGGTGCCGCACGTCGATACCGCCGACGCCGCCCGCGCGATCGTCAGGGCCGTCCGCTATGCGCGCCCCAGGGACCATGCCGACAAGGTCGTCATCGCGATGATCGAGTCGCTGACAGCGGTTTCCAACCTCGCCGACATCCTCGGGGTCGAAGGTGTCGACGTCTTCTTCATCGGGCCGAGCGACCTTTCCAATTCCATGGGCCATGCCGGCGACCTGCATCACCCCGAGGTCAAGGCGCTGGTCAAGCGGACGATGGCCGCCATCCGCGCCGCCGGGAAGATTTCCGGAACCCTGGTCGTGCGCGAGACCGCGGCCGAATTCGTCGCCGCGGGCTGCGTCTATCTCTACGAACATGCTAACAATTTCCTGCGCGCCGGCGCCGACGATTTCCGCCGGCGGCTGAACGGCGCCCGAACGGGGTGACGACGAATGGCGATCAAGCGCCTCAAGGCCGGCCATCGCATGAGCCAGGCCGTGATCCACGGCAATACCGTCTATCTCGCCGGCCAGGTGGCGGACGACCCGGTGCCCTCGGTCGCCGCCCAGACGCGGCAGATTCTGGCGCGGATCGACCAGCTCCTGCAGGAGGCGGGGACCGACAAGTCGCGCGTCCTCTCGGCCAATATCTGGCTGGCCGACATCGCCGGCTTCGCCGAGATGAATTCGGTCTGGGACCCGTGGGTGGCGCCCGGCAATCCGCCGGCCCGCGCCACCGTCCAGGCGGCGCTGGCCAAGCCCGAATACCTCGTCGAGATCATGGTCGTCGCCGCGCTCCCCTAGCGCGCGCCCCGCCCGCCTTCTCCGCGCTACGCCACGAGGTTCCGCGGCTCTCCCCGCTGGAACGCCTCGATATTGTCGATGAGCTGGTCGGCAAGCGACTGGATCGCCTCGCGGCTCGCCCAGGCGACGTGCGGCGTCAGGATGAAGTTCGGCAGCGCCAGCAGCTGCATCAGCGCGTGGTCGGGCGGCGGCGGCTCGGCGGTCGCCACGTCGAATCCGGCGCCGGCGATCTGGCCCGAGCGGAGCGCCTCCGCCAGCGCCGCTTCGTCGACGAGGCCGCCGCGCGCCGTGTTGATGACGAGCGGCTTCCGCTCCATCAGCGCGAATTCCTCGCGGCCGATCAGGTTACAGGTCGAGGGCATCAGCGGCGTGTGGAGCGTGATGATGTCGCTCGTCCGCAGCACTTCCCTGAAGGGGGTGTAGAGCGGTCCCATCCCGGTGGTGCCCTTGTAGTCGGAAAAAAGCACCCGCATCTGGAACGCCCTGGCGATCTCGGCGACCGCCTTGCCGAGCACGCCGTCGCCGATGATGCCCAGCGTCGATCCGGCGAGGTCGGCGATCGGATGGTCGAAGAAGCAGAACTGGCGCGCCTCCTGCCAGCGGCCGCGCGCCACCGAGTCGCGGTAGGCGACGATGCTCCGCCGGAGCGCGAGGATCAGCGCGAAGGTGTGTTCCGGCACCGTATGCACCGCGTAGTTCCGGATGTTGCTGACCGCGACCCCGCGCGCCGAGCAGGCGGCGACGTCGACGATGTCGGTCCCGGTCGCGGCCACGGCGACCAGCCGCAGCTTCCGGGCGGCGCCGATGGCGTCGGCGCGGACCGGCGCCTTGTTGGTGATGACGATGTCGGCCTCGGCGATCCGCGCCGCGACCTCGTTCGGCGCCGTGCGGTCGAAGACGGTGAGCGAGTGCGGAAAGGCGGGACTGCGGAGCCGGGTCTCGGGGGAAAGCGTGTCCCGGTCGAGAAAGACGATTCGCACTGCCTCGGCCACGCGCTCCTCCCGTTCCTGCCGCCGTCCGCCGCCCGCGGTTTCTTGACCGTCGATGCTATCCGGCGCCCGGCCAGCGGACGAGCCTCCGCCGCTCCGGGCTGCCGAAATATCGCGGTTGACCGTCCCGGCCTACAGCCTATAAGTTATCAAAATAGCCTATAAGTTACATGCTAGCGATTTAGGGGGACGCGTTTTGCAGGCAGGCGGCCAGGCGGCGGGCGAAGCGGCGGTCCGGCCGGAACCCTGGCTGCGCCTCGATTCCGTCGACAAGCGCTTCCCCGGCACGCACGCGGTCCGTCAGGTCAGCCTCGAATTCTTCCCCGGCGAGGTCCACGCCATCGTCGGCGAGAACGGCGCCGGCAAGTCGACGCTGATGCGCATCCTTGCCGGGATCTACGCCGACTATGAGGGCGAGATCCGCGTCGGCGGGCGGCCGACCTTCCTCCATTCGCCGCGCCAGGCGCGCGAACTGGGCATCGCCATGGTTCACCAGGAGCTGGCGCTGGTGCCCGACCTTTCGGTCGCCGAGAACATGTTCCTCGGCCGGCTGCCGACCGGGCCCGTGCGATGGTGGGTCGACCGCCGCGAGATGGAGAAGCGCGCCGGCGAGGTGCTGCGGCGGCTCGAGGCCGACATCGCCCCCGGCGAGCGGGTCGGCGGCCTGTCGATCGCCCGCCAGCAGCTGGTCGAGATCGCCAGGGGCATCTCCACCCGTTCGCGCGTCCTCATCCTCGACGAACCGACCTCGTCGCTGACCGAGCAGGAAACCCGCGACCTGTTCCGGGTCATCCGCGGCGCCAAGGCGGATGGCGTGGCCGTCATCTACATTTCGCACAAGCTGCCCGAGGTGCTGGCGATTGCCGACCGCATCACGGTCATGCGCGACGGCGCCAGGCGGAGCACGCGGCCGGTCGCGCAGTGGACCGAGGGCGAACTGGTCAGCGAGATGGTGGGCCGGCGGCTGTCCGAGTTCTTCCCGCGCAGCCATTCGCAGCACGACCGGCACGCCGCCCTGGAAGTGGTCGGCCTCGCCAATCCGCCGCACTTCGCCGACATCAGCCTGACCGTCCGGAAGGGCGAGATCGTCGGCATCTACGGCCTTGTCGGCTCGGGCCGGACCCGGCTTGCCAAGACGATTTTCGGCCTCGACCCGGCGCGGGCGGGTACGATCCGCGTCGACGGGCGCGACGTCCGCGTCCGCTCGCCGCGCGACGCCATCGCCAACGGCATTGCGCTCGTGCCGGAAGACCGGCGCGTCCTCGGGCTCGTCGGTGTTCTCGACGTCGCCAAGAACATGACCATCGCCAGCCTCGGCTCGCTCTCCGGCCTCTTCATCCGGCGCGATGCCGAGCGCGAGCGCGTCCGCCACTACATCGACGGTCTCGGCATCAAGGCGTCTTCGCCGCGCCAGCCCGTCTTTTCGCTTTCCGGCGGCAACCAGCAGAAGGTCGTGCTGGCGAAGTGGCTGGCGACGAGGCCGGCGCTGCTCATCCTCGACGAGCCGACGCGCGGCATCGATGTCGGCGCCAAGGCGGAGATCCGCAACAAGATCGACGAACTCGCCGCCGGCGGGCTCGGCATCCTGCTCATTTCCTCGGAACTCCCCGAGATCATGGGGATGAGCGACCGCATCCTGGTGATGCGCAACCGCAGGCTGGTCGCCGAGTTCGAGCGCGCCGCCTTCAGCGAGGCGGCGATCGGCGCCGCCGCGATCGGCGGACTGCAATGACCGACAAGGCGGAAGAAATGGCGATCGACCGCCGGCCGCCGCCCCGCCATTCGCTCGGCGCGGCGCTCCAGGACTACGGCATCTACATCGTCCTCGTCCTCATCGCGCTCTTCTTCTCGCTGGTCGCGCCCGGCTTCGCCAGCCCGACCAACTTCCTCCTCGTCCTCCTCCAGGTCAGCGTCATGGGGATCATCTCGATCGCCATGCTGTTCGTGATCCTGACGCGCGGCATCGACCTCTCCGTCGGCTCGATCCTCGCGATTGCCGGCATGTTCTCCGGCCTGATGGCGCGCGAGGACCCGACCGCCGTCAATGTCGTTCTCGCCTTCGGGCTGCCGGTCTTCCTCGGCCTCGTCTGCGGCCTGTTCAACGGCTACCTCGCCTCGTGGGGCGGCCTGCCGCCGCTCATCGTCACCCTCGGCACGATGTACGCCTACCGCGGCTTCATCGTCTGGTACCATGTCGATCCGGTTTACCGGTTGCAGCCCTGGTACCGCGTGCTCGGCCAGGAGAAGATCGGGCCGATCCCGATTCCGGTGATCATCCTTGTCCTGGTCGCCATCGTCGCCTCGGTGGTGCTCAACCGCACGCCGTTCGGCCGACAGGTCTATGCCGTCGGCGGCAACGAGGACGCGGCGCGCGCTTCGGGCATCAACGTCAACCTGGTCAAGCTCGCCGTCTATGCGATCAGCGGCGCGCTCTGCGGCCTTGCCGGTCTCGTCTTCACCTCGCGCCTCGGCGCGGCGCAGTCGATCTCCGGCGAGGGGTTCGAGCTGATCGCCATCGCTTCGGTCGTGGTCGGCGGCGCCTCGCTCTTCGGCGGCCGCGGCGCCGTCGGCAAGACGCTCGTCGGCGCGCTCATCATGCAGATCGTCCAGAGCGGTCTCGTGATGCTCGATGTGCCCTCACCCATTCAGCAAGCCACCCTCGGCTTCATCATCATCGCGGCGGTTTTCATCGATCTCCGCGTCCAGAACCGCAAGGCCGGGGGTCATGTGCGGTCGGTCCGGGGTCTGCTCTCGGGCTGGGTGTCGAAGTAACAAGAGAAGGAGAGAGGAACATGAAAGG
Source organism: Bauldia sp. (assembly GCA_035651055.1). Taxonomy (GTDB): domain Bacteria; phylum Pseudomonadota; class Alphaproteobacteria; order Rhizobiales; family Kaistiaceae; genus JAFKKF01. The sequence continues at coordinate 8,624 of DASRGK010000147.1, forward strand.
GCTAAAGCAGGTATTCGGCATACTTTCGTTGACGGGGGGACTTCTCCTCGGCGGCCTCGCCGCCGGCCAGGCCGCGCCGGTCGATGTCACCAAGGACGGCTGGTGGCTGACGCCGTACAAGGCCAGCAAGCAATGGACGATCGGCGTCTCCTACACCGACGTCTCGATCTCCTATATCGCCGCGCTCCAGCGCGCGGTGCAGTCCAAGGCCAAGGAAATGGGCGTCAAGATCATCGAGGTTGACGCCAAGAACGACACCAACATCGAGCTGGCGAACGTCGAGAACCTGCTCCAGCAGCACATCGACCTGCTTCTCCTCGAAGGCGCCAGCCTGAAAGCCTCGGTCGCCTCGATCGAGGCGGCAAACAAGGCCAACGTCCCGGTCGTCCACTTCAACATCCTCGCCGAGGGCGGCCAGTACGTTACCTTCGTCGGCTCCAACCAGCTCGAATCCGGCCAGTTGATGGGCAAGAAGATCGTCGAGCTCTACAAGTCGGCCGGCAAGGACAAGCTGAAGGGCATCTACATGCGCGGCATCGCCGGCTACATCACCGACGAGGTCCGCAACCAGGGCGTCAAGGACACGCTGAAGGAGGCCGGCATCGCCGACAAGATCGAATGGACCGAGCAGTACGCCGACTTCTCGCGCGCCAAGGCGCAGTCGGTCGCCGAATCGATCCTCCGCCAAGTCGACCGATTACGACTTCATCATCGCCAACGGCGACGACATGATCCTCGGCGCCCTCGGCGCGGTGAAGGCGGCCGGCCTCGGCGGCAAGATCCACCTGCTCAGCAGCGTCGACGGTCTCCCCGAGACGCTCGACGGCATCAAGGCCGGCGACATCGATTCGACCGTGTTCCAGAACGCCGAAGGCCAGGGGCAGGGCGGCATCCTCGCCGCAACCATGTACCTTGACGGCGCCAAGGACCTGCCGAAGGAAATCCTGGTTCCGTTCGTGACCACCGACAAGTCGAACATCGACAAGATCATGGAAATCGCCAACCGCGTTTACGGCAAATAGGCTGGACCGGCGATATCCCGGGCCGCCGGCTTCTCTCCGGCGGCCCGAACTGCCGGAGCGCGTGCGAGAGGAGGTGTTGCCATGGGCATCCGCAAGAACGTCGTGAAGATGGGCGAGAGCGTCATCAGCCCGGAATTCGTCTACACCAGGAACGGCCTCACGACCTTCGAGTGCCGCGAGATGATCTCGCGCGAGGCCAACGGTTCCGAGCAGATCTGCGTCTTCAAATGCGTCTTTGCGCCGCGCGAGGCCCACGACAAGCACAAGCACACGCAATGCGACGAGATCATCTTCTGCATCTCCGGCCGCGGCGTCGAGGGCATCGAGACCTCCCCCGGCGTCTTCGTCGAGCACGAATATGTGCCGGGCACGGCGCTCCACCTGCCGAAGGGCGTCGGCCATTACACCCGCAATCCCGACTATTTCGAGAACCTGCACCTCGTCGGCATCTTCGTCGGAGTTCACGACATGAGGAAGGAAACCACGGGCTACGTCAGCCTCGGCGAAATCACCCCGGCGGAGATGACGGTCGCCTAGCGCCGGCCGTCCGTTCATAGACACGATTCCCAGCGATCACCGGACCAGACACGTGGCATCGGAACGCAGCCCAGAAGTCGACCTGCCCATGGTCGGGATGACCAAGGCACGGGCGGTCTATTCCGAACTCCGCCGGCAGATCCTGACCGGCGAACTCATCCCCGGCCATGAGGTCAACCAGGAGGCGATGGCGGCCCGGCTGGGCGTATCGATCACGCCGCTCCGCGAAGCCCTCCGCCGCCTCGAAATGGAAGGGCTCGTCCGCCTCAAGGCGCATCGCACCGTCATCATCCCGCCGCTGACGCGCGAGGAACTGGTCGAGCTCTACGTGATCCGGATCGAGCTCGATTCGCTCGCCGCGCGGCTTGCCGCCGAGGCCGCGAGCGACGAGCAGGCCGCGCTCGTCTCCAGGCTCGCCCGGCAGAAGCCGGCGCGCGACCCGGTCGTCCAGCTCGAGCTGAACCGCGGCTTCCACCGCGCGATCTATTCCGCCTGCGGCAACAATGCGCTGGTCGCCTATCTCGACCAGCTCTGGGACCGCACCGACCGCTACCGCCTGATCCTGGTCAAGCAGGAGCTGGACGAGGGGCCGGTTTCGCCGAAGGACCATATCGAGATCGCCGATGCGATCGTCGCGCGGAAGGCCGCGCGGGCGGGCGAGCTGATGCGCAACCACATTGCCCGCTCGCATGCCCGCATCGCCGAGGCGATCGACTCGCCGTTCGACCGGCTGGCCACCGCTTTCGCCGGGAGACAATAGCGTGGGCGCGCGTTCCTCGGAGGCCGGTTTGGCGTCCCGCCCGGCGGGGGTTCGGCGGGCCCGCCTGGCCGAGCTCGGGCTTGTCCTCCACGGGCCGCATCCGCCGCATGAGCCGCTGCTGCCGGTCCTGGTTCACGCCGGCGTTGCGCATGTGTCCGGGCAGTTGCCGCGGATCGACGGCAAGCTCACCTGCCTCGGCCAGCTCGGCACGACGGTGAGCGTCGCGGAAGGCGTTGCGGCCGCCGAAATCTGCGCGCTCAACGCGCTCGCGGTGCTCGAGCAGGCGCTGGGCAGCCTCGACCGGATCGAGCAGTTCCTGCGCGTCACCGGCTTCGTCGCCTCGGCGCCCGACTTCAGCGAGCAGCCGACCGTGATCGACGGCGCCAGCCGCCTGTTTCATCGCGTCTTCGGGGATGCCGGCCGCCACGTCCGTTCCGCGATCGGGGTTGCCGCGCTGCCGCGCGGCGCGGCGGTCGAGATCGAGCTTAGCGTCGCGGTCTCGCCGTAGCCGCTGGCGGGTGCGGATCGGGTTTGTCGGGGGGAGAGAGGGAAATGTCCGATTTCTATGTCTATGCCGGGTTTTCCGGCGATACCGATCCGGGCCGTTTCTGGAGCGCCGGCCTCTACCGCAGCCTCAACGGCGAAGGCAGATGGGAATCGCTCGGCGGGAAGTTCGGCGAGCCGCCGCACGTCTTCGCCATCCTCGTCGATCCGCGCCGTCCGGGCCGGGTGACCGTCGCCGCGCATGACGGCGTCTGGCAGAGCGCCGACCGCGGCGATACGTGGAAGAAGCTCTCCGCGCCGAAGCCCGCGTTGGGCGTATGGTCGCTGCAGAGCCACCCCGCCGAGCCCGATACGATCCTTGCCGGCTACGAGCCCTGCGGCATTCACCGCAGCCGCGACGGCGGCGCGACCTGGGAGGAGCTGCCCGTCCGGGTCGGGTTCCCCGCCGTGTCGATGCACCCGAACATCCCCAAGCGGGTCATTTCCATCGCCTTCGATCCGGCCAGTCCGAACGAGATCTATGCCAGCCTCGAAGTCGGCGGCCTGCTCCGCAGCCTCGACGGCGGAGAGACCTGGCAGAACATCATCGAGGGCCTCTATATCGACGAGGGCTTCGTCGACATCCACTCGGTCGTCGTCAACCCGAAGGCGCCCGGCCAGCTCACCATCGCCACCCGCTTCGGCACGTTCCGCAGCGACGACCGCGGCCAGCACTGGCGCGACCTCAAGGCGCCCCTGATGCGGCCGGTCGGCTCCTATTGCCGCGTGCTCCGCTATGCGCCGGGCGACGGCAGCACGCTCTACCTCGCCGCCGCCAACGATTTCGACGGCGACCGGGGGGCGCTCTTCGTCAGCCGCGACAACGGGGCCAGCTGGACGAAGGCCGAGCCGGACGTCTGGCTGAAGACGCCGATCTTCGGCCTTGCCGTCGACGCCGCCCGCCCGGACAACGTCTTCTACATGAGCAAGATCGGCCAGCTCGTCTATTCGACCGATCGCGGCCGTTCGTGGAAGGTGAACCCGCTGCCGCATGCCCTCGGCCACATCTTCGCCCTCGCCGCCGGGTAGGGTCTGACGGCGCCGCGCCGTGCAGGCTCGTTGGCGGGTGCACCGAGCCGGACCCAATGCGGCAAAGGGGAGCCCTAGGACGGGTCCTTCAGCCCGAGCAGGTCCATTGTCGTCTTCCCGGCCCGGAGCTGTTCCATCATCGCCGCCTCCTTCTTCACGCGCGCCTCCGCCCGGGCGAGGATCGCCTCGGCATTGGCGGGCGGGATGACGACGATGCCGCTTTCGTCGGCCACGATCAGGTCGCCCTGCCAGACCGGCACGCCGCCGCAGGTGATCGGCTGCTCGATCGTGCCGCGCGATGCCTTGACCGTGCCGCGGATGGCGATGCCGCGCGAGAAGACCGGGAAGCCGAGTTCGCGGATGCCGCCGAGGTCGCGCACAGAGCCGTCGACCACGAGCGCGACGACGCCCAGCGACTGCGCCGCCACGGTAAGCACCTCGCCCCAGACGCCGTAGCCGGCGTCGTGCGTCTGAACCACCAGCACCATGCCCGGCCGGGTCCTCGCGAGCCCGACATGGATCATGAGGTTGTCGCCGGGCGGGCACATCACCGTGTAGGCGGGCCCGGCGACGCGCCTGCCGCCCGAGACCATCGTGATCGCGGGCGACATCACCGTGCCCGCGCCCGACTCGTGAAGCGTGGCGGTGTCAAAGGCGGCCAGTTTCTCGGCGATCGGGGTCATGGCGCGGCCAGGTCTCTTCCTGCGGCGGGGATGGGAAATTGCGGGCCGACTATAGGCTATAGGATATAGCCGGGCCATAGCCGGAGCGCCTGCCTCAGGAGGAGGGCTCCGGCACGGCCTTCCAGGTCAGGGACACCGGATCGAACGCGCAAAGGCCTTTCCGGATGCCCCGCCGGTCGGCCCAGGCAAGCACGCTCCCGCAGACGAGCTGGTTGAGAAGAGGGGTTCCGGCAGAAGCACAGGCAACGCCTTGTGCAGGAAGCCGGCACGGCGGCGCGAAGGGCTCCCGCGGCAAGTCGTGCGTCACTCTCGCCTAGCATGGAACTACCTGCCCGGACTGGCGGTTTTGCATGCGGCGAGTGTCGTGAAAGGAGAACCGAGATGCCTCGCAAATACTCAGAGGGAGCGCAGAAGAAGGTCGAGCGCGCCATGCATGAGCGCAAGCACGGTACGCTGAAGAGCGGCAGCACCGGCAGGAAGGTGACCAGCCGCAAGCAGGCGATCGCGATCGGCCTGTCGGAAGCGCGCCGCGAAGGCAAGAAGGTCCCGCCGCGCCGTGCCGCCGGCCGGAGCAAGTCCGCCGGCGGGGCGAAGAAGACCGTGTCGCGGAAGAGCCCGGCTCGCCGGAGCGCTTCGCGGAAGACCGCCGGCTCCCGGAAGAAGAAGTCCTAGTCATCCCCTTCAAAAAAGAGGAGCGGCCGCCTCCGGGCGGCCGTTCTTGTTTCCGGCAGGCGATTATGTATCTTGCAAACCTGACCGAATCGCGGTATATTAGTGGGGTCAGGAGCAAGCCCCATGTCCGTTCTGTCCAAAGACTACTTTCACGATGAGGAAGCAGCCTTCGGGCACCTAGAGGCGGTGCTGTGGCCGAACGGCCCGGTTTGCCCGCATTGCGGCGGCATGGACCGGATTAGCAGGATCAAGGCGAACCCGGCCAAGCGCATTCGCATCGGCCTTCACAAGTGCGGCGACTGCGGCAAGCAGTTCACCGTGAAGGTCGGCACCGTTTTCGAGCATGGCCGCATTCCGCTGCACAAGTTCCTGCAGGCGGTGCACCTGCTTTGCTCGTCAAAGAAGGGCATCAGCGCGTACCAGCTGCACCGCATTCTGGAGGTGCAGTACAAGACGGCCTGGTTCCTCGCTCACCGCATTCGTGAGGCCATGTGCTCAACCGATTTCTCGCCGCTCGGCGGTGAGGGCAAGGCGGTTGAGGCGGACGAGACTTTCATCGGTCGGCTGGAGGGTCTGCCTAAGCCGCGCCGTGGCTCGGCGTCATATCGCAACACGGTTCTGACGCTGGTTGAGCGCGGTGGCCGCGCCCGGTCGTTCCATGGCGAGAGCCACACGGTCGGTCAGATCGTGCCGATTGTGCGGGAGAATATCGCCCGCGAAGCGCGCCTGATGACGGACGAGGCGCGCCACTACCTGAAGGTTGGCGAAGAGTTCGCCGCGCATGGCCGCGTCAACCACGGTCAGGACGAATATGTTCGCGGCGATATCCGCGGCATGAAGGGCGTCTACCAGCACTGCGCGGAGAAGCATCTTCACCGGTATCTGGCGGAGTTCGATTTCCGCTACACCAGCCGGTCGGCGCTCGGCATCGAAGATCAGGAACGGTCTGGTCAGGCGCTTGGCGGCATGAAGGGAAAACGGCTATTATACAAGCAGCCGATTGACATCGGCTGAAAGGACTCCGGCGGGGCGTGTCCTGAGTAGTCTCACGCCGAAGGGGAGTTCGAGTGACCTTCGACAAAGAAAAGTTCAATCGGCTTGTCCACTACGTGGTGTGGAAGGCCGGTAGCCATCCCGGATTCGGGGCCACCAAACTAAACAAGGTTTTGTGGTTCGCGGAGGGGCGTGTCTTCACCTTGACGGGCAAGCCGATAGCGGGCGCGACCTACGTTCGAGAGAAGTTCGGACCTGTACCGCGACAGATTATGCAGGCCCGCACGGAACTGGTTGCCGAAGGCGCTATCAAGATCACCAAGAACGAGCGCCAGTACGAGAACACCCAGTTCATGGCGCTCTACAAGCCGGACGTGTCGATGTTCTCTGGTGTTGAGATGCAGGCAATCGACTATTGGACTGACTACATCGACAAGCAGCACACGGCGACGTCGATCAGCGAACGCAGCCACGATTACGTCTGGCAGATTGCCAAAATGGGCGAGGAACTTCCGCTGTACGTTTATCGCGTCAATCGCATCCCTGAGCCGACCGATGAGGATGTGGAGCGGCTAAAGCGGCGCGCGAAGGAACTGGGGTTGGGCTAGTGCGCGATCTGTTTGCGCGGTCATTCCGATACGAGGACCGCGCAACAGATTCGATTCAGAAGGCAAAAGAGCGCTGGGCTAACGTTGAAGAAATACTGGAAGCACTGGAATGGGGCATGGCCCATGATCCTGCTATCGGTCGCCTCCTCAACGAGAAGGGCTTGCGGGGCTTTGTCTATCCTGGTGCCCGCTCTATGAACGAGCCGGACATCGACGTGATTTACGAGGACGCCAATCCGCTGCTGATTATTCACGACCTCGTTTTCCGAGACGCGAAGGCACACCATGCCGGTCATGCCTAGGAACGATCAACTAGAACGCTTCAAGAAGGCTGCTCGCGAACTCGGCAGTGACGAGTCCGAGGAGGCGTTTGACGTTGCTCTGAAGCGTATGGGGAGCGCACCGCCCGCACCGTTAGAGAAGAAGCGGTCGAGGCCCGCTAAGAAGCGGGCCAAAACATCACCGCGAAGATAACGGGACCGCTGGGATCGGCGTCGTAATCCCGTAGTACGCCTGCCAGAACCAAGACGTTCGGGACTGCTTGCCTTCCACGCACCGGTAGAACTGCAAAACGTCGGGAGTTCTTGGCTCACATAAGCCAAGCGCCAGCACGTATCGCTGATTTTCGACCCTAGCTAAGCGGTCCGTGAGGAACACGGCCGCCAGCGCCAAGACGACGATCACTGCGTTTTTCATGACCCTCGCCCGGCCCTGCGCCGGGCTTTTTCACTGAAGAGGGAAAATGACCGATCCGATCTACAACCGTGCCGTTCGCGCCTTTCTTCAAGGATGCTGGTTAGGGCTTGGGTTCTGGCTTCTTGCCGAGTTCCTTGTGCGGATCGATTGGTAATCCGCGAATGTTGTTGAGAACGTAGCGCAGGAACACGACGTAAATTAGCGATACGACGAAGACAGCTAGCAGCCCGCCCGTTAGCGGGCCGGGATAAGCGTTCTGAGCGTCCTTGATCTTTTCCGGCGGTACGAACGGCATAATGCGGTGGGCGCCGTACTGCGCGGCAATATCCCAGAAAATCAGCAGAGCGAACGTCGCAAAAAGCAGTCCGTATACGAACGGAAAGAGCCGCGCATAGGCGGCTGGTTCACGCCAAGCCAGCGTTGCTAGCCCCGTCGCTATTGCCAGAAGAAACCCAGCCTCAATCGTCTCCATCCGTCGCCCCGTCAACCGGACAGGAGCGACACCTACCACCTATAGAAGTGGTTTGCAAAGTGCATAATCGCCTTCCGGCACGTCTTGGCGCGAGGACGAGCCCGTCGGCCTACTTGTCGCGAGCCGCGTGGGCGCCGCTCCGCCCGGTCCGCTCCTTGTCCGTCTTGCGGTCGCGGTCCATCTCATGGCCCTTCGATTGGCCCTTGCCGCGATCGAAATCCTGCGCTTCCTGGTCGGCGTCGTGCGGCGAATTCCGCTCCGGCAGGCCAGCCGGCTTCTCGTTCTGCGGTTTCATGGCTCGTACTCCGGGTAACCCCGGACCTAAAATCCGCCGGCAGGGGGGAATGTTCCGCCGCGTTCCCGCCGCCACGCCCCTGTGCGTCCCTGCGAGGTCGGGAAATCCGTGGCCGGGATTGGGCGCCGCCGCTTGCGAAGCGCTATGATGGCGCCGCCGCGATCTGCGCGGGTTTGACCGGCAGCAAAGCTTGAGCGCGCTTTCCATTCGCCCGATGTCCCGCGAGGACCTCTATGCGGTTGTCGGCTGGGCCGCCGCCGAAAGCTGGAACCCCGGCCTCGACGACGTTCCGGTTTTCCACGCCGCCGATCGCGACGGCTTTCTCGTGGGCTCGCTCGACGGCGAGCGCGTCGCCTCGGTGTCCGTCGTCAACTATGGTCCGGGCTTCGCCTTTCTCGGCCTCTACATCTGCCGGCCCGAGTTTCGCGGGCAGGGGCATGGCTTCGCCCTCTGGCAGGCCGGCCTCGCCCACGCCGGCGCGCGCACCATCGGACTCGACGGCGTCGTCGCCCAACAGACGAAATATGCGGCGCAGGGCTTCGTCCTCGCGCACCGCAACGTCCGCTATGGCGGGGTCGTGTCCGGGGCGAAGCCGGTCCGCGCCCGCGTCGTCGAGCGCATGCCGGGCGATGCCCGGCTTGACGCCGCGATCGTCGCCTATGACCGGCCGTTCTTCGGCGGTCCGCGGAGCGCCTTCCTGCGGGCCTGGCTCTCCTCCCCCACCCGCCGCACCTTCGCGTGGATAGAGGATGGAGCGGTGCGGGGATACGGCTCGATCCGCCCCTCCATCACCGGTCACAGGATCGGACCGCTCTTTGCCGACAGCGAAACGATCGCCGACGGACTCTTCCAGACCATGGCGGCGTATCGAGACCGATCCGTCCTGTTTCTCGACGTGTCGGAACCCAATCCGGATGCGGTCCGGCTCGCGATCCGCCACGGTCTCGCGCCCTCCTTCGAGACCGCGCGCATGTATCGGGGCCCGGCGCCGGCCCTCCCGCTTGACCGGATCTACGGCGTCACCACGCTCGAATTGGGGTGACGGGCGCCGCCGATCGAATGTACCAAGGTATTGTTCCGAATAACGAAGTTTCGCCCCATGCCACGCAAGACTCCCGCCTCGTTGCGCAGCGCCCGCTGGTTCGCGCCCGACGACCTGCGCAGCTTCGGCCACCGCTCCCGCCTGATGCAGATGGGCTACGGCCCCGAGGACTGGGTCGGCCGCCCGGTCATCGGCATCCTCAATACCTGGTCCGACCTGCAGCCCTGCCACGGCCATTTTCCCGAGCGGGTCGAGGACGTTAAGCGCGGCGTCCTGCAGGCGGGCGGCTTCCCCGTCGAGCTTCCGGCGCTGTCGCTTTCGGAGAGTTTCCTGAAGCCGACCAGCATGCTCTACCGCAACCTGCTGGCAATGGACGCCGAGGAACTGATCCGCGCCCACCCGGTCGACGGCGTCGTCCTGATGGGCGGCTGCGACAAGACCACGCCGGCGCTGCTGATGGGCGCGACCAGCGCGGGCCTGCCGGCGATCTTCATGCCCGCCGGCCCGATGCTCCGCGGCAACTGGAAGGGCAAGGTGCTCGGCTCCGGATCGGACGCGTGGAAGTACTGGGACGAGCGCCGCGCCGGCAACATTTCCGACCGCGACTGGTTCGAGATGGAGGCCGGCATCGCGCGGAGCTACGGGCATTGCATGACGCTCGGCACCGCCAGCACGATGACCGCGATGGCCGAGGCGATCGGCATGACGCTTCCGGGCGCATCGTCGATCCCCGCCGCCGACGCCGGCCATATCCGGATGGCGAGCGCCTGCGGCCGCCGCATCGTCGAAATGGTCTGGGAGGACCTGACCCCGGCGAAGATCCAGACGCGCGGCGCCTTCGAGAATGCCCTCGCCGTCGCCATGGCGATGGGCTGCTCGACCAACGCCATCATCCACCTTATCGCGCAGGCGCGGCGCGCCGGCGTGCCGCTCGGTCTCGACGATTTCGAGGCAGCGAGCCGCAAGGTGCCGGTCATCGCCAATATCCGGCCGAGCGGCGACAAGTACCTGATGGAGGATTTCTTCTACGCCGGCGGCCTGACCGCGATGATGAAGGAGATCGCCGAATACCTGCATCTCGGCGAGATGACCGTGAGCGGCAGGACGGTTGGCGAGAACATCGCCGACGCCGCAGTGATCAATGCCGACGTCATTCGCCCGCTGTCGGACCCGGTCTATGCCGAAGGCGCGCTTGCCGTGCTGAAGGGCAATCTCGCGCCCGACGGCTGCGTCATGAAGCCGAGCGCCTGCGACCCGCGCTTCCTCAGGCATTCCGGGCCGGCCATCGTCTTCGACGACTATGCCGCCATGAAGCAGGCGACCGACGACGAGAACCTCGACGTCACGCCCGACCACGTCCTCGTTCTCCGCAACGCCGGTCCGCAGGGCGGACCCGGCATGCCGGAATGGGGGATGCTGCCGATCCCGAAGAAGCTGGTGAAGCAGGGCATCCGCGACATGCTCCGCATCTCGGACGCGCGCATGAGCGGAACGAGCTACGGCGCCTGCGTCCTCCATGTCGCGCCGGAATCCTTCATCGGCGGCCCGCTGGCGCTGGTCCGGAACGGCGATCGCATTTCGGTCGATGTCGCCGCGCGCCGCATCAGCCTCGACATTTCCGACGCGGAGTTCGCCGCGCGCAGGGCCGCGCTGAAGCTCGCGCCGCCGCGCTACGAGCGCGGCTATGGCTGGATGTTCCAGCGCCATATCCGCCAGGCGAATGACGGCTGCGACTTCGATTTCCTCGAGACGAGCTTTGGCCGCACGGCCGGCGAGCCGGCGATCTTCTGAGGGGTCGGGGCATGGCGAGGCTGAAGCCCGAAACGGTCGCGAGGCTGAAGAACGTCAGCACGGCGACGTTGTGCACCGCGCTCTTCAAGCGCGGCCTCCGCAACCAGTTCATCCAGGATGTTCACCGGCTCAACCCGGGCGCCGGCCAGATGGTCGGCGAGGCCTTCACCCTCCGCTACATTCCGGCCCGCGAAGACCTCAATCCGCTCAGCGTCTTCCGCGATCCGGAACATCCGCAGCGGAAGGCGGTGGAGACCTGCCCGCCCGGCGCCGTGCTGGTCGTCGACAGCCGTGGCGATGCCCGCGCCGCCTCCGCCGGCGCGATCCTGGTTTCGCGTCTCATGGTCCGTGGCGCCGCCGGCATCGTCACCGACGGCGGCCTTCGCGACTCGCCCGACATCGCGAAGCTCGCCATTCCCGCCTATCACCGCCGCGCCTCGGCTCCGACCAACCTGACGCTCCACCAGGCGATCGACATCGACGTGCCGATCGGTTGCGGCGGCGTCGCCGTCTTTCCCGGCGATGCGGTCGTCGGCGACGGCGAGGGCGTGGTCGCGATCCCGGCGCATCTTGCCGATGAGGTCGCGGCGGAAGCGGTCGAGATGACCGCCTTCGAGGATTTCGTCACCGAGGAAGTGCTGAAGGGCCGGAGCATCGTCGGCCTCTATCCCGCAACCAGCGATCAGACGCTCGCCGACTTCGCCGCCTGGCGGAAGGCGAACGGGCGCTAGGTCGCCGCGTCACTCGTGGCGGAGCGCCTCGATCGGATTGAGGTTGGCCGCGCGCCGGGCGGGGAAGTAACCGAAAATGACCCCGACCGCGCCCGAGAAGACGAAGGCGCCGGCGATCACCAGAGGCTCCACCACCAGCGGCACGCCGAGCGCGCCGACGGCGAGCGAGGCGAGGCCGAGTCCGATCGCGACGCCGATCAGGCCGCCGAAGAGCGAGAGCACGATCGCCTCGACCAGGAACTGCGCCAGCACCTGACGGCGGAGTGCGCCGACCGCGAGGCGGATCCCGATCTCGCGCGTCCGTTCGGTCACCGAGACGAGCATGATGTTCATGATCCCGATGCCGCCGACGAGGAGGCTCACCGCTGCGACCGCGCCGAGAAGGCCGGTGAGCACCGTGGTCGTGGTCGACAAGGTGCTCGTTATCTCGGTCATGTCGAAGACCGAGAAATCGTCCTCGTCGCCTTCGCCGATCCGCCGCCGCTCGCGCAGGAGCAGTTCGACGTCCTTCTTCACCTTGGCGGTGGAAGCGCCGTTCTGCGCCGAAACGTTGATGAAGGCGACGTCGGTATTGCCGGCGATGCGCCGCTGGAAGGTGCGGAGCGGCACGACGATGATATCGTCCTGGTCCATGCCGAAGGCGCCCGCGCCCTTGGCCTCGAGCATCCCGATGATCGTGCACGGCATCTTTTCGAGCCGGATCGCCTGGCCGACCGGGTCGGAGGCGCCGAAGAGGTGCTGGCGCGCGGTCTGCCCGATGACGCAGACCGCGCTGCCCGCCCGGGTCTCGCTGTCGGTGAAGACGCGGCCCGAAGCGATCGTCCAGCTGCCGGCCTGGAAATAGTCGTCGTCAGTCCCGACCAGGGTCGTGTTCCAGTTGGTATTGCCCGCAACGGCGACGGTCTTGGTCGAGGCGACCGGCGCCACCGCCCTCACGCCGCCGATCTGGGCGGCGATCGCCTCGGCATCGGCGGCCGAAAACGCCTTGGCGGTGGAGCGCGCGCCGCCCGGCGGTCCGCCGGGGGCGCCGGGCCGGACGGAGAGGAGGTTGCTGCCGAGCTTCGATATTCCGGCTACGACGCTTTGTTGCGTGCCGTTGCCGATGGTGACGAGCCCGATCACGGCGGCAACGCCGATGATGATGCCGAGAGCGGTGAGCGTCGAGCGGAGGGCGTTGCGGCGGACAGCGCGGATGGCGAGAAGGAGCGTCTCGGCGAACATCAGGCGGCCTTCCGGTTGCGCTCGTCGGTTTCGATCAGGCCATCCTTGAAGTGGACGATGCGCCGGGCGTAGGCCGCCATGTCCGGCTCGTGGGTGACCATGATCACCGTGATGCCCTTGTTGCGATTGAGATCGGTGAGGATGCCCATGATCTCCTGGCTGCGAGCGGTGTCGAGGTTGCCGGTCGGCTCGTCGGCAAGGATGATCGCCGGGTCGGTAACGATGGCGCGCGCGATGGCAACGCGTTGCTGCTGGCCGCCGGACAGTTCGCTCGGAGCATGGTGGCCGAAGCCGGTCAGTCCCACGGCATCGAGCGCCCGCCGGGCCAGTTCCCGCCGCTCGCGCGAGGGCACGCGGCGGTAGATAAGCGGCATCTCGACATTCTCAACCGCCGACGTGCGGGGAAGGAGATTGTAGCCCTGGAAGATGAAGCCGAGATATTGCCGGCGGAGCAGCGCACGCTGATCGGTGGTCAGCGTTCCGACGTCGACGCCGCGGAACCAGTAGTGGCCGGTGGTCGGCGTATCGAGGCACCCGAGAATGTTCATCGCGGTCGATTTGCCCGAACCGCTCGGCCCCATGATTGCGACGAACTCGCCCTCGTCGATGGTGAGGTCGACGCCGCGCAGCGCCTCGACCGCCGCGGCTCCCCGCCCGTACGTCTTGTGGAGTGCGTCGAGGCGGATGAGACCCGCTATGGCCATCGGATCAGGTCGCGTTGCTGGCGTCGGTGATGACGGCGTCGCCGTCGCCGATGTCGCCCTT
>DASRGK010000148.1:0-14075 GCA_035651055.1 Bauldia sp.
ACCGGCGCGCGCAGGATCCAGCCATCGGCGTCGTAGAACGTGACTTGCTGGGTCTTGATCGAGACGATGCCCATGATGGGTTCGCCCGCATCGCGCGGCGCCGCGGTCCAGACCGGCCGCGCCGCTTTCGCCTCGGCATTGGTGATCGGCGCCGTCGCCGCGGCTATCGTCGCCAGAGCGACGATGGCGCCAAGGGCCCAACGTCGCGCCGCGGCCGTCGAATGCGTCGTTGCGGGCCGATTTGTCATGCCATTTCCCGGTTTCAGGTCTCTGTATCGCGCCGGCGGTTTGTCCGACCGGCGACAAGTTTAAGTGACTCGACCCCGGCCCAGCCAGTCCGCCAATGCCGGTCTTTGTCGCCATGGGAAAAATGCCGCGGGCGGATAGAGTGACCCGTTGACCGGCAACGGACAGGCCGATTGCTTCCGGGGAACGCTAAATGCTTGATTTTCAAATTAAAACAAGTGGCTGGGGAACTAGGATTCGAACCTAGACTGGCGGAGTCAGAGTCCGCTGTCCTACCGTTAGACGATTCCCCAACTAAGCCATTGTGTGGCCTGTCGAAACGCAGTTCATCGGGTAATCTTGGCAGCCTATCCCCGGCGATCCTGCGCGGAATGGCAGTCTTATAGTCATCGCCTCCCTGCCGGTCTACCCCTGTCGATGCGACGTGGAGAGTGTCGCTCCTTCTTCGGTGCGGCCCGGCCACTGGATGAACGCGCGTCCACTCAACATTCATGAGAAGGTCGGAAAGTACTGGTCAGGAAGGCCCGGACCGTAGACTCGCCCGGCCGGCACACCGCACAACGGGAAGAAGATGGAAGCGTTCATCCACGAACTGGCGACCTTCATCAAGGAGCACCAGGCGTTCGCCGGCCCGATCATCGGGCTCATCTGCTTCGGGGAATCGCTGGTGGTCATCGGCATATTGCTGCCCGGAACCGCAGTTCTCGTTGTCGTCGGCGGATTCATCGGCTCGGGGCTTCTTTCGCCATGGCCGATCCTCATCGCTGCCGTGATCGGGGCAGCGCTCGGCGACACCGTCTCGTACTACCTTGGGCCGCTGTTCGGCCGTCAGATCTTCTATCAATGGCCCCTGAACACCCAGCGCCGCAGCGTCGCGCGGGCCCGCCTGTTCTTCCAGCGCTGGGGGCTGGCCGCCGTGTTCCTCGGCCGCTTCTTCGGACCGGTCCGGTCTTTCGTTCCGTTCCTGGCCGGGTTGATGGCGATGGATGTCCGCCGGTTCCAGATCGCGAACATCGGCTCGGCGCTGGTATGGGCGCCGGTCGTCCTTTCCCCCGGCTGGCTGGTGGCGAAAAGCACCCGCTACTGGATCAGCCTCGGCGAAGCGGACCGCATCGGCCTGCTCGCGGCAGCGATTGGAGCCGTGGCAGCCGTCGCGGTGGCGGCCTACGTGCTCATGAAGCGGAGCCAGAGCCGGAAACGCGCCGCGAACGGCAAACGACGGGTCCCCGCGAAGACCTAGTCCGAACTTCGCCGGCACCCGCAGCCGGTTCGCCAGGGGGCCGCCTATTCCTGCGACTGGCCGCTGGCGAAGCGGGCGACCATCAGCGAGCCGAGAATGATCGCGCCGTAGATCGCCTGTATCCAGAACGACGGCACCTGGGCCAGCGTCAACAGGTTCGAGACGACGCCGAGCAGCAGCACGCCGGTCAGCGCCCCGAACATGGTGCCCTTGCCGCCGTCGAGCGAAATGCCGCCGATGACCGCGGCCGCGAACACCGTGAAGATGAGGCCATTGCCCTGGTTGGCGCTGATCGCGCCGACATAGCCGGTGATCGCGAGGCCGCCGAGCGCGGCAAGCACCCCGGCAAGTACATAGACGCCCCAGGTGATGCGCTCGACCCGGATACCCGCGGCGCGGGCCGCCTCCGGGTTGCCGCCGATCGCGTACAGCGCGCGGCCGAGGCGGTGATAGCGAAGCACGATCCCGGCGACAAGGAAGGCAAGCGCCGCCAGCCACACCGCCAGCGGCAGGCCGATGAACGTGATTTCCATCAGTCCGTAAAACGCCGGCGGGAGGTCGAAGAGCGTCCGCCCGCTGGTCGCGCCGACCAGCATGCCGCGGAGAATGATCAGCATCGCGAGGGTGACAATAAAAGCGTTGAGTCTCAGCCGCACCACCATGAAACCGTTGATGAAGCCGACCAGCGCCCCGACGAGGAGCACGCAGAGGATGCCGACGAAGGTCGGCAGCTCGAAGCCGAAGCCGAATTGGGCCGCGGGCAGGATGACCATTGCGCCCAGCGCCGGGGCAAAGCCGTAGATCGATTCCAGCGACAGGTCGAACTTGCCGGTAATGATGATCAGGGACTCGGCGAGGACGACCAGCGCCAGCGCGGCGGACGAGGTCAGGATCGTCGTGATGTTGCCCTGGCTGAGAAAGACCGGGCTGACCAGGCCGCCGATGACGATGAGGACGAGGAGCGCCGGGAGGAGCGCCAGCTCGCGCACGCGCGCGACCATCGCCTTGCCGTAATAAGCTCCGGGACGCGTCTGGGCCATCGTCATGGGACTGTTGCTCACGCTCATATTCCTTCGATCGACGCGACCAGCGCGTTGTCGCTCCATCCGGCCTTGTGTTCCGCCACCACGCCGCCGTGCCGCATGACCAGCACCCGGTCGCAGGTGCGCAGGTCTTCCAGTTCACCGCTGACGACGAGAATCGCCTTGCCTTCGCGGCGTTTGTTCTCGACCACCCGCAGAAGCGCCTCCTTCGACTTCACGTCGACCCCGGCGGTCGGGTCCATCAGCACCATCACCGACGGATCGTTGGCCAGAGCCCGGCCCATCACGACCTTCTGCTGGTTGCCGCCCGAGAGGCTCGAGACGAGCTGCTCCGGTCCTTCGGTGACCACGCCGAGGTCGTCGATCGACCTCCGCGTCACCTCGGCACGGCGGCGCGGATTGATGAAGCCCGCCGGGCCGAGGCTGTTGCTGATCGTCATCGTCGTATTGTCGGCAACCGACTGCGACAGGACGAGGCCCTGTTTGTGCCGGCTCTTCGGGACGCAGCCGACGCCAAGCGCCAGCGCCGCCGGTACGCTGCCCGGACGCAGGGACTTACCGTTGATGGTGACCGAGCCGCCGGTGAACGGGCCGAGTCCGGCGATCGCCTCCGCCACCCCGATGCGGCCGCTGCTGGTCGCGCCGGATATGCCGAGCACCTCGCCGCGGCGGATGGTGAAGCTGATGCCGGCGAAGTCGTCGCCGGCGAGGTCCTTCACCTCGAGCGCCACCGGCGCGTCTGGCGGCACCGTCCGCCCGGCGGCATCGGCAAAACCGAAATGCACCTGTTCGCCGGTCATCGCCTCGATCAGCTTGTCTTTCGGCAGCTCGGCGACCGGGGCGGAAACGATATGGCGCGCATCGCGGAGCACCGTCACCGCCTGGCAGATCTCGTAGACCTCCTGCAGGTGGTGCGAGATGAAGAGGAAGGTGACTCCCTGCTGCTGCAGTTCGCGGATGCGCACGAACAGGCGCTTGATCTCGTCGCCGTCGAGCTGGGCGGTCGGTTCGTCGAGGATGATGAAGCGGGCGCCGTAGGACAGGGCGCGTGCGATCTCGACCAGCTGGCGCGCTTCGACCTTGAGGTCCCCGGCGCGCAGGTCCTCGGGCACTGCGACGTTCCACCGGTCAAGCACATCGCGCGCCTGCCGCCGGACCGCGGACCAACTGATCAAGCCGTTCCGGGTCGGCTGGCGATTGACGAAGAGGTTCTCTGCAACGGTGAGGTCGGGAATGATGGTCGAGTGCTGGTAAACGCAGGCGACCAGCTTCCGCCAGACCTCGCGATCGGCGACCGGCGGCGCCGGCTTCCCGGAGAAGCGTATCTCGCCGCTGTCGGGGGCACGGAGGCCGGTGAGAATGCCGACCAGCGTCGACTTTCCGGCGCCGTTGCGGCCGACCAGAGCGTGCGACTCGCCGGGCATAACGCGGATGCGCGCGTCGGCAAGCGCAACGGTGGCGCCGTAGCGTTTGGAAACGCCGATCGCCTCGACGATCGGCACGACTTCGGACGGGCGCTCGGCGCGCCCGTCCGCAACGGAACGATCCGTCATTTTGCGTGTCGGAAACCGTCCTAGAGGTTGTTGCCCCAGAACGACTTGTCGTCGACGTTCTCCTTGGTGACCAGCGGCGCGGCCAGCTGATCCTCAAGCACGCCGGGCTTCACTTCGACGATGTTGCTGTCGTGGTCGGTCGGGCCCGGCTTGAAGGTCTTACCCTCGATCGCCTGCTTCAAATACATGATGCCGTACTTGGCATAGAGGTCGGCGGGCTGGGAGACGGTCGCGTCGGCTTCGCCCTTCCGGATCGCGTCGAACTCCTGCGGAATTCCGTCGTTCGAAACGATGATGATGTGCTTCGGATCCGGAGCCGGGAAGAGGAGACCGCGGCGCTTCAGGGTCTGCAGCGTCGGGGCAAGGAACACGCCACCGGCGTGCATGTAGATCGCCTTCAGGTCCGGAGTCGAGTTGAGGATCGCGTCGAGACCGGCGGCGGCGTCTTCGCCCGACCACGCCTTGGTCGGGATCTCCAGCAGCTTCAGCTTCGGGTAGTTCTTGGTGATGCAGTCGCGGAAGCCGTTGCCGCGGTCGCGTCCGTTAACCGAAGCCTGGTCGCCCATGATCTGCACGACCGGGCCTTCCGCAACGTGTTCGCCGATATATTTGCAGGCCTTCTCGCCATAGGCGACGTTGTTTGCGCGGACGACGATCGCGACCGGGCCGGTGTCCGGGGCCACATCGACGGCAACGACCGGGACCTTCGCGGCGGCCGCCGTGTCGAGCACGGTCTTGGCGGCCGAGGAATCGAACGGCGAGAAGATGATGCCTTTGGCGCCGAGCGTGATCGAGTTCTTCACGCCGGTGATCTGCTTGGCGGTATCGAACTCGGAGTTGAACGGCTCGAGGAGAGTGACGCCCTGCGCCTTCGCCTCATCGACGATGTACTTGTTGTAGGACGTCCAGAACGGCGAAGTCAGCGTCGTCAGGTCGACGGCGATCTTCGGCGCATCCGCGGCGTGGGCGGCTCCGGCGACCATCGCCAGCGCCGAGGCGAGCAGAGCGCCTTTCAGGCCAGATTGAGTTCTCGACATAGGTTCTTCCTCCCTGTTCATGTCGATGACGTCGGCTATCCGGCCCGGTTGCAGCCGGGCCGGCAGTAATTCCGCTAGGCGCGGATTGGCAGTTCCTCCGGCGGGCGCGAAAGGAATTCGTCCCGGCTCGCCATGAGGTGGGTCTTCAACGCGTCGGCCGCGCTCCTCCCCGAGCCGGCCTTGAAGGCTTCCACAATCGCGCTGTGTTCGCGTCGCGTACGCGTCACATCATAGCGGAAGAGCGGATAATTGCGGATGGTCTGTGTTTGACGCAGAACGACGCGGTGCCAGCCCGCGATCAGGTGGCTATGCCACAGGCTGACGATCTTCTCGTGGAATTCGCGGTCGAGGCGTATGGCGTGGAAGAGCGCGTCCTCGCTCTGCTGCTCGACGAAGACCATCTGCTGCCGAAATATTTCGCCGAGGGCCTCGGCAAATTCCACAGTCGCGTTGCCTTCGCGGAACCCGGTCTCGACGGCGCTGATTTCCAGCAGCATCCGCGCATCGTAGATTTCCACGACATCGTCGATCGTGAAGCGGCGGACGACCGAACCACGGCGGGACGCCGCTTCGACCAGGCCGTCGCGCTCGAGGAGGGCAAGCGCCTCCTTGACCGGCGTCTGGCTGATCGCCAGCGCATCGGCCAGTTCGTCGGCCCGCAGGCGGTGGCCGGCGGGCAGCGCGCCGGAGACGATCCGGTCCTGCAGCTCCTCGTAGGCCTGCTCGGCAAGGGT
The DNA here is from genome assembly GCA_035651055.1 of Bauldia sp. GTDB lineage: Bacteria > Pseudomonadota > Alphaproteobacteria > Rhizobiales > Kaistiaceae > JAFKKF01. The sequence goes on from DASRGK010000148.1 coordinate 5,854, forward strand.
GGCGCGGTTGAGGGAGACCATGCCGAAAGCCTAGAAGTGGCAGCCTGACCGCACAAGATCGAAAATAGAAAATTTTCAATTTGGATGCCTCCGCCATGTCGGCTACACAGGACCAATTCACGCAAGAGAGCCGGCGGATGCGCGGAGAGACCGACAGGCGCCTTCTTCTCCTCGACAAGGACGACAATGTCCTCGTCGCCACGACGCGCATCCGCAGCGGCGAGGCCATCCGCGTGGCCGGCCTTGCGGTGACCCTCCCGATGGACTTGCCGATCGGCCACAAGCTTGCCCGGCGGGCGATCTCGGCGGGCGAGAAGATCGTGAAGTACGGGGCGCCGATCGGTTCGGCAACCGAGGCGATCGCCGCGGGCGCTCATGTCCACGTCCATAACGTCAAGAGCGACTACACTCCGACCTATCACCTCGAAAGCGAGCGCAGCTCCTACGGAGGCCATCCCTGATGCGAGGATATCTGCGCAGCGACGGCCGCAAGGGCATCCGAAACACGATCGTCGTCGGCTATTTGGTCGAATGCGCCCACCATGTCGCGCGGGAGATTGCCCTTCCCTTCCGCGACCGCGACGTTCACGTCATCGGCTTTCCTGGCTGCTACCCGAATTCCTATGCCGAGCGGATGATGGAGCGCCTCTGCACGCACCCGAACGTCGGGGCGGTGCTGCTCGTCTCGCTCGGCTGCGAGAGCTTCAACAAGTACAAACTGGAACATGTCGTGCGCGAGACCGGGCGGCCGGTGAAGACGATCGTCATCCAGGCGACGGGCGGCACGCGGAGGTCGATCCTCGAAGGACAGACCTTCGTCGCCGCCGAACGCGCCGCGCTCGACGCCATGGCGACGGTGCCCATGGCCGTCGAGGAACTGGTCGTGGGGACGGTCTGCGGCGGGTCCGACGGCACCTCGGGCATCACCGGCAATCCGGCGGCGGGCCGCGCCTTCGACATGCTGGTCGAGGACGGCGCCGCGTGCATTTTTGAGGAGACGGGCGAACTGATCGGCTGCGAGCACATCATGGCTGCGCGCGCCATCACTCCTGCCCTCGGCAAGGAACTCGAAGCGAGCGTTGCCAAGGCGGCGAAGTACTACGCGACCATGGGCTACGGGTCGTTCGCCGCCGGAAACGCGGAAGGCGGACTCACCACCATCGAGGAGAAGTCGATGGGCGCCTACGCCAAGTCCGGCGCCTCGCCGATTTCCGGCCTGATCAAGCCGGGCGATATCCCGCCGCGCGGAGGACTGTTCCTGCTCGACGTCGTGCCGGATGGCGACGTGCGCTGGGGATTCCCGAACATCAACGACAATGCCGAGATTGCCGAACTGATCGCCTGCGGCAGCCATGTCATTCTCTTCGTCACCGGCCGCGGCTCGGTCGTCGGCTCGGCGATCTCGCCGGTGGTGAAGATCTGCGCCAACCCGGAGACCTACCGGCGGATGGCGGACGACATGGACGTCGACGCGGGGCGCATCCTCGAAGGCACGGCGAGCCTCGATGAGGTTGGCCGCGAAATCCGCGACGTCGTTCTCGGCCTTGGCGAGGGCGGCCGGACGAAATCCGAGGAGCTCGGCCACCAGGAATTCATCCTGACCTACAAATCGTTCGAGCCGATCGGCCCGGCTTGCCTGCCGGCCGCCTGATGATGCAGTCGCTCACCACCCGGCTCGAGGCCTGCTACACCGGCGTCGTTCATGACGTGATGCGGGCGATGGGGCTCCGCGATTTTACGCTCCCGCCCGAACTTCGCCCGATCCTGCCTGAGCGGCCGCTCGCCGGACCGGCCTTCACGATCGAGGGCATGGTTGACCCGAAGGCCGACCCGCACGAGACCCTGCTTGCCTGGACCGGCCTCCTCTCCAGGGCGCCTGCCGGGTCGGTCTGGGTCTCGCAGCCCAATGACCGCGTCGTCGCCCATATGGGCGAGTTGTCTGCCGAAACGCTGAAGAACAAGGGCGTTCGCGGCTGCGTCGCCGACGGCTTCATCCGCGACGTCAACTTCCTTCTCGATATCGGCTTCCAGGCCTGGTGCCGCGGCTTCACCCCGCGCGATATCGTCGGCTACTGGCTGCCAAAAGCCAGCGACGTTCCGATCAGGATCGGCGACGTGCTGATCGCGCCCGGCGATTACATGGTTGGCGACCGCGACGGGATGCTCCGCGTCCCCCGGGACAAGGCAGAGGAAATCGCGACCGCGGCCGAGGAAGCGATGGCGAAGGAAAGCCTTGTGCGGAAGGCGATCCTCGAAGGCGTCGATCCGCAGCAGGCCTACATCCGCTATGGGAAATTCTGACGCCGCAGCGGGCGATGTGCTTGCCGAGCTCGACCCGGACGTGCGCCGCTATCTCGCCATGCTGAAGAGCGGGCCCGCGGTGCCGATGGCCCGGGAAAACATTGCCGCCATGCGGGCCGCCGCACGTGCGCTCCGCGACGGCTGGCGGAAGCCGCTGCCGGAGATGCACAGTGTCGGGGACGCTTTCTGGGAGGGGCTCCGCTACCGCCATTATCGGCCGGCCGGCGTCAAAACGCTTCCCGCGATCATCTATCTCCACGGCGGCGGCTGGACGCTGATGGACATCGAAACACATGACGCGATTGCGCGGAACCTCGCGCAGGCGAGCGGCGCGGCGCTTCTTCAGATCGAGTATCCGCTGGCGCCCGAAGCGCCCTTTCCGGCGGCGCTCGAGGCCTGTATCGGCTTCGCCGAGTTTGTCCGCAACTCGGCGGATGAACTCGGCATTGCGGCGGACCGGATCGGCTTCGCCGGCGACTCGGCTGGCGCCAACCTCGCCGTGGCGATGGCGCTGCAGCTCCGCGACCGCGGCGCGTGGCAGGCTGGAGCGCTCGGCCTCTTCTACGGCTGCTACGACGCCGACTTCGAGCGCCCGTCGATGAGACTCTACGGCGATGGCGCCCATTTCGCATTCACACTGGAGCGCCTGCGTTTCCTCCTCGACTGCTATGTGCCCGAGCCGGAACAGCGGACAGATCCGCTCTTTGCGGTGATCAACGCCGACCTCCGCAACCTGCCGCGGTCGTTCCTTGCGGTCGCCAGCCACGACATCCTGCGCGACGAGAACCTCGTCATGGCGGAGCGGTTGACCGCCGCCGGCGGCGCGGTCGACTGCCGGGTCTATCCCGGCACCATCCACGGGTTCATCGAAGCCTGGAGCGCCGCCGGCGCGACGATCGCGAAGGCGGCGCTCGACGATGTCGGCTCGTTTCTGCGGGACCGGCTCGTCTGAACCGGCGGCAGGCTAGCCGCGCCCGATGAATTTCCGGAAGACGAAGCCGCGCTGGCCGCCCGCGACGATCTCGCACCAGTAGTCGCACTTGACCACGGTGACCTGTGTGCCCGCCGAAAGGACCTTGATTGCCGTGGCGGCGTTGTCCGGCCGGGAGCGGAGATTGACGTCCGTGTTGATGGTCGCGCGGCCGGGGCTGATCGTCGCCAGCTTGACCGCTGCCGCCACTGCGGGTTTCACCCTGGCGGCAGGTTTCGGTGCGTAGGCAAGTGGCGCCACATCCGTGGTGGGACGCAGTTGCGGCTCCGCCACGGCAAGGTCGGTTGGACTGTCGCCGGCCGGCACCGTCCCTGCCGTCGCTGGATCCGGATCGGAGGCGGGCGAGGCCGGCGGATCGGCGACCGCTGCTGCGACCGGCGGCGGCTCGACGCCCACCTTGGCTGCGATCGATTGCGCTTCGGCCGATACCGGAGGCGGCGTGGCCACCGGCGGAGCCGGCTCGGCCGCCGCGGCCGAGGCCAGAACCGGCGGTGCCGTGCCGGCGACCGCCGGGGTAACGGCGGGCTCGGCTGGGACCGGAGGTGTGACCACCATCGGCGCGGCGTCCGCAACTGCAGTCGCCGGCTTCTCCGCCGGCGCCGGGCGGAAGGCCAGAACGCCGCCGCCGATCAGGACGACCGTCAACAGCGCCGAGACGGCAATCAGCGGACGCGGAAAGCCGCGGGCCGGCGGCAGCGGCTCGGGTACGAAATCCGGCCACTCGTCGGTACCCTCGGCAAAGGAGACCGGCTCTTCCGCGGCGGGCAGTTCGTCGTTGGCGGGAGGAGGCGGCGCGGCGGCGCGGCGGCGCGGCGCATAAGGGCTCTGCGGCTGCGTCGGCAGAGGCGCGGGTCCATCATCGGCTACGGCCGAAGGCGGACGCGGAATCGCATCCAGGCCAATGGCTTCCGGCAGGCGCAGTGCTCCGGACGGAGGCGGCAGCTTGCTCGAAACGACCTCGAGATCGCGGAGAAGGGCCGCTTCGAGTTCGGCAGCGAGGCCCGCCGCCTGGACCGGCTGCCGGGCATTCGCGCTAGGCGGGTCCCGGCGTTCGTTGAACCGCCGGTAAGGGACTGGCTTGATGTCCGCAATGTTGCGCATGGGCTGACTCCAAAGAACTCCCCTGCCCGATCTGCTTCAGCCCGTTGGCGATGACCCCGTCGCAGCGCAAGAATACCGGCAGTTCTACCCTGCGGCTGACGGTCTGCGCCACCTCCCGTCCGGGGGACCGTGGTCGGCGAATGCGGCAACTCCTTGCCGATAATGGGGCAGTGAGCGAGATTTTCCCCGCGAGCGACAGGGGCCGATTACCGGGGAGTCCCAGCCAGAAACGCGATGGCCACGATCCGCTACACCTTCAGGCCGAGCCTCTTCACGTCGGATCGCACCATCGTGGTCGACGAAACCGGCGTTGCCGAGCTGCGGTCAGACGGCAGCGAGCGCCGGATCGCGTGGCGCGAGGTCTCCGAGATTCACATCGAGCCAGCAACGAGCGGCGACGAGCAGGCTCGCTTCGTCCTGCACGTCAATGCCCGCGACCGGCGCTCCATCGACATCGACAGCGTCAGCGCCCAGAGCGCGACCGATTTCGCACACAAGGGCGACGAGTTCCTGGCCGTCGCCAACGCCATTCACGACGGCTTGGCTCCACGCGCCGGCTCGGTCCGCTTCGTCTATGGCGCGCGCCGAGGCGTCCTCAACGCCTGGCGAATTGCGCTCTGGTTCACTCTCGCCGCCGGCATTTTCGCGGCCGGCGCTGCGATCGTGTCTGAAGAATACGACCTCCTCTTCGGCAGCATCGCCTTCATCGGCAGCGGGATATCCGGCCTCACCATGCTCCGCGGTCGGAAGGGGCCGAGGCCCTACGACTTCAACGAACTGCGGAAGCAGGTCGGCGTCGCGGTGGAGCCGAAGGCCTAGGCGCGCGCGTCGACCACGCCGTCCGCGGTGAGCAGCACGCCGGAGAACGTTCGGTCGAGGTGACGGCCGCGCCAGCGGAGCAGGCGCTCCGCGTAGTCGAGCCTGACCGCCTGGTAGGCCGGCTCGCCCGACACGTCGTGCAATTCATCCGGATCGGCGGCGAGATCGAAAAGCAGGGGCGGCAATCCGTTGCAGTGCACGTACTTGAAGCGCTCGTCGCGGATCACCGAAAGCGCGCAGTCGTCGAGGTCGAGGCCGAGCGCCGCCTGCGCCGCGCCGGTCGCCGGCTCGCGGAAGTCGTATTCCCAGTGAACGCAGTCGCGCGGCCGCGCCGGCGCCAGCCCTTCCAGATAGGACGCCAGGGAGTGGCCGTCGGCCGCCGAGATCGGCGGAGCATCGACCAGTTCGAGGATCGTCGGAGCGATGTCGACCGCCTCGGTGAACGCATCGACCCTGCCCTCGCCCGGGCGCCGCGGGTCGCGGATGATGAGCGGCACATGGAAGGCCTGATCGAAATAGCCGAACTTGCCGATCGTCCAGTGGTCGCCGAGCATCTCCCCGTGATCCGAAGTGAGGATCACGACGGTGTCGCTGCCGAGCGCATCGATCCTGTCCATGATGCGGCCGATTTGGCCGTCGACTTCGCTGATCATGCCCCAGTAGATCGCGCGCAGCAGACGGAAATCGGCGTCCCCCCACTCGGCGATTCGCGGTGCGGAGCTGTCGTGCGGCGGGGTGAGAAACGCGCTGTCGGTGCGGATGCGGTCGTGCCAGTAGGCAAGGAGCGGATGCTGCCGCGCTTCTTCCCCGGCGCTCGCCGCGCGCCGGAAGGCGGGTCCGGTTTCCGCGTCGTAAAGCCGGTTGAAGGGCTCCGGCACGATGAACGGCGGATGCGGCCGCAGAAACGAGACATGCGCGAACCACGGCTCGCCGGCCGGCCGCGAATCGAGCCAGTTGAGAAAGCAGCCGGCAAGGAACGCGGTCTCGGTCTCATCGGCACCGTAGCGCGGCGGCGAGCGGGTCGGACGGTCGCTGCGCCCGGTCGCCGGCAGGTAGATTTCCCAGAAATGCTTCGGCCGTCGATGGCCGCGCGCTTCCAGCCAGTCGAGCCACGGCCCGACATCCTCCGGCAGGCGCACGGCCACGTCGAAGCCTGGCAATATCCCTTCGTAAGTCCGCAGCCACGGGCTGTCCGCCGCGACCGTGCGGGGATCGGCGGACTGGTCGGTGAAGCCGAACAGCGTCGGCGCATATCCGGCGCGGCGCATGGCGCGCGCAATGTTGTCGTGGCGGTTGTCGAGCGGCGTGCCGTTTCGCACGACGCGGTGGTTCATCTGGTAGAGGCCGGTATAGAGGCTCGCCCTCGACGGGCCGCAGGGTGCCGCCTGCGCGTAATGGCGGGCGAACCAGGTGCCCGAGCGGGCGAGACGATCGATGTTGGGCGTACGCACCACGGGGTGATCGGCGATGCCGAGGCAGTCGCCGCGCCATTGGTCGGCCGTGATCAGGAGAACGTTGGGACGCATGCCGCGTCAGCCACCAGAGGGCCGGCTTGTCCGCTTCAGGGCTGCGCCTCGAGGACGAGCACGTCGTCTCGGCTGAAGCTCACCGTCGCCGGCGCTCCGCGCTGCGGCGGCGCAATGCCGGGATTGTTGAACGTGTCGAGCGAGATGGCATTGGCCCCGAAGCGGACGCGGATGCGGATGATCGCGCCGAGGAAGGTCACGTCTTCGATGGTCCCCTTGAGCGAGTTCTTGCCGGCCTCGGAACCGTTCAGGACGACCGCCTCGGGACGAAGGGCGATCGACCGGGTTTGGCCGTTCGACAGCGTTCCCGTGATCCGGGTCGAGGCGATTTCCTGGTTGTCGACCGTGAGCCGGCCGGACGCGGCATCCGCGACCCTGGCCTCTAGGATGTTGAGCGTGCCGACGAAGGAGGCGACGAAGCGCGTCTTCGGAAAATTGTAGATCTCGAAAGGTGTGCCGACCTGCTCGATATGGCCGGCGCTCATGACCACGATGCGATCGGACATCGACAGCGCTTCTTCCTGGTCGTGGGTGACGAAGATCGTCGTGATCCCGAGTTCGCGCTGGATGGACCGGATTTCCTCGCGCAACGAGACGCGTATCTTGGCGTCGAGCGCCGACAGCGGCTCGTCGAGCAGCAGCATGCGCGGGCTCGGCGCGATCGCCCGGGCCAGCGCCACGCGCTGCTGCTGTCCGCCCGAGAGTTCAAAGGGAAAGCGCTTGCCATAGCCGGGCAGGCCGATGAGCTTCAGCATCTCCTCGACGCGCGCCCTCGCCCGCTCGCGCGGCATCCCGGCCACGCGCAGGCCGAACGCGATGTTGCCGGCGACGTTCATATTGGGGAACAGGGCGTATGCCTGGAACACCATGCCGATCTTGCGCCGGTTCGGCGGCAGGCCGGTGATGTCCTGGCCTTCCACGTGGATCGAGCCCGATGTCGGGTGCTCGAAGCCCGCAATCATCCGCAAGATGGTCGTCTTGCCGCAGCCGGATGGCCCCAGCAGGGTGACGAACTCGCCCTTCTCGAAGGTGAGATTGGCGCCCTTCACCACGGTATTCCCGCTGAAGGACTTGACCAGGTTCTCGATGCGCAGGAACTCCTCGGCCACTTCGATCAGCTCCTTGCGGCGGTCCGCGGCGCGAAACGGGCAAGCAGCTGGATCATGCCCATTGCGGCCCAGGTAATGACGAAGGAAATCACGGCAAGCGCCGCCGGCTCATAGGCGCGGTTGGCGCCGACATTCTGCATGTAGACGCCGAAAGCCGGCCGGTTGAGGAGGCTGGCGATGGTGAACTCGCCGACGACGATGGCCAGCGTCAGGAACGCGCCCGACAGGACCGCAACGGTGATGTTGGGCAGGATGATCCGCAACAGGATCGTCGCCGTATTGGCGCCGAGGATGTTGGCCGCCTCGGTCAATGTCTGGACGTCGATGGTCCGCAGGCCGGTATCGACGGCGCGGTACATGTAGGGCATCGCCAGC
>DASRGK010000149.1:0-4896 GCA_035651055.1 Bauldia sp.
GATCAGCTCGAACGTGTCGCGTGTCGTCCCCTTGGCGCCGCCGAGAATGCCGACGACGAGGTGGCCGGGGTCGTAGGCGGAGAGTTCCTCCATCGCGCGCCCGCCATTGTACTGGAGCTTCAGGAAGAGCGGGAAGTCGGCCGCCATAACCCCGGCGAGCGTGCGCACGATGTTGTCGTTGATGAAGTGGCCGATCTCGGCCTTGTCGGCGAGGCGGATGTCGAAGGCCGGATTGAACACTTCGAGGAAGTGGCGCATGCGGTGCTCGCCCGCCTCGCGCCGGAAGGCCGAATATTCCTCGGCGTTCTGCGCGTCGATCCCGACCTGGTTGGAGAAGGTCACCGAATAGAGGCCGAGATCGACGATCTTGCGCGCCTGGTCGATCCGCGCCGTGCGGTGGTGCCGCGACGGCTCCTCCTTGTAGCGCCCGCCGCGCGCCGACCAGATATCGGTCGTGTCGTTGAGCCGGATCGCCGGCGTCACCGGGCTTTTCGTGAACAGGTCCTCGTTGTCGAGGCGCTCGGCGGTGGATGCCGACATCAGCATCACGTCGACCAGCTTCGACCTGGTCATTTCGCGGATCGCCGCCAGATGGTCCGCGCGCGTCTTGTGGGTGCCCGGCTTGTCGCGGTTGGGACCGGGCGCCGTGACCCCGAAACCGATATCGCCGTCCTTGGCGTCGGCGATGATGAAATCGGTCGGCTTGTAGGTGCCCTTGCGGATGGCGGCGAGTTTCTGGTCGAGCGACTTCTTCATCGGGGGCGCTTCTTGGCTGGGAATGGAGGTTCGATTGGTACGCGGAAAGGCGCCGGAAATCGAGGCTCGGTGCTTCCGCGTCAGGCACACCGGAACGTTAACAATATCGGGAAGATTGGATTGTCAAACCGGAGCGCATGCCGTCCAAAGAGACGGGCTTGCCGCGGGCGGAGCGGCGTGACTTTGAGGAGGCCCGATGTCGGTGTCCGAGTTCGGCGGTTCGACCATCCTTGCCCGCGCCGGCGCCGGGCCGCTCGCCCCGCCGGATGCCGTCAGTCCCGCCGGCGTTGAGGCCCTCGAACTGGCCGTCGCCACCGACCTCGGCGCGGTCGCCGATGAGTGGCGCCGCTTCGAGAAGGAGGCCGACGGCACCGTCTTCCAGACCTGGGGCTGGCATGCCGCCTGGCAGCGCCATATCGGCGGGCCCGCCGGAGTGGTCCCGGCAATCGTCACCGGCCGCCGGAACGGCCGCCTCCTTTTCCTGATGGCGCTCGCCGTCGAGCCGGGCCGCATCGTTCGCCGCCTCGTCTGGCACGCTTCCGGCGTGTGCGACTACAACGCCCCGCTGCTCGCCCCGGAATTTGCCCGCGCGGTCGGCAAGGACCGTTTCCCGGCTCTCTTCGCCCGCGTCAGGGACGCGCTCCGCCGGAGCGGCCTCCGCTTCGATGCGGTCGTCCTCGAAAAGATGCCCGAGACCCTCGGCGCGCAGCCCAACCCGTTCATGGCGCTCGCCACCACGCTCAATCCGAGCGGCGCCTATCTGACCAGGCTCGGCAGGGACTGGGACTCGTTCTACCTCGAGAAGCGCTCATCGGCGACGCGCCGGCGCGACCGCACCAAGCGGAAGCGCCTCGGCGATATCGGCGAGGTCAGGTACGTCGTCCCGGCCGGCACGGACGAGATCGTGTCCAGCATGACGACGTTGATCGAGCAGAAGAGCCGGGCTTTCGCGCGCATGGGCGTGCCCAATCTCTTCGCCCGGCCCGGCTATCGCGAATTCTTCCTCGACTACGCCACCGGCGATGAGACCCGCGCCATCGCCCATGTCAGCCGCCTCGATGTCGGCGATTGCCGCGCCGCCCTCAACTTCGCGCTGATGTTCCGCGGCCGCTACTACCACGTGCTCGCCAGCTATGACGGCGGCGAGGTGGCGAAGTTCGGCCCCGGCGCCGCGCATCTCCACGAACTTATGCGCCACGCCATCGAGCACGGCTGCACGGAGTTCGATTTCACCATCGGCGACGAGCCCTACAAGCGCGATTGGTCCGACACCGAACTCGCACTCCGCGACCATCGGAGCGCCGCGACCGCGATCGGCTTTGCCGCCGCCCTCCCCGGGCGCGCCGCGGCCCGCGCCAAACGCATCGTCAAGCAGACGCCGTTCCTGTGGAAGATGGCCGTTGCGCTCCGCACCGCCCTCGCCCGGCTCCGCGGCCACGGGAAGCCCGCCGCCATCGCCGCCCCGGCCGCCGAGGACGAGTAGCGACGACCTTTCCCTAAGGCGCGGTGGCTTGAGGCGTCGCTACACGCCGGCAGCTGCGACAAGCGCAGCCTTGGTCGCCTCGTCGAGATCGCCGGTGAGCGGCAATCCGGCAGTCTTTTGGAAAGCCAGGACCGCCATCGCGGTGTGCTTACCGGCAGCACCGTCAATCCCGCCGGGATCGAAGCCGAGGTAGGTGAGCCGCGCTTGCGCAGCGCGGACCTCTATGTCCGGTACCCCCTTGAGCCGATAGAGGTCGTAGTGCTGCTGGAGCTTGGTATCGTATTTGTTTTTGGCGTAGTCCTTGCCATTGTAGAAGAAGGCGACCTTGACCCAATCGCGGTTCACGAACGCCTCTTTCAGCGCCGAAGAGGCGTTGATGAAGCGCGCGCAGCCGTCGAGCTGCGCATTCTCGCCGTCCTTGAAGGTCGCGATCATGTTCGCGGCCGAGGAATAGTTCAGCCCGACCGCGTTGAAGCCCATGATCTGCCCGAGCCCCCAGGAGGCGCTCTGTAGTGCAGCGTCGCGGTCGAGGGCGATCGCTTTGGCCAGACGCGCGTATTCGGCGGCTCCGCCAGAATAGCCTCCCGCCGTTGGCGAACTGATGTCCGGGTTGGCGGCGCTGAACTTGCCCTTCGTGTACTTGTAGAAGATGTGCCTTTCGAACAGGATCTTCTGACGGCGGTCGGCCAGGAAGCCGAAGCCGCGCGTCTCGACCGCCAGAATTGCCCATAGGGACTCGGGGTCACCGCCCAGCGCCGCCTGCGCGGCGTCGAAGCCTGCCTGATCGAGCGGTGCGCCTTTGCCAATGAATTCGTCGGCCACGGCTTGTCCTCCCAAACTCACTGCAAAGTCAGGCCAAGGCTTTGGCCGTGGCTCGCGAGCGTCGGCGTTGTCCGCAATTCGCCGGTGATTCCCTTGCCGGCGCTGGTGGCGCGCCCGGCAATCGTGTGTTCGACGTCGACTTCGAGGGGGAGCTCGATGAGGCCGTTTGCGGGAACCGCAACATCATTGTCGTCCACATGCAGCGACAGCGAACCGGGATCGATCGGTCCCACGACGGAAGTCATTGCGAGGCGAACGTCGACGGTGGTCGGCGGAGAGTCGGAGGCCGGCTTTTGAGCGTCTTTCGTAGCCTCCTGTTGCTTTGCCTCATCCTCCGCGGATGCCGCGGCTTCCGCCCGCGCGTCACTCTTCTCTTCCAGCGAGACTTTCAGGTTTGGATTCTGATCAAAGCGCTGAATGTTGGCAGAGAACCGCCGCGCCCATTCCTTCGTGTCCTCCTCGTTGACCGCTTCGACCTGTTTGGAAAAATCGCCGAGTAAGCCAGTCAGCCGCGCACCTACCCCATTGTTCGCGAAGGAATCGCCCGAAAGCACACCGCCGCACTCGGCCATGATCCTCGCCCACTGAAACTTGAAATCGGCGACGATGGCCTTGAGACGCGCCTGCGACTGGCGAGCCCGTATCCATGTCCCGGAGGAGTCGAAGAACTGATCGAAAATGACACAGGCGCCGGCGAGGGCGAGTAGTACGTAGCCGATCTCGGCCAACGGAAGCTGCTGCAGCCAGTCGAAAGGCGGTGCCGCCGTGCCCGCCGCGGTGTGGTACGACTGCGCGAACTTGGCGAAAAGTGCGACGGTCACAGGCGCGACCGTGCCGATCGCGAAAAGGACAAGTGCACTGGTGCGGATTGCCTTGGCGACCTTTGATCGCCGTCGCGCGCTTTTCTCAAACCAGTCGATTGCCTTGGCTGCCGCTTCAACGGCTTCGTTGAAAAGCGCCTCGAGCGTCGAGTCGCGGGTTGCCTCACGGTAGGCAGCCGGCGATGCCGGGAATGTCATCTGGAACCCCCCATCCGCAGACGCGAGGGCAGTGTAGTTACTTCTGCGTGCAGTAGCAAATCAAGCAACTGCACGCTACCCGCTAGGCGATCCTGTACACCCTCACCGCCGTCTCGGAGAGCATCGCTGCCCGCTCGGCCGCGGAATACCCCGCCATTGCATCCCGATATGCCCGGACCAGCGACGCAAAGTCCGTCCACAGCTTCTCGATCGGGAAGTTCGAGCCGAAGAGGCAGCGCAACGGTCCGAACAGCGCGGCGGTCTCCTTCACGATCCAGGCGATCGCCGCCGGGTCGTTCCGGTGCGTGAACGTGCCGAGCCCGGAGAGCTTGGAGACGACGTTCGGCGCGCTCGCGAGCTTCCGCATCGCCGCCCGCCATTCCGCCCGCCCGCCGTCGGAAAGGTCCTCGAGCATTCCGGCATGCTGGAGGATGAAGGTCGTCTTGGGGAAGTCGGTCGCCAGCCGCCAGGCTCCCTCCATCTGCGGCGCGAAGACCTGCAGGTCGAAGCTGAGCCCGTAATCGCCGAGCGCCGCGAAGTTCCTCCGGAACTGCGGATCGTCGGCAATGTCGGCATGCCTGGCGAAGCGGTATTGCGGGTTCCGGTGCCAGTGGAGCTGCATGCGGACGCCGCGGAGGCGGGGGTGGCGCACCAGCCGGTCGAGCGCCGGCCGCACGTCGGCGGAAAGAAGGTCGGCATAGCCGACGATGGCATGCGGCCAGCCGGTTTCGTCGGCGGTCCGCTGCACGAAGGCGACCTCGGCCTCGGCGTTCTCCGGCGCCCAGTTGGCCTGGACGTAGACCGATTTCACAACGC
>DASRGK010000150.1:0-3149 GCA_035651055.1 Bauldia sp.
GCCCTTCGTCCGCCTGTTCGGCAACAAGAACGCGCTCGGGGAGATATTCCACATCACGTCGGACCGCGGCTACGGCTGGGATCAGATCTATCGGACGATCGCCGCCGGGCTCGGCGTCGAGGCGGACATCGTCCATGTGCCGACCGACACGCTCGTCCGCTACCACCACGCCTGGGAAGGCCCGTTGATGGGCGACAAGACCTGGGCCGCGCTCTTCGACAATTCCAAGGTCAAGCGCGTCGCCGGCGACTTCACCTGCTCGGAGAACCTCACCGAGGTGCTCGCCGACTCGGTGAAGAACTTCAAGGCGCGCTACGACCGCGAAGGCGCCAAGCACTTCGACCTCGACCCGCTCATCGACCGCATCGCCAAGGAACAGCGGGCGCTGCACTAGGGTCAGGACCGCCACTACACGCGATCACACGCTTCACGTTCGTCATCCTCCGGCTTGACCGGAGGATCACTCGCCGCGTCATGCCGCTCTGTTGTTCTCCAGCGCGTTCTTTGGGGCTCGGCCAGTTTCGACCGAGCGCCTCAGGATGGCGATGTTGGTAGCCGGGGCGCCTGAAGCCGGAGAAAAGTCACCCGCTGCTCCCTGGGCGAATCCATCACTCAACCCGCCATCCTGAGGTGCTCGCCGCGGAGCGGCGAGCCTCGAAGGACGCGCCAACGAAGCGCTGCTACGCCGCCGCTGCCAACTCGGCGCCCGCCACCCTTTCGCCCGCCGCCACGATCCGCCCCTCGAACCGCGCCAGCCCGCGCGGCCTCAGCTCCAGCCCAAGAAACCGCCGACGTTCGACCGGCGCCGGCATGACCAGCCCGCCGGTTCGTTCGGCCGTGAACCCGAAGCGCCCGTAATATTCCGGGTCGCCGACGAGGACGATCCCGCCGTGGCCGAGGCTGCGGGCGCGGGCAATGGCGAGGTGCATGAGGCCTGAGCCGATGCCGGTGCCCTGCGCGTCCTTGTCGACCGCGAGGGGGCCGAGGAGCAGCGCCGGCTTTCCGCCGGCGGCGATGTTCCAGAGACGCACCGAGCCGACGACCTTCCCGCCGTCGCGGGCGATGAGCGACAGGCCGCGCGCCGGCAAACGGCCGCGGCGGAGCCGCTCCGACGGCCTGAGGAAGCGCGACGGACCCATGACCCGGTTGAGGAGCGCCTCGCGGGCGACAACATCGGCGAAGGTTTCGTCGGCGAAGTGGATCATCGATTTGATCCCCAAAAAGGCATGAGTGTTTGGACAGCAGGCGGCATTGCCCGAGACCTTCCCAAAGGAGGGGAAGGCCTGCAGGCGTTGCGTCGCGTTGCTGTGCGGCTAGATGACGTAGGCGCGGAGCGGCTCGAAGCCGTTGAAGCCGTTGGCCGCGTACGTCGTCGTGTAGGCGCCGGTGCCTTCGATCAGCACCTCGTCGCCGATCGAGAGCGAGACCGGCAGGACGTAGGGCACCTTCTCGTAGAGCACGTCGGCCGAGTCGCAGGTCGGGCCGGCGAGCACGCAGGGCGCGCCCGCGTCGCCGTCATGGGCGGTGCGGATCGGGTAGCGGATCGCCTCGTCCATCGTCTCGGCGAGGCCGCCGAACTTGCCGATGTCGAGATAGACCCAGCGCACGTCGTCCTCGGCCGCCTTCTTCGAGATGAGCACGACCTCGGCCTTGATGATGCCGGCGTCGCCGACCATGCCGCGGCCGGGCTCGATGATCGTCTCGGGAATGCGGTTGCCGAAGTGCTTGCGGAGCGCGCCGTGGATGGCGCGGCCATACGCCTTCACCGCCGGGACTTCCTTCAGGTACTTGGCCGGGAAGCCGCCGCCGAGATTGACCATGCGGAGCTGGATGCCGCGCTCCGAGAGCGTGCGGAACACGGAAGCCGCCGCCTTCAGGGCAATGTCCCAGGCGCGCGTGTTCGGCTGCTGCGAGCCGACGTGGAACGAAACGCCGCAGGCGTCGAGGCCGAGGCGGTGGGCATGTTCCAGCACGTCGACCGCCATGTCCGGCTCGCAGCCGAACTTCCGCGACAGCGGCCATTCGGCGCCGTCATTGGCGCACAGAATCCGGCAGAAGACGCGCGAGCCGGGCGCGGCGCGGGCGATCTTCTCGGCTTCCTCGCGGCAGTCGACGGCGAAGAGGCGGATGCCGCGCTCGTAGGCGACCGCGATGTCGCGCTCCTTCTTGATCGTATTGCCGTAGGAGATGCGGTCGGGCGTGGCGCCGGCGGCGAACGCCATGTCGATCTCGTTGACCGAGGCGCAGTCGAAGGACGAGCCGAGGCCGGCGAGGAGCTTCAGGATTTCCGGGGCCGGATTGGCCTTCACCGCGTAATAGACGCGGCTGTCGGGGAGGGCCCGTGCGAACGTGTTGAAATTGTCGCGCACGACATCGAGGTCGACGACGAGGCACGGACCTTCGGGTCGTCGGTCGCGGAGGAATTCGCGGATACGGTCGGTCATTCTCGGGCGCTCCCAAGCGTAACTGGTTGAAACCGCCGGATCGTCCATTCCGGGCTGCCGCGATGGAGACGGCGGGACCCGGCAGGGTTCGGTCCGGTTTGCCAGCGGCTGCTGGCTGGTTTTCCGGTTGGTCAGTCGAAAGGGGACAGGGCAGTCCTTGCTTTCGCTGCCTTCGCTTGGAGCGGGAGACCCGTTCCGCACGCCCGGCAAGATGTAGATGCCTCTTCAGTGACCCCGGCGGATGGAAAGCCGGCAGAGACCAAAAAAGCCCGCTACGTCGTTGCTTTAAGCCGCGTCCTTCGAAGCACCCGGGAGACTCCTCCCGGCAGTTCGCCCTCGGACAACTCTGCGACCACAGGCACGTGCGAATTTGGGCAAGCGAAGACGTATGCTCGAATCGTTTCCGATTCAAGAATTTTCACGCCCGGCGCCAAAAAAAGTCGGGCGCCGCTGCTGGAGGACCCGATGACCGGAGTGCAGGACATACCGTCGCGGGCAAACAGCCCCGGCATTGCCCTAAAGGCCCAGCGCAGCGCTCTTGGGTGATTGCACCATGGATCAGGCCGCGCGTCTCAGGCGCGGCGGTAGCCGGCGAGCAGCGCGTCGTCGATGTCGGCGAGATTGACGATGATGTTCTCGGGGCTGCGGCAGGCAAGCCACCACAGTTCCTCGGTCGTGCTCATGTTCGCCTCGAGATGCGGGAGG
>DASRGK010000151.1:0-3414 GCA_035651055.1 Bauldia sp.
GCCTCCCGGCACGGCGGCGCTTGCCCGGGGCGTGTTGCGCGAGGGCTTCGGCGAGGAACGCCGGCCGCTCCTCCTTTTCGGGGCCGGCCATGTCGGTCGGGCGCTGGTGCTGGCGCTGGCACCGCTCCCCTTCGCCGTGACCTGGATCGACCCGCGCCCCGACGCCTTCCCGGCAATGGCGCCGGCCAACGTCACGCTCCGCCAGGCCGACGACCCGGCGGCGGCACTTCAGGCGGCGCCGGACGGCGCCTTCGTCCTCATCATGAGCCACAGCCACCAGCTCGACCTGGCGCTGACGGTCGCCGCGCTCGCCGACCCTCGCTTCCCCTATGTCGGCCTCATCGGCTCCAAGACCAAGCGCGCCCGCTTCGAGCGTCGCGTCGCCGAGGCCGGCGTCCCGGCGGAGCGGCTCGCCGCGCTCGTCTGCCCGATCGGGGTTCCCGGCGTCCGCTCAAAGCTCCCCGCCGCGATCGCGGCCGCGACAGCCGCGCAGCTTCTCGCCTACGATGAGGCGATCCGCGCGGCGGCGCTCGGCGGCGACATGGACGAGCCCGCCATCCGCCGCGGGACGAGGGGGTAGGGTGGCGACGGCGAGCAAAGCCCAGGTGCAGCGCCCGACCGCGCGGCCGACCGCCGCGCCGGTCCTGGAAGCCATCGGCATCACCAAGGACTTCGCCACCATCCGCGCCAACGACGACGTCAACTTCGCCGTCCGTCCCGGCGAAATCCACGCGCTCCTCGGCGAGAACGGCGCCGGCAAGTCGACGCTGGTCAAGATCCTCTACGGGGCGCTGCAGCCGACGGCGGGCGAAATCCGCTGGGACGGCGTTCCGGTCACCATCCCCAACCCCGCCGCCGCGCGCAAGCTCGGCATCGGCATGGTGTTCCAGCATTTCTCGCTCTTCGATGCGCTGACGGTCGCCGAGAACATTTCCCTGGCGCTATCGCACTCCCTCGGCATGGCGGCGCTTCGCGAGCGCATCGCCAGGGTCTCGGCGGAATACGGCCTGCCGCTCAATCCCAATGCCACCATCGCCGACCTGTCGGTCGGCGAACGCCAGCGCGTCGAGATCGTGCGCTGCCTCCTGCAGGAGCCACGGCTCATCATCATGGACGAGCCGACTTCGGTGCTGACCCCGCAGGAGGCCGACGACCTGTTCGTGACGCTCCAGCGCCTCACCGGCGAGGGCAAGTCGGTGCTCTACATCAGTCACCGCCTGGAGGAGGTGAAGCAGATCTGCCACCACGCCACCATCCTCAGGCACGGCAGGATCGTCGGCGAGTGCGATCCGCAGCAGGAAACCGCCGCCCGGCTGGCGAGCATGATGGTCGGCGCCGAACTGCGGCAGCTCTCGCCGCCCGAGCCGGTCGCGGCGACCGCCCCGGTGCGGCTGGCGATCAGCCACCTGTCGCTCGACCGCGCGCATGCCTTTGCTACCGCGCTCGACGACATTTCGCTGGAAGTGCGCGGCGGCGAGATCGTCGCCATTGCCGGCGTCGCCGGCAACGGCCAGGACGAGCTGTTCGACGCGCTGTCGGGCGAGGTCTATGCGCCGCGCTCCGACATGATCGTCATCGACGGCAACCCGGTCGGCCGGCGCAGCGTCAACGCCCGCCGCCGGCTCAACGCCGCGTTCGTTCCGGAGGAGCGCCTCGGCCACGGCGCGGTGCCGCGGCTGAGGCTGAGCGAAAACGTGGTGCTGACCCGCCACGGGACGCGCGAGGGCCTGGTGCGCTCCGGCGTGGTTAATTTCGCCGGCGCGCGCGGCATCGTCTCCCGGGTCACCGATGTGTTCGATGTGCGGAAAGGCTCCGCCGACCCGGAGGCCAGTTCGCTCTCGGGCGGCAACCTCCAGAAATTCGTCGTCGGGCGCGAGTTCGACCGACGTCCCGGCGTGCTCGTCGTCTGCCAGCCGACCTGGGGCGTCGATGCCGGCGCCGCCACCACCATCCGCCAGGCGCTGATCGATCTTGCCCGCGCCGGCTCGGCAGTCCTGGTCATCAGCCAGGACCTCGACGAAATCCTCGAAATCTCCGACCGCATCGCGGTCATTTCCAAGGGACGGCTGTCGGCGGCGCGCCCGGCCCACGGGATCACGCGCGAGGAAATCGGCCTGTTGATGGGCGGGCACGGCCACGGGGCACAGGCGGCACAGGCGGCGGGGGGAACCGGAGCGCATGCGCATTGAACTGATCCGCCGGCCGGAGCGGTCGGCGCGAATGGCCGTGGTTTCGCCGCTCATCGCGATCGGACTCACGGTGATCCTCGGCTTCTTCATCTTCCTCGCCATCGGCGTCGATCCGGGCGAGGCGCTCAACGTCTATTTCGTCGAGCCGTTCACCGCGCTCTGGTCGATCGAGGCGCTGGTCGTGAAGGCGGTGCCGATCATCCTCGTCGCCGTCGGCCTCGCGGTATCCTATCGCTCCAACACCTGGAACATCGGCGCCGAGGGCCAGCTGGCGGCCGGCGCGATCGCCGGCTCGGTCATCCCGATTCTCCTGCCGACCTGGCAGGGACCGGCGGTGATCGCCCTGATGATGCTGATGGGCATTCTCGGCGGGATGGCCTATGCGGCGATCCCAGCACTCCTGAAGACCCGCTTCGGCGCCAACGAGATCCTGACCAGCCTGATGCTCGTCTATGTCGCGCAGCTCTTCCTCGACTGGCTGGCGCGCGGGCCCTGGCGCAATCCCGAGGGCCACAATTTCCCGGACAGCCGGCCCTTCGACGACGGCCAGATGCTGCCGGTCATCATCGGCCGCGACATCCGCCTCAGCCTCGTCTTTGTCGTCGTCGTCGCGCTCGCCGCGTGGTTCCTGCTCAGGCGGACGCTGACCGGTTTCCAGATCACCGTGCTCGGGCAGGCGCCGCGCGCCGGCGCCTTTGCCGGCTTCAGCCAGAACCGGATGATCCTCCTCACGTTCCTGATTTCCGGCGGTCTGGCGGGTCTGGCCGGTATATCCGAGGTGGCCGGGCCGATCGGGATGCTGCGGACCACGGTCTCGCCCGGCTACGGCTTCACCGGCATCATCGTCGCCTTCCTCGGCCGGCTGCACCCGATCGGCATCGTCTTTGCCGGCTTCCTGCTTGCGCTTTCCTACATCGGCGGCGAGGGCATCCAGGTGGCGCTCGGGATTTCCGACCAGATCGCCCGCGTCTTCCAGGGGATGCTCCTGTTCTTCGTCCTCGCCTGCGACACCTTCATCTTCTACCGCATCCGCTTCGTGCGAAGCCCGCCGCAGCACGCGCCGGCGATGGAGGCCAAGCATGGAAGGGCTTGAGGGACCGATCCTCACGATCATCACCGCCTCGACGCCGCTCCTCCTGGCGGCGCTCGGCGAACTGGTCACCGAGCGGTCCGGCGTCCTCAATCTCGGCGTCGAGGGCATGATGGCGGTGGGCGCCGTCGTCGG
>DASRGK010000152.1:0-2499 GCA_035651055.1 Bauldia sp.
GGCCAGTCCGCGGGCACGAACGGCGTCACCACATGGGTCATGGCGATGCTGACCGGGCTGCCCTGCCAGTCGAAGTCGGCACTGGCCACATAGGTCAGCTTGGCGCCGACCTTGCCGGCGAAGGGATAGCGCAGCGGCAGCTTCGAGAGCAGCATCAGCTCGCAGAAGCGGTCCTTGCCGATGCAATCGGTGCCGTAGGGGTAGGTCGTCTTCAGCTGCGCCAGCGCGGCCTTGGCTTCCGGCGTGACGCCGGCAAGGCCGATGACATCGGCGTGGCTTTTGCCGAGAAAGGCGATGAGCCTCGCGGGATTCGGATCATCGAATGAGAGATCGAAGCTGACCACGGTCAAAGCCGGGCCCGTCGCCGGGCGATCCGCGAACATCGCCTTGGTGTTCTCGAAGATCGCCGGCCAGACGAGCGCAAGGTTCCAAAGCGCCGCCACCACGCCTGCGGCCGCCCAGAACCGGCTCCGCAGGACGAGCAGCGCGATGGCCAGCGCGGCGTTGACCACGGCGAGATGCAGCGCCAGCACCTGGAAGGCGGCGGCACGGGCGTCGAGGACCGCGAGCAACGGCGCCAGGGTCAGCAGGACGGCGCAGAGCAGCAGAACGCGCAGACAACGACGAAGCAGCAACAACGAGCAGTCCCCTGGACGGGCCGGGCAATGGCAATCGTTACCCGACTTTGAAGGCGCGGGAGACTAGGGATTCGGGTCGGCCGAGGCAAGCCGGCCGGAGAAGTTCGGGAAAAGCCTGACACGCGGGTGGAAGCCTCATTAACAAGTGCGTAACCCCGGAGACGTTAAACCGGAACCAAAGCCTATTCGGTGGGATGGTCCGATGATGCCTTCCGGCCGGCGCGGGGCTGACGGCGGCGGCGGAGCGAAAGTGCTCCGGGGATCCATCGGGCGTCCCGGTATCGAGAAGGATCGCGGGTTGCGGCATCTGTTGCAGCATTTCGGGGAAGCGGACTTTCAGCGCCGGCTGAAGCTCGTCCTCCTCCTGGCTGCCCTGCCCCCGCTCCTGCTCGGCGCGCTCTTGATCTGGGCTAACTCCGGTTCACCGGCCGTATCCCCCGAAGCGACGTACCTCTGCGCGCTGCTCGCCGTGCTCGCATTGCTCGGCGCCTGGGTGATCGCCCGGCCGATCGTCGCGCTGGCGAAGCTCCGCCGCGGCGTTTTCGATGCGGTGGGCGAGGGCATCGGACTGATCGATGCCGAACACCGCCTCATCCTGTGGAACGAAAGGTTCCAGTCCTTGCTCGGCTATGCCCCGGAGTCACTCCGCTCCGGCGTCCGTTGCCCGGAGCTGCCTTTCGCCGCCCAGATCGCGCGTCTCGAGGAAATGCCGGCCGACGGGACGGCGATCCAGCTTACCCGGCCGGACGGCCGTATCATCGGCGGCAACCGCTTTCCGGGTCCGGCCGGCGGCTGGGTGCTGTCCTTCCGCGACATCACCGACCGGGTGACGGCGACGCGCGCGATGGCGGAATCGCGCGAAGCCGCGGATCGGATGAATGTCGAGCTGGAACGTGCCCTCGACGATTATCGCCGCCTGGAACAGGCGCTGCGGCGGAGCGAAACGCGCCTCCTGAAGGCCCAGCAGATCGCCAAGCTCGGCTCCTGGGAATGGACCGCAAGCGACAACCGCGTGCACTGGTCGTCGGAGGCGCTGCGCCTCTTTGGCTATCCGGACGACTTCGCCGAGCGCGACCGCGGCGCCTTGCGCGAGCGTGTCCACCCGCAGGACCGGGCTGCCGTCGAGGCGGTCGATCGCGCCTACAACCGGTCGGGAGCGATGGACGTCGCCTACCGGATCGTCCTGCCGGACGGCGGCAACCGGGTGATCCACGAATCCGTCGAGACGGTGTTCGACGAGCGGCAGCGGGCGATCGGCCGGATCGGCGTGGTGCAGGACATCACCGAACGCGCAGAGCTGCAGCGCGCCCTCTCCGAAAGCGAGCTGCGCCTCCGAGGCTTCATGCAGCACGCGCCGGTCGGCATGGTCTTGAAAGATCTGAGGCACCGATACCTGATGGCCAATCCCGCGATCGCCCGCCCCTTCGGCGGTGCCTCCGATGAAATCATCGGGCGAATCCCCGCCGACATCCTGCCGCCGGAGGTCGCGGCGGTGATCCGGGCCCAGGACGAAGCGGTGCTGGCTGCGGACGAAGCCAAGGTGTTCGAGAATCATTTCCCGGACCTGCGCTACGAGAGCTGGACCCGCGCCGTCACCTTCCCGGTGCGCGATGCCGAGGGCCGCACCGTGGCGCTCGGCACCATCGTCCTCGATACGACCGAGCAGAAGCGGGTCGAGGCGGCGCTGACCGAGACCAACATCCGGCTGCAGGGCTTCATGGATAACGCCCCCGCCATACTGTCGGTCAAGGACAGATCCGGGCGCTTCCTGGTGGTCAACAGGGCGGCGGAAATCGCCTTCGGCCGTCGCGAGGGCGATATCCTGGGACATCGGACCGAAGATCTCGATCCCGATTCCGAT
>DASRGK010000153.1:0-38595 GCA_035651055.1 Bauldia sp.
CTGCGCCGCCGGAATGTTCACCATGACGAAGCGCGCCGGCAGCTTTGCGGTCAGCATTTTCAGCCGCGTGAGGTTGGTGGCGAGCTGGTTGAGCCGCACGGTCGCGGGAATGTTCATCGCGGCGAACGTCGAGTCGGCGACCACGCCGTCGACCGGAATCCCGTGCCGGGCCTGGAAACGGCGCACCGCAGCCTCGACGTAGGAATCGTATGCGTCCGAAGTGCCGAGCGAGGCTGCGAGGTCGCCGGTTATCGTCAGGCGCTCGCGCAGCACCGCGACCGCGGGTCCGCGCATCCCGATCTTCAGCTTCTTGTCGGCCGGCACCGTCGGCCAGCCGCCCCGCGCAACGATCTCCGAATATTGCTCGATCGCCTTCTGCAGCGCGTCGACGATCTCCTTGGACAGGATCGGCGTCGACGTGCGCACGTCGGCGGCGCCCGAGGTGACCTGGTCGAAGCCGTCGTCCCATTCGGCCGCCTTGCCCTTCAGGGCCTGCTCGACCGGGTCCTGCGCCGCCTCGGCCGCGACCGAAGCCATACCGAACATGAAGCCGGCGATCACCGCCTGGCTGAACGTCCGTCGAAGAATACCCGGGCGCTGGCTGCCGGAGAGATTCATGGCCTGCTATTTCCGTTCGCGATTTGAGTTAGCCGGACCGCCCGCGAAAGCATAGCAGATTCGCTAACCCCGCGCCGCCGAACGGGAATTCATGGCTTTTTCAATATGGCACTTTCATGTCCCGCGGCCCGCGCGGCAACTCACAACCCCGTGCGCGCTCCGGCCGCCGCAGCTCAGAAACGAACGAAGCCCGGCTTTGGCCGGGCCCCGAAATCGTCACGCGAGGAAAGTTCAGAGGCGGTAGAGAATCTGGTCCGTCCAGAACCGCTCCAGGCGGTGGAGCGACCGGTTGAGGACCTGGAAATCGTCCGCCGCGATGCCGCCGACCTGATGGATCGAGCGGATGTGCCGGTCGTAGAGGGCGTTGACGATCCCCGCCACTTCCGCACCCTTTTCGGTCAGGCTGACGCGCACCGAGCGCCGGTCCATCCGCGAGCGCTGGTGATGGATGTAGCCCATCTCGACCAGCTTCTTGAGATTGTAGGAGACGTTGGATCCGAGGTAGTAGCCGCGGGTCCGCAATTCGCCGGCGGTCAGCTCGGCGCCGCCGATATTGAAGAGCAGGAGGGCCTGGACGCTGTTGACGTCCGAACGTCCTGCCCGGTCGAATTCATCCTTGATCACGTCGAGAAGCCGCCGGTGCAGGCGCTCGACCAAGGTCAGCGCCTCCATGTAAAGCGGCTTCAGATCGGTATTCTGTGCCGGGGCGGGAACCGCCTCCATCGCCCTCTTCGCGGTTACCATAACTCTCTCGCCTCACTGTTCCTCGGCAGGTATTACTTCCCACCTCTTCGCGGGAACCTAGTCGAGGCGTTTGAAGATCGGCTTAAGCCGCAGCCTTAACGGCGGCTTGCCGCGCTCGCTTAAATTAGCGTCAATCCGCGCGGAAATTCTCTGCAAATTCAATGCATTGCCGGCCCGGAGCGCCCGCGCCGACCTATGCCTTTGCGGCTCTTCGCCCGAGGAAGAGGAGAAGAAGAAACCCCGCGATGGTTATCGAATGGAAAGCGACGACAAGTAGATCGACGTCGAACGTTTCCGAAAAGACTGTGTGAAGTGCGATTTCGGAAAGCGCCGCGTAGATCCAGACGACGTTGCCCCACGAGGCGCGCATCCAGAGGCCGACCGCGGCGACGAGGTCGACCACGGCGAAATGCATCGTGGCGACCTGCCAGGCGCCGGTCATCGCCTCGAAGGTGCCGCCCACCCCGCCGACGATGCCGAGGATCACCGCCCATTGCCGGAAGCCGAAGAGCAGCATCAGTCCCGACAGCACCCGCGCATAAAGGTCGAGGTAGGGCGTGGTGTGCTGCGGCTCCGCCGCACCGCCCATGTCGGGCTTGTCGCTGATCGCCATTCCTGCCCCTTACACTGCGCCGGCCCGGTCTGACCAGCCGGGTTTTTGCCGCGAGCCGTGCCCGGGTGATATTCTCCCCGCCCAGTCCTTCCCCGGCGATTTCATCATGACCCGCGAACATCCGGCCATTGCCCCCGACCCTTCCACCAAGCCCGACATGGACGCCATCCTTGGCGGCCGGCGCATGCGGCGCAACCGGCGCACCGACTGGTCGCGGCGGCTGGTCCGCGAGAATCGCCTCTCTGTCGACGATCTGATCTGGCCGATCTTCCTGGTCGATGGCACCGATGTCCGCCGGCCGGTCGCGGCGATGCCCGGGGTCGACCGCCATTCGGTCGACCAGGCGGTAGCCGCCGCCGGCCGCGCCGTCGCGCTCGGCATCCCGCTCATCGCGCTGTTTCCGTACACCGATCCGGCGCTCCGCGATCCGACCGGCAGCGAGGCGCTCAATCCGGACAATCTCGTCTGCACCGCCACGCGCGCGATCAAGACCGAATTCGGCGACAAGCTCGGCGTCATGGTCGACGTCGCGCTCGACCCCTATACCAGCCACGGCCACGACGGACTGATGTCGGGCGACCGGATCGTCAACGATGCCACCGTCGCCCAGCTCGTCCTGCAGGCGCTGCTCCAGGCGGAGGCCGGCGCCGACGTCATCGCCCCGTCCGACATGATGGACGGCCGGGTCGGCGCGATCCGCGCCGCGCTCGATCGCCGCGGCCTCACCGACGTACAGATCATGGCCTACGCCGCCAAGTATGCCTCGGCCTTCTACGGCCCGTTCCGCGACGCGGTCGGCACGTCGAAGACGCTGGTCGGCGACAAGCGCACCTACCAGATGGACACGGCCAACGGCGACGAGGCGCTGCGCGAGGTCGAGTTGGACATTGCCGAAGGCGCCGACATGGTCATGGTGAAGCCGGGCCTGCCCTATCTCGACATCGTCTGGCGGGTGAAGGAAGCCTTCGCCATGCCGACCTTCGCCTACCAGGTGTCCGGCGAATATTCGATGATCAAGGCCGCGGCGGCGAACGGCTGGATCGACGGCGAAAAGGCGATGGTCGAAAGCCTCGTCGCCTTCAAGCGCGCCGGAGCCGACGGCATCCTCACCTATTTCGCCCCGGCAATGGCCGAATTGCTGGGACGCTGATGCGCGCGCTGTTCATCGCCGCCCTGCTCGCCGGCGCCGCGGCCGCCCCCGCCGCGGCCGAGATCGACGCCGACAGGATGAAGGCGGCGCATGCCGCAATCGAGCAATATGCAAGGGAGATGAGCGACTTCCTGCCCTGCGCCTATATCGGCTACGCCGACAGCAAGGGCGACGCGGACCTCGCCGAGACGACCTACGGCGTCACCGCCGTGACCGGGATCATCGGCAAGTTCATCGGCGACGGCGACGGTACGCTGGCCGAGGCCGCCGAGCTTGCGGCGGACTACGCCGCCAACGCCAGGCCGGTCTTCGATCGCGATATCCGCGAGCTGGCCCGCTTCTGCCGGGACCGCAAGTTCCTCGAGCAGATGTACCGGCTGAGCGGCGCCGCCGTCCCCCTCAACCTCCGCCCGCCGTTCAACGGCCCCTGACCCGGCCGTGGCGAGAATCCCGGTCCTTGCCGATATCGAGGACGCCGCGCGGCAGCTCGCCGGCGTCGTCCTCCGCACGCCTTTCCTGCCGGCGCCGCGCCTGTCGCGGCTTACCGGCGCAACCGTCTTCGTCAAATACGAGAACCTCCAGGCGACCGCCTCGTTCAAGGAACGCGGCGCCCTCATCAAGCTCCTGTCGCTGACGCCGGAGGAGCGGGTCGCCGGCGTCGTCACCATGTCGGCCGGCAACCATGCCCAGGCGGTCGCCTACCACGCCCAGCGGCTGAAGATTCCGGCGACCATCGTCATGCCGCGGCCGACCCCCTTCGTGAAGATCGCCGCCACCCGCAGCTTCGGCGCCAACGTCATCCTCGACGGCGAGACGCTCGCCGATTCGCAGGTCCGCGCCCATGCCATCGCCGCCGATACCGGCGCCATTCTCGTCCATCCCTACGACGATCCCCAGGTGATCCGCGGCCAGGGGACGATCGGCCTCGAGATCGTCGCCGACCAGCCCGGCCTCGATACCGTGGTCGTTCCGGTCGGCGGCGGCGGCCTCGTTGCCGGCATCGGGATTGCGGTGAAGGCGCTGTCGCCGCAGACCGAAATGGTCGGCGTCGAGACCGAACTCTACCCCTCGCTCGATGCCGCGCTCCGTGGTCAGCCCGCCAGATGCGGCGGCGATTCCCTCGCCGAGGGCATCGCGGTGAAGAATGTCGGCGGCCTGCCGGTCGAAATCTGCCGCCGGGTCGTCGACCGGGTGATCGTCGTCAGCGAACGGCATATCGAACGCGCCGTCGGCGAATTCCTCATGCTGCAGAAGACCATGGCCGAGGGCGCCGGCGCCGCCCCGCTCGCCGCGCTCCTCGCCGAGCCCGCCGGTTTCCGCGGCAAGCGCGTCGGCCTGATCCTCGCCGGCGGCAATATCGACCCGCGCCTTGCCGCCTCGATCATGGTCCGCGAGCTCGCCCGCGAGGACCGGATCGTCGCCATCCGCGTCATCATCAGCGACCGGCCGGGCGTCCTCGGCACGATCGCCGCGACCATCGGCGAGAAAGGCGGCAATATCCTCGAAGTCCTGCACCACCGGACCATGCTGAAGGTGCCGCCGAAGGGCGCCAGCGTCGACGTCACCATCGAGACGCACGGCCCCGACCATGCCGGCGAGATCGAGCAGGCGCTCGCCGCCAAGGGCTACCGCGTCGAGCGCCTTGACCCGCCCTCGCCGCAGGAGTGACCGAGTTCACTGCAGGCCTTGCATCGGGTCGCTAGACACCCACCTTTCTACCCATGACCCAGGGCAGACTCCCCATGACGACCCGCTATCGCCACGGCTATGATGCCGTTTACGACGCCTTCGACCGTGAAGGAGGGGCGCGCCCGTCCGTCTTCGAGGCGGTTTTGTCGCGCCGCGTGGTCGCGTTCCTCATCGACGCTTTCCTCGTCGGCCTGCTGTGCATTCCGCTGGCGCTGGTCGTATTCGTCCTCGGCTTCCTGACCTTCGGGCTCGGGTGGCTCCTGTTTGCGCCGCTTTATGCCATCGTGGCCCTCGTCTATGTCGCGCTGACCGCCGGCGGCCGCTTCTCGGCCACGCCCGGCATGCGCTTCACCGGCATCGAAATGCGCACGCTCGACGGCGATGCGATGTTTCCGCTGCTTGCGGTCGCCCACGCGCTTCTCTTCTGGCTGTCGATCGGCCTGCTTACGCCGGCCGTGCTCCTCGTCGGGTTCCTCACCCCGCGCCGCCAGCTCCTCCACGACATCGTCCTCGGCGTGGTCGTGGTGAACGTCGACGGCGATTATCGCTGATCCGGACCGTCCCGCCGGCCGCCGGTGGTCCCTTCCCACCGGCCGGCCCCCGGGACTATCCTAGGGCGGTGACTTCGACGCGCCGCCCCGTATGACGCATCAGCCGACCGAAACTCCGCAGTTCTACCTGACGGCTCCGGCGCCCTGCCCCTACCTGCCGGGCCGCGCCGAGCGGAAGGTGTTCACGCACCTCGTCGGCGACCGCGCCGCGGCCCTGAACGACATCCTCACCCAGGGCGGGTTCCGCCGCAGCCAGAACATCGCCTACCGGCCGGCCTGCGAGGGCTGCCGGTCGTGCATTTCGGTGCGCACGGTCGTCGCCGACTTCAAGCCGACCGCCAGCATGACCCGCATCTTCAGGCGGAACGAGGATGTCGTCGGCGCGGCGACCACCGCCAGCCCGTCCTCCGAGCAATATTCGCTCTTCCGCCGCTACCTCGACGCCCGCCATGCCGAGGGCGGCATGGCCGACATGTCGGTGCTCGACTACGCCATGATGGTCGGCGACTCCTACGTCTCGACCAGCGTCTTCGAATACCGCTTCCGCGGCCCCGACAGCGGCATTACCGGGCGGGGCGACGGCCCGCTCATCGCCACGGCGCTGACCGACGTCCTCGCCGACGGCCTGTCGATGGTCTACTCCTTCTACGATCCCGACCACTCCGCGCGCAGCCTCGGCACGTTCATGATCCTCGATCACATCCGCCGTGCCCGGAAGATGGGCCTGCCTTACGTCTATCTGGGCTATTGGGTCGATGGGTCGCGGAAGATGGGCTACAAGCGCCGCTTCCGCCCGCAGGAGCACCTGATGGCGCGCGGCTGGACCCGGGTGGATTGAGATTGGCTCCTCACCGTTGGGGCTATCTGGCACAGGATGGCATGAAATGCGCGCGGCACGGCTACGTCGAGTAGTTGAAGGTCGCCATCATCCCTGCTGCCATGTGATAGAGGTGATGGCAGTGGAAGGCCCATCTTCCCGGGTTGTCAGCGTCGACCGCCAGGGTGATTGACCGCATCGGCGGGACGAGAACGGTGTCCCGGACGGCACCCGCCACGCGGTTACCGTCGATTGCCACCACTTGAAAATGATGGCCATGAAGATGCATGGGATGAGCCATCATCGACATGTTCCGCAGCGTGACCTCGACCCGATTGCCGCGGCCGACAACGAGCGGGCGATCGGTGTGAAGAAGCCAGCGATACGCCGCCATGTCGCCCGCCAACGTCATGGTGAAGGCTGCATCGACCGTTCGGGCTGACAGCGGCACATTCGCCTCGAGCTGTGCCTCCAGGGCGAGATCGAGGACGGGCCCGTCTTCTTCCCCGGTCGTGGCGAGTCTTGCGACGGGCGATCCCGCAGGACGCAGGATGAAACCGGTCCTCTCCTTTGCTCCTTCGCGGAGGGCCAGGATCGGAAACGACCGCGCCTCGTTCGGCAACTGCAGGCGAACGTCGACCCGCTGCCCCATGGTTATCGGGAATCGACGGCCCTTCAGCGGCTTGATGTTCTGGCCGTCCACCGCGACCAGGGTCCCTTCGAGCTCGCCGAGATCAAGCGTGAAGGCGGTGGCGGCGGCGCCGTTGATGATCCGGAGACGGACGCGGCCGCCGCTTTCCACCGGGACGATTTCTGGATCGTCGAGGGTGCGGTCATTGGCGAGATAGGCTTCGTAGTCGATGTCGTTCAGATCCGTTGCCATGCCACGCATCCCGGATATGCCGCCGGACATATCCATCTCCGGCATATTCATGCCGCCATCCATGTTCATTCCGCCGCCCGAGTTCATCTCCATGCCGCCGTGCATGCCCATGGAGGACCCGGTCTTCAATCGTTCGAGAAGTGCATCGGGGGCGGTGAAGGAGAAATCGTGAAGCAGCACGACGACTTCCTGCTCGTCGAGCCCGTCATCGGCCGGGTCGCTCACGATCAGTGGAGCGGCGAGGAGTTGTTGCTCCTGCAGCGTGTGGGCGTGCATCCAATAGGTGCCCGATCTCGTGACCGGGAAATTGAATCCGCGACCGGAGCCGGCCGCGATCAGCGGCAAGGGCGCGTCGGGGACGCCGTCGCTCGGCCAGGGCGGCGTCAGGCCATGCCAATGAACGATGCTGGCCTCTGACGTCCGGTTCCTCAGGTAAACGTTGAAGGCATCGCCCGCGCGAAGCCTGATGCCGGGTTTGCCGTCATCGAGTTGAAGACCGAACACGCTGGCGGCCCGGCGGTTCACCTCGATCGTTCGGCGAACAATATTGAGGATCGTTGCACCCGCCGCCGGACCGTCCGCGAGCGATTCGGCCGAGGCCGGATTCGCGAGCGATCGTCCAAACGACAACATCGCCGCGCCTGCCATAGTCCCTTTCAAGAATGCCCGGCGGTCCATGTCGATGTTGCCTTTCCGTGTTGCGCCGGCGGTATCGCGTGAAAGCGTGGTTCCCCATCCCGGAGCACCGTTCTGCGTGCTCCGGCGGCCGAAGCAGGTGCCGAAGGGCACCCCGAGAGACCATCGCGCCGACTTCGTGATGCCGGGAAAAGTCGATCTACCTCGGCCGGCAGCCGATTCAATCGAAGGTCAATCTGCCCGCCGGGCTGGACCGCCACTTTGACCCTGATCAAATGCGAGGGCAACCTGCGGTCGGCGCTTCAAACCGCCGGCGTTCCGAACCGGTTCGAACGCGGGAATCCGTCCGGCCGGATGCGGCCAGCCTGCGCGCGCTCGCCCACCCATTCCTTCAGTTCGCTCATCGGCCGGTTGAATGTGCGACCGGACGAATCGACCCAGGTGAGGCCGTCCGCCTTGTTGAACACGCGCGCGTCGGCCACCGTCCCGTCCTTGTATTTCTGCAACCGCACGCCCTTGCCGCGCGCCATTTCCGGCACCTGATTGAGCGGAAACAGGAGGAGTTTCCTGTTCTCGCCGAGGATCGCGACCGTATCCCCGGCGGCGTTGACGCAGAGCCGCATTTCCTCGCCTTCCGACACGCCCATGACGTTGCGGCCCTTGCGCGTGTTGGCGAGCACCTCCGCCTCGGGCACGACGAAGCCGCGCCCTTCCGTCGAGACGACGAGCAGCTTCCGCCCGGCGCGGTACGGGAAGACCGCGACGATGTCCTCCGCCGCATCCATGTCGACCATCAGCTTGATTGGTTCCCCGTGGCCGCGTCCGCCGGGAAGCTTGTCGCCGGCAAGCGTGTAGAAGCGGCCCGCGGTCGAGGCGACGACGATCTTGTCGGTCGTCTCGGCGTGAAAGGCGATCTTAAGCTTGTCGTCGGTCTTGAAGGTCAGTTCGCCCATCTCGGCAACGTGGCCCTTCAAGGCGCGGATCCAGCCCTTCTCCGAGACCACGACGGTGATCGGCTCGCGCTCGACCATCGCCTCGAGGATGTCCTCCTCGACATGCGCCGGCGGCTCGGCGAATGTCGTCCGCCGCCTGCCGAGCGGCGTCTCGGGTCCGTAGGCCTTCCGCACCGCCCTGATCTCGTCGGCGATCGCCGCCCACTGCTTCTCCTCGGACTTGAGCAGCGCCCGCAGGCCGTTCCGCTCTTTGGTGAGCGTCTCGTGCTCGCCGCGGATTTCCATCTCCTCGAGCTTGCGGAGGCTCCTCAGCCGCATGTTGAGGATCGCCTCCGCCTGGACGTCGCTGAGCTTGAAGGTCTTCATCAGGACCGGCTTCGGCTCGTCCTCGGTGCGGATGATGCGGATCACCTTGTCGAGGTTGAGGTAGGCGATGAGGTAGCCGTCGAGCACTTCGAGGCGATGGTCGATCTCCGCGACGCGATGCCCGGAGCGGCGCACGAGCACCTCGCGCCGGTGCGCCAGCCATTCGTTGAGCACCTCGCCGAGGCCCATCACCCGCGGCACCAGGCCCTTCGACAGCACATTGAGGTTGAGCGGCACGCGCACTTCTAGGTCGGTCAGCTTGAACAGCGACTCCATGAGGAGCGCTGCATCGACCGTGCGGCTCTTCGGTTCCAGAACGATGCGCACGTCCTCGGCCGACTCGTCATGGGCGTCGGCAAGGAGCGGAATCCGGCGCGCTTCGAGAAGCTCGCCGATCTTCTCCATCAGCTTCGATTTCTGCACCTGGAACGGGATTTCCGTCACCACGATCACGTAGGTGCCGCGGCCCTGCTCCTCGACCTGCCAGCGCGCACGGACGCGGAAGCTGCCGCGGCCGGTCCGGTAGGCTTCGAGGATGTTCTGCCGCGCCTCGACGATGATGCCGCCGGTCGGCAGGTCAGGGCCGGGGACCATGCCGACCAGCGTCTCGATGCGCGCCTTCGGGTTCCGGATGAGGTGGAGGGCCGCGTCGCACAGCTCGGCGGCATTGTGCGGCGGGATGTTGGTCGCCATGCCGACCGCGATGCCCGAGGCGCCGTTGGCAAGGATGTTGGGGAACGCGCCGGGGAGGACCACCGGCTCGCGGTCGGAGCCGTCATAGGTCGGGCGGAAGTCGACGGCGTCTTCGTCGATGCCGTCGAGGAGCAGCCGCGCCACGTCGGTAAGCCGCGACTCGGTGTAGCGCATCGCCGCCGGCGCATCGCCGTCGATGTTGCCGAAATTGCCCTGGCCGTCGATCAGCGGGTAGCGGACGTTGAAATCCTGGGCCAGCCGGACGAGCGCGTCGTAGATCGCCTGGTCGCCATGAGGGTGAAAATTGCCCATCACGTCGCCGACGATCTTCGCCGACTTCTTGTAGGCGGCGCCGGGATCGAGCCGAAGCTGGCGCATGCCGTAGAGGATGCGGCGATGGACCGGCTTCAGCCCGTCGCGGAGATCGGGCAGCGCCCGGTTCATGATCGTCGACAGCGCGTAGGCGAGGTAGCGCTCTTCCAGCGCCTCGCGCAGGTTGACCGGTTCGATGTCGCCGGCCGGAATCAGCTCTTTTCCCATTGTCCCCGCCTATCCGTCGCCGGTCCGTGAGGCAAGCGCCCGCGACCGCCATGCCGCCGCGGCGGTCCTGAAGGGAGTGCCGGTGCAGGTGAGCGCGAAGAAGTCGTATTCCTCGCCGGTGACGCTCGCCATCAGGTACTGCAGGTGCTTGGTGATGAACCGCCAGCCGAGCGCCGCCTCGGCCTCGCCGAGCATCGGCTTGAGAAGTATCCGGAAGCTGATGAACCGCGCGGCCTCGGCGGGCGTCGGCCGTCGGCCGAGGTCGCGGAACGGGTCGTAGCGGTCGGACGTCATGATGTCGCCGCGCGCCGTGTAGTAGTGCCAGTCGACGAGCGGGCTTGCGAGAAGCTTCGCGGTTGCCGCCCGGAGGCCCGGATTGGGCCCCATGGAATCGAGGAGCGAGGGCAGCGAGCCGAGCGTCAGGAACGCAAGCCGCCGGCCTTCGCGGTCCGCCGCCGACGCAAGGGCCGCGAGGCCGGGGTCGCGTTCGAACATCCGCCCGAGAATGTCGATGGCGCAGATGCCGCCGTGGCTGACGCCGACCAGGATCGCCTCATCCGGCCGCCATTCGTCCGCCACATGGAGCGCGTGCTCGGCAAGCCGGTCGAAGCGGGCCGCGAGCACCGGCATGCCGCGCCGGCTCCCCTGCTCGCGCTGGAAGGCCCAGAACGCCATCAGGAACCAGAAATGCGCGCCGCGGTCGATCCAGAGCGTCAGCCGGTAGAAGACCGCGGCGGCGAGCAGCCCCAAGGCAAGGCCCGCGGCGGCGCCCCAGCCGCCAAAATCCCGACCGATGAAGTACCCGGCGACCGGCGCCGCAACGATCAGCCCGATATAGAGCGCCACCGCCGCGAACGGCACTGCGACGAAACCGAAATGGCTCCAGCCGTAGCGCGCCAGCCGGTAGAAGACGCCCTTCCACAGCATGACGTAGAAGGTCGCGATCGCCGCCAGACTGAGCTTGAAGAAGCGGAACTCGCGGCGGCGCGGGATGAGGTCCTGCCAGTCGAGGAACTCGAAGCGCGTCTCGGTTGCCCCGTCGCCCTCGTCGACGGTGACGGTCCAGCGCTTCAGCCAGGGCTTCGCCCTGTCCGGCGTTTCGAGGCGCGATTGGCCGACCGCAGTGCCGGTGCGCGCGCCGTATTTCGGCAGTTCCGCGGACAGGATGTGGTAGGGCCGCTCGATCCCGCGCGGGTCGAAGCCATGAACGAAAAGCACGAGCCGCCGCCTGATCCGGCGCCTGTGGCTTGGCTCGTCTGGCGCCGGCGCCGCGCCGTCCGTCATTCCGCCGCCTCGGCGCGCATCGCCGCGCGCGAGATCAGCGCCACATATTGCGCCCGCGCATCGGGGGGCGGCAGCCCGCGCGGCTCATAGACGTGCCGGTCGAGGAAATAGCCGGTCAGGCGGAAGCCGGCCGCGATGTCGCCGGCATCGGGCTTGAGACCGCCGCCGCCGCGCAGGAACTCGGGCAGCGCCAGCAGCCGCTCGCGGTAAGGGGCGCCCGCAGCCCGTCCGACCGCCCTGCCCGATTTCGGCGAGACATAGGCGAGATCGCCGGTCTCGCCGGTCGAGGCGCAGCGCTCGAGATCCAGGCCGAAGCCCAGTTCGTCGAGCATCCGCATTTCAAGCCGCACGACCAGCGCCCCGCCGATCACCGGGTCGTCCAGCCAGTCGAGCACCGCCAGAAGCCCGGCATAGATCTGCGGATGCGGGTCGCGCTCGGGCAGGAGCCGGACGAGCCCGGCCACCGCCTGCATGCCGTAGAGGCCGGCGGCGCCCTCGATCAGCCGCGCCGCGCGTTCGGCCAGGGGCTCGATCGTGTAATTGCCGAGGTGCTCGTCAAGCCGCGCCCGCCACGTCGCGGTCACGCCGTTTCCAGGTTGCAGGATCGCGCTCAGCCGCCGCGACCGCCCGCCCCGGACGAGGCCGAGATGGCGGCCGTGGCCGCGCGTCATCAGCTCGACGATGAGGCTGGTCTCGCCGTGCCGCCGCGTCCCGATGATGATGCCTTCGTCCGTCCAGTGCATGGGCCGATTGTATCGCGGATTCGCCCGGGGAACCGCGCTAATCCTTGGGGAATTCGATCCCCATTTCCCGGTAGCGCTCCGGGTCGTCGGCCCAGTTCTCGCGCACGCGCACGAACAGGAAAAGGTGGACCGGCCGCTCGAGCAGCCCGGACAGTTCCTTCCGCGCCGCCATCGAGATGGCTTTCGCCGTCTCGCCGCCCTTGCCGATCACGATCTTCTTCTGGCTGTCGCGCTCGACGAAGATCACCTGGTCGATGCGGACCGAACCGTCCTTGTTCTCGGTCCACTTCTCGGTCTCGACGGTCGCCTGGTAGGGCAATTCCTGGTGCAGCCGCTCGAACAGCTTCTCGCGCGTGATCTCGGCGGCGAGACTGCGGAGCGGCAGGTCGCTCACCTCGTCATCCGGATAGAGCCACGGCCCTTGCGGCACCGCCGCGGCGAGGTAGTCCCTGAGGTCGCCGAGGCCGTCGCCGGTGGCGGCCGAGACCATGAACGTCCGCTCGAAGGGCAGCGCCTTGTTCACTGCATCGGCCAGCGCCAGCAGGCCGGCGCGCGGCACGAGGTCGATCTTGTTGAGGATGAGGATGCGCGGGTGATGCACGTCGGCAAGCCTGGCGACGAGCTTCGCCGCCTCGTCGTCGAAGCCGCGCGCTGCATCGATGAGAAGCGCGACGAGATCGGCGTCCTTCGCGCCGCCCCATGCGGTCTCGACCATCGCGCGCTCGAGGCGCCGCTTCGGCGCGAAGATGCCCGGCGTGTCGACGAAGACGATCTGCGAATTGCCGGCCATGGCGATGCCGCGGACGATCGCCCGCGTCGTCTGCACCTTGTGGCTGACGATCGAGACCTTGGCGCCTACCAGCGCATTGGTGAGCGTCGACTTGCCGGCGTTCGGCGCGCCGATGATCGCGACAAAGCCGCAGCGGGTGTCGGTGGCGTCGGTCGCCTCGCTCATCCGGCTTCCGCCACCTTCCACAGGCCGAGGCGCGCGAGTGCGGCGGCGGCCGCCGCCTGCTCGGCCTCGCGCCGGGTGCGGCCCTCGCCCCGCGCCGGCGCCAGGCCATCCACGCTCGCCTCGACTTCGAAGCGCGGCGCATGGTCCGGCCCGCTCCGCGCGACGATGGCATAGGCCGGCACCGGCAGGCCCCTGCCCTGCGCCCATTCCTGCAGCGTGGTCTTGGCATCGCGCGGCACCGAAGCTTCGCCGAGCATCCGCCCGTGCCAGTGCGTCTCGATCAGCCGGCGGGCGGCGTCGAGACCGCCGTCCTGGTAGATCGCCCCGATCACCGCCTCGCAGACATCGCCGAGGATCGCGGCCTTCGTCCGCCCGCCGGAGAGCACCTCGCCGGTTCCGAGCCGCAGCGCGGCGCCGAGGTCGAGCGCCCGCGCCACGTCGGCGCAGGCCTCATTGCGGACGAGTGCCGTCAGCCGTTGCGCCAGTTCGCCTTCCGAGGCGCCGCGGAACGTCGCGATCAGCATTTCGGCGACTACCAGGGCGAGGACGCGATCGCCGAGAAACTCGAGCCGCTGGTAGGTGGCGCCGGCATGGCTGGTCGCGCTCGCATGAGTCAGCGCCGTCGCCAGCAATCGGAGGTCCTGGAACCTATGGCCAAGGCGGCGTTCGAGCGCCGCCAGGGCGGCGTCGGCGCCTGCTTTCATAGGAGCTTGAACATGCGGTCCCAGCGGACCGTCCACGGCCACTTCCAGAATTCCCAAGGCGCCGCGTCCTCGTCGATCGAGAAGAAGATGATCTCCGCCCGCCCGACGATGTTCTCGAACGGCACATAGCCGACCGATTCGAGGAAGCGGCTGTCGGTCGAATTGTCGCGGTTGTCGCCCATCATGAAATAGTAGCCCTGCGGCACGACATAGGGCGGCGTGTTGTCCTCGGGGCTGTTGTGGTCGCGGTCGAGCGTCTCGTAGCTGACGCCGCTGGGCATGGTTTCCTTGAAGCGCTCGACCAGCACGTCGCCGAGCACCGGCACGGTCTCGTGATACTCGCCGACCTTCTGGCGCTTCAGCGGCTGGCCGTTGATGCTGAGCACGCCGTCGGTGACCTGGATCGTGTCGCCCGGCAGGCCGATCACCCGCTTGATGTAATCGGTGCTGTTGTCCTTGGGCAGCTTGAAGACGACGATGTCGCCGCGCTTCGGCGCGCCGGTCCATACCCGCGGCGAATACTTGTCGAACCACTCGACCGGAATGAAGTGGACCGGCAACTCGCCGCTTCCGACCAGCGAGCCGTAGGGAATCGTCAGGTTCGAATAGTCGAACGGGGTCCCGTCCTCGTTGGCGATGAAATAGCGCTTCTCGGGGACGAGATATTCGCCGGGAATGCCCTTGTTGAGGGGACCGGCCTTGACCGTGACCGAGCCGTCGGAAGCGGTCTGCACGATATCGCCGGGGCCGGCGAGCACCTTCACCTTCCGCGGCGCCTTCTCGCCGGGCAGGGTCACTTCCTCGACCGAGCCTTTGCCCGGCGTCCAGGTCAGCGGACTGAACAGGTCGACCCCCCACGGGAAGGCATAGCGGCTGTAGCCGTATGCATATTTCGAGACGAACAGGTAGTCGCCGATGAGGAGCGTGTCCTTCATCGAGCCCGACGGAATGTTGAACGGCTGGAAAAGGAATGTGCGGACGATCAGCGCCAGGAGAAGGGCCTGAATGACGATTTTGACGGTCTCGTAAAGACCGCTGCTCTTCGCCCTCGGCTTCGCGGATGCCACGCTCATTCGGGTCGGTCTCGGGTGGGGGAATGTCCGGAGTCGCGGGCCTAATATAGGCTCGCTGGCGGGAGCGCAATCTCTCAGCCGGGAAAGGGGCCGATTTACGGCGTCGCGAGGGGCACCGCCTCGATGAGGACGAGGGCCTGGGCGAGCGGAAAATCGTCGGTGATGGTGACGTGGATGCGGGCCTCGTGGCCCGGAGGCGTCAGCGCCTTCAGCCGGCGGAGCGCGCCGCCGGTCAGCTCCATCGTCGGCTGGCCACCGGGCAGGTTGACGACACCCATGTCGCGCCAGAAGACCCCGGCAGCCATCCCGGTGCCGAGGGCCTTGGCGCAGGCTTCCTTGGCGGCGAAGCGCTTGGCGTAGGACGCCGCCCTCAGCCGGCGCCGTTCCGATTTCCTGATCTCCACCGGCGTGAAGATGCGGCCGGTGAACCGCTCGCCGTGGCGCTCGATCACCTTCTCGACGCGCCTGATGTCGATCGTATCGCTGCCGATCCCGATGATCATGCCGGCGCGGCGCGGGCGGCCTCCGCCCGCGCTTCGTCCATCAGCCGGCGCATGGTGCGCACGCTCTCCGCCAGCCCCACGAAGATCGCTTCGCCGATGAGGAAATGCCCGATATTGAGTTCGGCGATTTCCGGAATGGCCGAGACCGGCTTCACGGTATCGAACGAGATGCCGTGCCCGGCGTGGACTTCGAGCCCGATGCTGCGGCCGTAGCGGGCGGCTTCGGCCAGCCGCAGGCGTTCGCGCTCGAAGGCGTCCGGCCCGGAATGGAATGCCTCGCAATAGTTGCCGGTGTGGAGTTCGACGACCGGGGCGCCGAGCGTGCGTGCCGCGTCGAGCTGGCGCCGGCTCGCCTCGATGAACAGCGAGACGCGGATGCCGGCCGCGCCGAGCGCCTGCACCATCGGCCGCAGCCGCGCAATCTGGCCGGCAGCGTCGATGCCGCCTTCGGTCGTCCGCTCCTCGCGCCGCTCCGGCACGATGCAGGCGGCGTGCGGCCGGTGACGGAGCGCGATCGACAGCATCTCCTCGGTCGCCGCCATTTCGAGGTTGAGCGGCAGCGAGATGGCGGCGCGCAGCCGCTCGATGTCGCGGTCGCCGATGTGCCGGCGGTCCTCCCGCAGATGCGCCGTGATGCCGTCGGCGCCGGCCGCCGCCGCGATCTCGGCGGCGCGGAGCGGATCGGGATGGTCGCCGCCGCGCGCGTTCCGGATCGTCGCAACGTGGTCGATGTTGACCCCCAGCCGCAGTCGCCCCTCGCTCATCCCCTCACACTCCGCTAGGCGGCGCCGCCGTCTCCAGGCGGCGCTGGGCCAGCCGCGTCCGGCGGCCCTCCTGGTATGCCGTGACGGCGAACCGCACCAGGAAATAGGAAATCAGCCCGCTGACGAAACCGAGCGGGATCGAGCCGACGAGTACCGGCTTGGCGAATTCCCAGAATACCGTCCACGACTGGCCGGCAATGTCCTCGGGCATCGCGGGTGCGACCTGGTGCGACCCGCCGAGAATGATGTCGCCGACGTGATAGGCGAGCGTCCACATCGCCGGCAGCGTCAGCGGGTTGCCGACCGTGGTCCCGAGGATGGCGGCGAGCACATTGCCGCGGCAGAGGAAGGCGAACCCCGCCGACAGGAGGTAATGGAAACCGAAGAACGGCGACCAGGCGACGAACATGCCGGCCGCGAACCCGATCGCGACCGTGTGCGGCGAGCCGCTGAGGCGCAGGATACGCTTGGCAAAATAGCGCAGCGCCCGGCCCCAGCCGCTCTGCGGCCAGACCGTGTAGCGGAGGCGTTCGACGAAACTCGGTTTGGTGCGGCGGGCAAACAGCATCGAATCAGGCCAGTCCCCGGCTGCCGGGCTTGGTCGCCGGTATGGCAGCCATTTCAGGCGGAATCCGGTCAGCCGGATAGGCCGGCACCTTGTAGCGCGCGAGCGCAACCAGCGGCACGCCGACATCGGCCTCGCCGCCGGAGCGGTCGATCAGGCAGGCTTCCGCGACCACGGCGGCTCCCATTTCCTTGACCGCATCGATCGTCTCGCGGCTCGACAACCCGGTTGTGACGATATCCTCGACGACGAGGACGCGGGCTCCCGGCGGCATCTCGAACCGCCGCAGCCGGAAGACCCCGGCCTCGCGCTCGACCCAGACCGCGGGAATGCCGAGTTGCCGCGCCGTCTCGTAGCCGGGCACGATCCCGCCCACCGCCGGCGAGACGATGAGGTCGATTGCGCCAAGCCCCGCGGCGCGCACCTTGTCGGCAAGCGCGCGGCAGAGGCGCTCGGTCTTGTCGGGGTACATGAAGACCCGCGCCTTCTGCAGGAAGACGGGGCTGTGCAGGCCGGAACTGAGGATGAAGTGGCCTTCGAGGATGGCCCCCGCATCGCGGAAGATCCCGATCGCCTCTTCCTCGCTCATCGCCGTGCCGTTCACGCGCCGACCCGTTGCGCCGCGCTCACCACCGGCCGCGCCCGCAATTCGGCGATCAGCCGGTTGAGGTGCTTGATGTCGAAGACCTCGACGTCGATCGTCATCACCGAATAGTCGGGCGCGTTCTTCATCCGGATGTTGGAGATATTGGCGTCGCTGTCGGCGATGACCTGCGCGATCTGGGCGAGGCTGCCCGGTTCGTTCATCGCCGTCACCTCGATCCGCGCCGGGAAGCGTTCGTGGCTCTCCTCGTCGATGTCCCAGCGCACGTCCAGCCAGCGCTCCGGCTCGTCGTCGAATTCTTTCAGCGCCGGCGACTGGATCGGATAGATGGTGATCCCCTCGCCCGGCATGGTGATGCCGACGATGCGCTCGCCCGGCACGACCCCGCCCTCGGCGAAGCGCACCGGCATGTCGCCGTGGATGCCGCGGATCGGGATCGCCCGCTCGCCCGGCGCCGGCTTCCGCGACAGGCCCGGCACGCGGAATTTCAGGCCCGAGCGCCGGCGCATGCCGAACCAGCCCTCCTCGCTCGGCTTCTTCTTCTCGCCGGGCTTGGCGCGCTCGTCCTTGTGGTCCGGATAGACCGCCTTGACGACGTTCGAGGAAGGGATTTCGCCGCGTCCCACCGCCGCCAGCACATCCTCCAGGCTGCTTTGGGCGAGGCGCGGAACGACCGCCGCCAGTTGCGCCTCCGAATAGGGCCGCTTGGCCCGCTCGAAGGCGCGTTCGAGAATCCGGCGCCCGAGCCCGGCATATTGCTTGCGCACCGCCGCCCGACTCGCCCGCCGGATGGCCGAACGGGCCTTGCCGGTGATCACCATCGACTCCCAGGCCGGCGGCGGCACCTGGCCCTTGGCGGTGATGATCTCGACCTCGTCGCCGTTATGCAGCTCGGTCATCAGCGGCATGTTGCGGCCGTTGATCTTGGTGCCGACGGTCGTGTCGCCGACGTCGGTGTGGACCGCGTAGGCGAAGTCGATCGGCGTGGCGCCGCGCGGCAGCGCGATCAGCCGGCCCTTCGGCGTGAAGCAGAAGACCTGGTCCTGGAACAGTTCGAGCTTGGTGTGTTCGAGGAACTCCTCCGGCGTATCGCCCTCGGCCAGCATCTCGATCGTCCGGCGCAGCCATTCATAGGCCCTGATCTCGTCGTTGAAGCCGGTGAGCCGCGACCCATTGGCGCCGCGGGTTCCGTTGCCGCCGTTGGCGGCCGCCCCGTTGCCGTTCGCCTTCGGCACGACCCCGTCCTTGTAGAGCGCGTGGGTGGCGATGCCGTATTCCGCGACGCGGTGCATCTCCTCGGTCCGGATCTGCAGTTCGACCCGCTGGCTGCCCGGCCCGATCACGGTGGTGTGGATCGACCGGTAGTCGTTCTGCTTCGGGGTTGAGATGTAGTCCTTGAAGCGCCCCGGCACGCTCGCCCAGGTCATGTGGACGACGCCGAGCGCGCCGTAGCATTCGGCGACCGTGCCGACGATGACGCGAAAGGCGAGGATGTCGGAGAGCTGCTCGAAGCTCACCGCCTTCCGCTCCATCTTGCGGAAGATCGAATAGGGCCGCTTCTCGCGGCTGCTCACCTTGGCCGAGATCCCGGTTCTCCCGAAGCGCTCGGTCAGCTCCTTCTCGATCGAGGCGACGAGGTCGCGATTGCGCTGGCGCAGCTCCTCCAGCCGCTGGACGATGGTCGCGTAGGCTTCGGGATTGACGGTGCGGAAGGCGAGTTCCTCCATCTCCTCCCGCATGTCCTGCATGCCCATGCGTCCGGCGAGCGGCGCGTAGAGTTCGAGCGTCTCCTCGGCGATGCGGAGCCGCGCCTCCTGCGGCATGTGCTGGAGGGTCCGCATGTTGTGGAGACGGTCGGCGAGCTTGACGAGCAGGACGCGCACGTCCTCCGAGATCGCGAGGAGGAGCTTGCGGAGGTTCTCGCCCTGCGCCGCCTTCTTCGACACCATGTCGATCTTGGCGATCTTGGTGAGGCCTTCGACCAGGCGGCCGATATCCTCGCCGAACATGCCGTCGATCTCGGTCCGCGTCGCGTCGGTGTCCTCGATCGTGTCGTGAAGCAGCGCCACCGCGATGGTGGCATCGTCGAGCTTCAGGTCGGTGAGGATCCCGGCCACTTCGAGGGGATGCGAGAAGTAGGGATCGCCGTTGGCGCGCCGCTGCGTGCCATGCTTCTGCATGGCGTAGACGTAGGCCTTGTTGAGCAGGTTCTCGTCCGCGTTAGGGTTGTAACGCGTCACCCGCTCGACCAACTCGTACTGGCGCATCATTGCGCAATACTTCCGACATGCTGCGGCGACCCGTTCCGGTCAGAACGGCGCCCAACATTCATATAGTACTGCGAAAGTCTGAAAAGACCGCTGAAATCGGCGCGGACGCGGCTAGAAGTCGTCGTTCTTGTCCGGCGGGACCATGCTTTCCAGGCCGCGCAGCAGCTCTTCCTCGGACATGCGGTCGAACGCGACATTGCCGTCTTCGCCGGCGGCCGGCTTGTCGGAAGCGATCAGCGGCACCGCCTCGGCCTCTGGCTCGTCCACTTCCACGTATTTCTGCAGCGAGTGGATGAGGTCTTCCTTGAGGTCGTCCGGCTGGACGGTTTCGTCCGCGATCTCGCGGAGCGCCACCACCGGGTTCTTGTCGTTGTCCCGGTCGATCGTCAGCGGCGAACCGCTGGAAATCATGCGCGCGCGATGGCTGG
Organism: Bauldia sp.; assembly: GCA_035651055.1. Taxonomy (GTDB): domain Bacteria; phylum Pseudomonadota; class Alphaproteobacteria; order Rhizobiales; family Kaistiaceae; genus JAFKKF01. The sequence continues at coordinate 20,147 of DASRGK010000153.1, forward strand.
CGAGGAGCACCAGTTCGAATCGGTTCTCCACCTTGTCGATGCAATCCTCGACGGTCACGCGGGCCATCGGCAGTCTCCTCGGTTCCAGTGAGCCGGGCGCATATAGGCCGGAAGCCAAGCATTTGCAAGCAATCCGGCGCGGCGCCCAAAGACCGCCTTGTTTGGCAAATTCCATACGGGTGGACCGCCGCCGGCGCCGCGTTATATGCAGGCGTTGGCCGCTCGGTCGCTTTTGTACCGCATTGCTTGCAGGCCGCCTGTATTACCGAATGCGTCTATAAAACGGTCATGGTCAGATATGATATTCGATCCCAGAGAGAAGATCGCCCTCTTCATTGATGGTGCAAACCTGTACGCGACAGCAAAGTCTTTGTCCTTCGACATAGATTACAAACGCCTTCTTGCTGAATTTCAGAGCAAAGGCTACCTGCTCCGCGCTTATTACTACACCGCGCTGGCAGAGGATCAGGAATATTCTTCCATACGTCCGCTGATCGACTGGCTCGACTACAACGGTTACACCGTCGTCACCAAGCCGACGAAGGAATTCGTCGACGCCACCGGCCGCCGGAAGATCAAGGGCAATATGGACATTGAGCTCGCCGTCCACGCCATGGAGATGGCCGAGCACATCGATCATCTGGTGCTCTTCTCGGGCGACGGCGACTTCCGCTCGCTGGTCGAGGCGGTTCAGCGGAAGGGGCGCAGGGTCACCGTCGTTTCCACGCTTTCCTCGCAGCCGCCGATGATCGCCGACGAGCTGCGCCGGCAGGCGGACTTCTTCATCGATCTCGCCTCGCTGCAGTCGCGAATCGGCCGCGATCCGAGCGAACGCCCGGCGCGGCAGGCGGAGCGCGCCCAGTCGGCGCCGGCCTTCGACGACGAGTTCGAGGAAGACGAGACGGTCTGACCGCGCCGGATGCATTCCGCCGCGCTCGTCCCCGCGGTCCCGCAGCCGGACCGCGATTGCCCGCTTTGCCCGCGCCTGGTCGCGTTCCGGCAGGAATGGCGGCGGCGGGAGCCCGACTGGCACAATGCGCCGGTCCCCAATTTCGGCGACCCGAATGCCCGCCTGCTGATCGTCGGCCTTGCGCCGGGGCTCCGCGGCGCGAACCGTACCGGCCGGCCCTTTACCGGCGACTATGCCGGCGACCTTCTCTATCGGACGCTGATCGACTTCGGCTTTGCGAGGGGCGCCTACGACGCCCGCCCCGATGACGGTCTGACGCTGACCGACGCCCTCATCGTCAACGCCGTCCGCTGCGTCCCGCCGGAGAACAAGCCGCTCCCGGTCGAGATCCGCACCTGCCGCCAGTTCCTCGCCGCAACCATTGCCGCTTCGCCCATGGCGCGCGTCATCGTTGCGCTCGGGCGCATTGCCCACGAGAGCACGCTCGCCGCGCTCGAACAGAAGCGTTCCGCGTTCGCCTTCGCGCATGGCGCGGTTCACGCCATGCCGCGTGGCGTCGCGATCTATGACAGCTATCATTGCTCCCGCTACAATACGAATACCGGCGTGTTGACCGAGGCGATGTTCCGCTCCGTCTTTGCCGCGATCCGCGAGCGGCTAGGCAACCAACCGGGCGCCTGACCGTTGTCAACCAACCTTGCTTCAGCCGGAGCCGCCCGCATGCCCGAACTTGATATCTCCGTCGAGAAGGTCGCCTGGGTCATCGTCCGCGCCCGCGAATACGAATCGAAGGTCGCGCCGTTCGACGATGGCGACGCCGAGACGGCGGAGGAGGAAGGGGCGGCAATCCTCGAGAACCGCCGCGACGATGCGACGCTGAACGAGTTGACCGGCTTCTTCCGCGGCCTCAATGACGACGAGGAGGCGAACCTGGTCGCAATCGCCTGGATCGGCCGGGGCACCTACACCGCCGAGGAATGGGACGAGGCGCTGGCGACCGCCCGCGCCGAGCGGAACACGCGCACGGAACGCTACCTCCTCGGCATGCCGCTGCTTGCCGACCACCTCGAGGCCGGTCTCGACGCGCTCGGCATCTCCCCGATGGAAGCCGAGGCGGACGTCACCTAGACGCCGAATATCTCGGTCAGCTTCCGCCGCATGACGCCGGCGTCGACATCGACGCCGGTCCAGTACTTCACGCCGATCACGCCCTGGTTGATGAGCATGCCGAGCCCGTCTATCGCCCGGCAGCCGCGCGCTTCGGCATCGCGGACCAACCGCGTCCGCGGCGGGTTGGGGATCACGTCGGCGACCACCATCCCCGCCGTGAGGCTCGCCACATCGACATCGAGCCGCGCATCGAGATCGGGATAGAGGCCGACCGAGGTCGCGTTGACGACGATGTCGGTGCCCGCCGGCACCGCGAAACCGGACGGCCATGCGGCGAACTGCGCCTTTGCCGGCGTTTTGTCGTTGAGGAGCCTGACCAGAGGCTCGCCGCGCGCCGCGGTGCGGTTGACCACCGTGATCGAAGATGCGCCCGCAAGCGCCAGTTCGACCCCGATCGCCCGCGCCGCGCCGCCCGCGCCGAACATCAAGACGCGCTTTCCTTTCGGGTCGACCACCTCCTCAAGCGACTTGAGGAAGCCCTTGCCATCGGTGTTCTCGCCGATCAGCTTGCCGTCCCGGCGCACGGCGCAGTTGACCGCGCCCATGATCCGCGCCGACTCGCCGAGCCCGTCGAGATGCTCGATCACCGCCACCTTGTGCGGAATCGACAGGTTGAAGCCGGCCCAGTTCATCGCGCGGGCGCCGCGGACCGCATCGCCGAGCAGTTCTGGCGGCACCTCGCAGTTGATGTATCGCCAGTCGAGCCCGTGATGGCGGAACGCCGCCTCGATCATGGCGACGGTCGGATTGTCCGCCGCCCCTTGCGAGAACGACCCGACGAGATTGCTGAGAAAGCTCACGGCCGATGTCCCCGAATGTTCAAAACCGATCCCGTGGTAGGATGAAACCTGTCCCAATGCGAGCGAGCATTCGCGCTCATGCGTCGTCGCGAAAGCTGGTCAAGATGCCGACCGTGCTGAGGGCCGGCGGCTACCGTTTCTATTTCTACAGCCACGAGCCCGGCGAACCGCCCCATATTCACGTTGACAAGGACGGTGCGACGGCCAAGTTCTGGCTTGAAAGGCCGGCGCTCGTCAGGAGTTCGGGTTTCAACGCCCGCGATCTTGCGGAAATCTTCAGGCTGGTGAACGAGAATCGGCCGAACCTTCTGGAGTCCTGGCATGGCTTCTTTGGCCCCGAGCGCTGATACTCGCGTCAAGACGGTCGCAATCGACGAGTTCAGCCTGTCGGTAGAACTGATGGACGGGCGGACCATTACCGTTCCGGTCGCATGGTATCCGCGCCTTGCCGCCGCGAGCGCCGACCAGCGTCGCAATTGGGTCCTTGCCGGCGGCGGCTACGGCATCCACTGGCCGGACATCGACGAGGACCTGAGCACCGAAGGGCTTCTTCGCGGTGCGCGCTCGCCGGAACTCACCCCTTCTCCCGGATAAGCCGCCCCTTCTCCCGCTCCCAGCTCCGCTTGCGCTCGGTGTCGCGCTTGTCGTGGAGCTTCTTGCCGCGCGCCACCGCCAGTTCGACCTTCGCCCGTCCGCGGTCGTTGAAATAGATCTTGAGCGGCACCAGCGTCATCCCCTCGCGATCGACCGCCGAGAGGAGCCGTCCGATCTCGCGCTTGTGGAGCAGGAGCTTCCGCGGCCGCCGCGTCTCGTGGTTGAAGCGGTTGGCCTGCAGGTATTCCGGGATATAGGCGTTGTAGAGCCAGAGCTCCTCGCCCTGCGCGCCGGCATAGGCGTCGGCGATGTTGCTCCGCCCCTCGCGCAGCGACTTGACCTCGGTGCCGGTGAGCACGATCCCGGCCTCGAAGGTCTGCCCGATCTCGTAATTGAAGCGGGCGCGCCGGTTCGTGGCGGCGATCCGGTCCGCGGGTCGGCCCTTATTGCCTGCCATCGCCGCTCAGTTGATCAGCCCGGCATGCACCATCGCCACGCGGATTTCCTTCCGCGTCGGCTCGCTGACCGGGACCATCGGCAGGCGCATGTCGTCGGTCATCTTGCCGATCACCGAGAGCGCGTATTTCACGCCCGCCGGATTGGGTTCGAGAAAGAGCGCTCGGTGTAGCGGCATCAGTCGGTCCTGGTAGGCGAGCGCGCGCGCATACTCGCCGGCAAGGCAGGCTTCCTGGAATTCCGAGAGAAGCTTCGGGGCGACGTTGGAGGTGACCGAGATGCAGCCGTGGCCGCCATGCGCCATCACGGCGAGCGCGGTCGAATCGTCGCCGGAGAGCTGGATGAAGTCCTTGCCCATCGCGGCGCGCTGCAGGCTGATCCGGTCGATCTTGCCGGTCGCGTCCTTCACCCCGGCGATGTTCTTCAGTTCGAACAGACGCGCCATCGTCTCGACGCTCATGTCGATGACCGAACGCGGCGGGATGTTGTAGATGATGATCGGAATGTCGATCGCGTCGTTGATCGCCTTGTAGTGCCGGTAAAGCCCCTCCTGGCTGGGCTTGTTGTAATAGGGCGTCACGATCAGGACCGCGTCGGCCCCGGCTTTCTCCGCATGCCGGGCGAGGTCGATCGCCTCAAGCGTATTGTTCGAGCCGGCGCCGGCGATCACCGGCACGCGGCCCGCGGCGACCTCGATGCAGATCTCGACGACCCGCTTGTGCTCGTCGTGGGAAAGGGTCGGGCTTTCGCCGGTGGTGCCGACCGGCACCAGCCCGTGCGTGCCTTCCCTGATCTGCCAGTCGACGAAGGCCCGGAAGGCCTCCTCGTCGAGCCTGCCGTCCCGGATCGGCGTGACCAGCGCCGTGATCGAGCCCTTGAACATGAAGATCGGCCTTATCGTCGCCCAAATCCGGCGGTTTTCCTTGGGCGGCGACCATAGTCCCGCGTGCTGCCAGCAGCAAGAACGAACGGACTTCTGCGCCGCGTCAAGCAATCGTTCACCACGTCGTGCCTAGGGTCGCAGAGCAGGAAAACGGGGGTGGTCCGGCCGCGGTCGGCGCCGATGCCGACAGAGCCGGAGGTTGATTTGAAGGCGGGAAGCATGATTCCGAAGGGCGGCGCCTCCGGCTTCCGCCGCTCCGTCGCCGTCATGGCCGTCCTCGGCCAGCTCTGTCTGCCGGCGCTCGGCGCCTCGCCGCCCGTGCCGAAGCCGAAGCCCGGCGTTCCGCCGTCGGTCGCCACCGCCGACGATCCGATCGCTGCAGTGATCAGCGACGACGAGTCGGGGGAGAAGACCTCCGAGGATTCGGATGCGCCGGAGGTGAGCGCGCCGCGGGCGCCGCTGCCGAAGCTGAACGCCCCGCCGAAGAGCGGCAAGGACCGGGTCGGCGCCGCCGGCTTCATCATCGCGCTCCAGTTTCTCGACAAGGGCGATCCGGCGGCCGCAACCCTTGCCGCCTACGCCCTGCCGGACAAGATCGACATCAAGATCATCGACTGGCTGGTGGCAACCGGCGGCTATGCCGGCGTTCCGTCCTCGCGCATCGCCGATGTTGCCAGGCGCCTGTCCGACTGGCCGGGGCAGGCGCTGCTCCGCGTCCGCTACGAGCAGGCGCTCGCCCACGAGAACCCGGGCCCGGCCGCCGTCATCAAGGCGCTCGGCGGCCGCACGCCCGCCTCCGCCGACGGGACCATTCTGCTCGCCCGGGCCTATGTCGATAGCGGGCGCAAGGCCGACGCCGCCGCGATCATCCGCCCGTATTGGCGAAAGGGCGGCTTCGGCGAGGACACCGAGGGGAAGATCCGCGCCGAGTTCGGCGATCTCCTCACCACCGCCGATCACAAGGCGCGCATGGACCGGCTGCTCTACGACGAGCAGACCGCGGCGGCGATGCGCGAGGCGAACGTCCTCGGCAAGGACGAGAAGCTGCTCGCCGCTTTCGTTGCTTCGGTCATCAAGAAGGCGAAGGCCAGCGACAAGGCGCTCGCCGCCGTGCCGCCGGCCAAGCGCAAGGACCCGCTCTTCGTCTATTCGCGCATCCAGCTTCTCCGCCGCGCCGGCAAGATCGACAGCGCCGCCGCGCTGATGCTCTCCGCCCCGCGCGATCCCGCCGTCCTCGTCGATCCCGACGCGTGGTGGATCGAGCGCCGCCTGATCTCGCGCGCGCTGATCGAGACCGGCGACTACCGGACCGCCTACAGGATCGCCGCCGGTCACGCCGCCGAGTCGAGCACGCTGCGCGCCGAAGCCGAGTTCCACGCCGGCTGGTACGCGCTCGTCTTCCTCAACGATCCGGCGACCGCGCGCGGCCACTTCCAGGCGATCGAGGCCGCCTCGAGCATGCCGCTCACCCAGTCGCGCGCCGAGTACTGGCTCGGTCGGACCGAGGCCGCCGCCGGCAACGCCGCCGTGGCTGCCGCCCATTTCAAGCAGGCTGCCGCCTATCCGACCACCTTCTACGGCCAGCTCGCGCTCGCCCGCCTCGGGGTCAAGCGGCTCGACCTCAGGAAGCCGGCGCCGCCCACCGACGAGGTCCGCGCCCGCTTCTATTCGCGCGAGCTGGTCCAGGTGATCCAGCATCTCACCGCCGCCAATCACGACGACCGGGTCGATATCTTCTATCGCACGCTCGCCGAAACCCTCGACGATCCGGCGGAGATCGCGCTCCTCTGCGCGCTCGCCGAGGAGAACGACGAGGACCAGATCGCCTTGCAGGTCGGCAAGGTCGCCGCCTCGCGCGGCATGCCGGCCGACACCCTCGCTTTCCCGACCGCGGCAATACCGCCCGAGGCCAAGGTCGGGCTGGTGGAGCGTCCGGTCGTCTATGCCATCGCGCGCCAGGAGAGCGCCTTCAACCACCGCGCCGTGAGCCGCGCCGGCGCCCGCGGCCTCCTCCAGCTGATGCCGGCGACCGCCAAGCAGACCGCCGGCATGATCGGCATTCCCTATTCCAAGGACCGGCTGACCGACGACCCGGCCTACAACGCCACCCTCGGCGCCGCGCATCTCGGCCAGCTGCTTGAGGATTTCGGCGGGTCCTATGTGATGACCTTCGCCTCCTACAACGCCGGCAAGAGCCGCATCCTCGACTGGATCAAGACGCACGGCGATCCGCGCGATCCCAAGACCGACGTCGTCAACTGGATCGAACTGATCCCGTTCACCGAGACGCGCAACTACGTCCAGCGGACGATGGAGAACCTGCAGGTCTACCGGGCGCGCCTCGGCGCCCCCGCCCTCACCATCGAGGCGGACCTGAAGCACGGCAGGGTCGTGAAGCTGAACTGAGCGGCGCTTCGCGGAACCGCGGCCAGCCGCTAGTCTCCCGGCATGGCCGAAACCTCCTCCGCCGAAGCCTCGCCCGTCGCGCCGTCATCGCCTGCAGCCGGCGGCCGTGCACTCGCCTATCGCAGCAGCGACGGCCTCGCCCTCCACGTCGCCGAATACGGCGAGCGGGCTTCGCCCTGGCTGCCGGTCGTGTGCCTGCCCGGCCTCACGCGGAGCGCGCGCGACTTCGGCGAACTCGCGGCCTTCCTCGCCGGACCGTCGGAGCGGCCGCGCCGCGTCCTTGCCTTCGACTATCGCGGACGCGGCAGTTCGGAATGGGCGAGGGACGCCGCGACCTATGCGCCGCTCACCGAGATGCAGGACGTCCTCGACGGAATGGCCGCGCTCGGCGTCGGCCGCGCCGTGATCGTCGGGACGTCGCGCGGCGGCATCCTCGGCATGCTGATCGCGGTGGCGCGCCCTGCGGTGTTGGCCGGCCTCGTCCTCAACGATATCGGGCCGGTGATGGAGCCGACCGGGCTTGCCCGCATCAAGGGCTATGTCGGGCGGACGCCCGTCCCCGACGACTGGAACGATGCCGTCGCGATCCTGAAACGCCTGCACGCGCCGCGCTTCCCGGCCCTGTCGGAGGACGACTGGCACTGGTGGGCGAGAATGACATGGCGCGAGGACGGGCACGGCAAGCCCGCCCCCGCCTACGATCCGGCACTCGCGCAGAGCCTCGACGCGATCGAATTCGACCGGCCGATCCCCAGCCTCTGGGATCACTTCAATGCGGTCGGGGTGCCGGTTCTGGCCATCCGCGGCGAGCATTCCGACCTTCTCTCCGCCGACACATTTGCCGCGATGGCGGCAAGGCCCAACGTCGAGGCGATGACGGTGCCGGGCCAGGGCCATGCGCCCCTCCTCCGCGGCGAGGCCCTCTTGCAGCGGATCGCCGCCTTCGTGTCCGGCATCGAGGGCCGCGCCCTCCCCGTCGATGCGGTGGTTGCACGCGCTTCAACGGAATCGCCCGGCCAGTGAACGGGCGTGATGGTGCGGGCTGAGCTCGCAACGCCCGGCTATTCGGTCGCCGCCTCGTCGTCCTCGCGGGACTTCTTCCGTTCCGCCTTGACGTACCCGGTATCGCCGCCGGTCGCGAGCACCGTCGCCTGGCCGACCCAGTCGTCGCGCTCGATCCGGTCGGGGAACGCCAGGTATGCGCCGATCCAGCGCGCTTCCCCCGGCGTCCAGGCGGCGATCTGGCCGAAATGGAAAATGCCGAGGCTGTTGAGCAGTTCCTCGTTCCTCTTGCCGATGCCGCGAATTCTCTGCAGGTCGTCCGGGACGCCGTTCCGCGGCGCGGCGAGCCCCACCGGCCGCATCGGCGTGATCCCGGGGCGGTCGTCGGCATCGCGGAAGGCCGCATCCGCGGCTGCCGCGAGCTCGGCGCTGGACCGGTCGCGGAGCTCCGCTTCCTCGGCGGTGAGCGATCGCCGCCAGTCGGACGCGGCGCCGTTTTCCCCGTTTTCGAGGAGCCAGGCAGGCCGCCGCTGCTCGATCCGCGCATCCGGCGGCGGTGCGCTGAACGAACCGGCCGCGGCGCGCGCCTGAATCGACGGCCGCACCGGCGCCCGGCGGACCTTCGGCCGCCAGGCCCGTTCCGCGCCGAAGCGCGCCCCGATCGCGTCGAGCACGTCGCCGACCCGGTCGGCGAGCGCTCCCTGCGCCCGCGCCATCCGGCTTCGGCTGAGGCCAACATAGGACATCGCGCCGATGACGGAGCCGAGCGCGAAACTCGCTGCGACGAGGAGCCAGACTTCGAAGAAGTGCCAGATCATGGCTCGTCCGCCCCGCGTTCGAGCCATCCGGTCACATCGTCCCCGGCGCGCGGATCCTGGTACCACCAGCCGGCCGCGATGCCGAGCACCAGCGCCGCGAGCAGGAACGGCCAATAGGCGCCGATGAGGTAAAGGATCTCACTGGCCACTGGGCACCTCGACTCCCACCGCCGGCGTTTCGACGACGGTATCCCCAGCCGTTGCCGCAGGCACTGCCGGCGATGGCGTCGCCGCTGGCGGGGGAACGACGCCGGCCCCGACCGCGGGCACCGGCGCGACCGGGGCGGCCGGCGTAGCGTCTGCCGGCGGCGCGGTCTCGGCCGGCGGGGTTTCGGTCGCGGCCGGGACCGGTTCGGGAATCCGCATCGTGAACTCGATGCGGCGGTTCTGCGCCCGTCCCCCGGCCGTGCCGTTGTCCGCGATCGGCTTCGTCTCGCCGTACCCGACCGGCGTCAGCAGCTCGCGCTCGATCCCGGCATCGACGAGGTAGTCGACGATCGCCTCCGCCCGCGCCTGCGTCAGGTCCCGGTTCTTCGAACTCGAGCCGCTCGAGTCGCTGTGGGCGCCGATCTCGAGTTGCGCGTCGCGGCAGCGGGCGAGGGTGGCGGCCACGCGGTCGAGGAGCCCGTAGCTGTCCGCCGAGATTTCCGCCTTCTGCCCGTCGAACTCGATCCGCCCGCGCTTCAACTGGTCCTGGAGCAGATCGCGGCAGCGCGCCACGGGCACGGGCTGGCCCTCCTGCCGCGCCGAGATGCTCACGTCGAGGTCGAACCCTTCCGGCTTGTTCTCGTCAATGGCGCTTCTGATCTCGTCCGAGGCCGCCGCGCTATAGGCATCCCCTTCGATGGTGATCTTCCGGTCGGAGAGCGTCGCCGTCCCGGCCGCGACCCGCGTCAGCGCCTGGAGCGCCTCGTCGATGGCGGCGCTGAAGCCCGGCGGCTGACCGCCGGCATAGCCGAGGTTGTCGACGACGCGGTCGGGCGCGAAGCGGCGGGCGGCGAGCGTCACCAGAGCGGTCCGGTCCTTGGCGGAAGGGGCATAGCCGGTGAGCACGACCGAGCCCGGCCCTCGGCTGACCGCGAAGACATAGGGCGCGATGGTCGGCGGGGTGACCTCGTCGCGCGTCATTTCGAGGCTGGCCGGCAGGGTCCGGCTGTTGATCGTCAGCAGCTCGGCGAACGCCTCGGGGGTCCGCGCCTCGCCCTCGATGCCGAAGGTCTTGTCGCCGAGGTCGACCCGTCCGTCCTTGAGCTTGGAGAGCGCCGCCAGCGAGAACTTGATGGCCCCCATCCAGTCCATTTTCGGCTCGCCCGCGGCGATCCGGACCTTGTTGGTGATCTTCCTGCCCGCCAGCACGGCCTGCCCCGCCTGGATCAGTTCGTCGCGCGCTTCCGGCGTCGGCACGTAGCCGGTGAGCGTCACGCTGTCGCCCGCCACTTCACCGGCAAACGTGTAAGGCGCAACCGTCGCCGGCAGGATGGCGTTGGCGACGATCTTGACGCCCGGCGGAAGGTCCGACGCCAGCCCCGCCTCGACTGCCTCGTAGTCGTCGACCGTCTTCGCCGTGCCGCTGATGTCGAGGTTGAGCGAATCGAGCGTCACGCCGCCTTTGGTGAAGCGGCCGAGCGCGCTGATCGCGAAGGTCGCGGCCTCGGCGAAGCCCTCGGGCTCGCCCGAGGCGATCGCCGTTTCGTCGGAGATTTCGGCATGGGCGAAGGTGGCGCGCGCGGTCGCCAGGAGCGACTCGTGGACGATTTCGTTGGGCACGTAGCCGCTGAACTTCAGTGCGCCCGCGTCGAGCGCGGCCGACCAGACGAAGGGCTCCGCCCGCGCCGGCAGGATGTCGACGGGCCCGAGCGCGATCGAAGCCGGCACCTTGTCGCGGAACGCCGCCCTCCCCTCGGAATAGCTCGCCGAATTGGCGGCGATTCCGGTGACCGCCAGGGTCGAGTCGGTGAGCGTCACGGTGCCGTCGGAGAGCCCGGCAAGCCTGGTCAGCGCGAACCCGGTGGCGGCATTGAAGGCCGGCGGCGCGCCGCGCGCCAGAATCGTCTCATCGTGGATCTCGGCGTCGGGCAGCGACCGCCGGGCCGCCGCCAGAACCGAATTGCGCATCGATTCCGAGGGAATGTTCCCGATGAGGGTGACCACCTTCCCGACCCGCCGGGCCGACCAGAGGAAAGGCGAGGCGATCGGCAGGAGGCTCGTCCGGTCGTGGACTTCCCGCACTCCGGCAACCCCGCCCACTGCCGAGAGCGCCGTTGCGACCGATTCGGGCGACGGCGCCACGCCGGCCACCGTCGCGTCGCGGCCCGAAACCCTGATCTGCGCCCAGCTCTGGCCGGAGAGCGATAGCTCGGCGAGGGCCCGTTGCGAGAGGTCGGCCTCGATCGCGCCGGCGCGCAGGAATATCGCGACGAGGGTCACCGAAACGGTGATCAGGACACCGTTCCGCGCCCATCTCCGCCAATTCGCCATCGGTCAGGGCCTGCCCAGGTCAGCCGCCTCCCGCGCCGGAACCGGCTCGGGTAGGAACCAGTGGGCGCGCAGCAGGCGAAAATCCAGACATTTGCGGCTCATTCTGGGCAGAAACGGCCGCGCCAACAAGACGAAAGGCCTGTGATCCCCCGCCGCAAAAGAAAACGCCCGGCGGGAGACCCGCCGGGCGCTTGTTCTTGAGCCGAACCGGGGCGCTTAGGTTCCCGGGAGAGCGGCCTTCAGGCGCGTTCCGACGCCGTACGTCCAGGTGCCGGCGGCGTTGCGCCTCGCGTCAACTTCCAGCCACCCGGTGACGTTCGGCCCGAGGCCGTAGCTAAGCCGACCAGCGACCAGGTACTGGTTGGCGGCCGCGCCCGCTTCGTCGAGCATCGAGAAAGTGGCGCCGAGAGACATCGCGCCGACCGGGACCTTGGCCGACAAGGTCGCCGCCCAGCTGTCGCCGAGAGCGCCCGTCCCGCCAATCAGCCTGGAGTCGTCATGCACCCAGCCGAAGTAGGCCTGAAGGCCGACCGGCCCGGCGCTGCCAGTGGCGTTCACCGCGAAGCCGTACGGATTGGCAAGCACTTCGTCGGCAGCCAAAGCCGTAAACTTCACAGCGACAGGGCCAGCCGAGAAGGCGAGATAGCCGGCAATGGTCGGCATCGTACCCCAACCGCCGTTCGAAAGCAGGTTCGAACCCTTTTCGATTGCGATCCCCAAGCTGACCGGCCCAGCCGATCCATGCCAGCCAAACTGGGACACCGTGAAGTCGTTGAACTGGAAGCCACCGGAGTCCGTATCAAGCGCGCCGCCGGTGTTGGCGGTGCTTTCGGCGTAGCCAAACAAGAACCCGGCGAACGTCGCATAGGCCTTGTCGAGCTGAACGTTGGTATTATCGTCGGTCGCCTTGAACTTCACGATGAGGCTGCCTTCGCCCGCCGCGCCGTTCCACATGCCGGCAATGCCGATGCCGCCTTCCGTGACCATCGTGTAGTCACGCGTCGGAGTGATTCCGTCCATCCACCACGCCGTAAGCTGGGCGTAGCCGGTGATCTTCAGGCAGGTATCGGAGCCCGGAATGTAGAAGAAGCCGGCGCCGTAGATGCTGCAGACCTTCACGTACGAAACCGAATCAGCGACCGCGAGGTCCGCTGCCTGGGCGCCGCCGACGACCGAGAAAGCCGCCGCGGAACCGAGGAGTAGGGTCTTAAGTGTCATTTCCTGACCTCCAAGCTTGATCCAGGGGCAGGCTGTTCTTTGCTTCGGCTCGCCGGGGCGAAAATTCGATCCGGCAGATGAGCTTTGGCGAAGTCTGTCCCAATCCCCGCTAAGTTGAACTTGGCTGGCGTCACCCACCCCTTGGGATTACCACCAAGCCAACACGGAAGCGGGAGCCCCGCGATCCGCGAGTCAGACCATAACCAAGCGACTGTCCGACGCAATGTTGAAACCGGGTTCTCCCCTGCCCCGGGCGCTCTTTCCAAATCGCTGTTGCAGAATTGGCACGTAATCCATGGTCGATTTAACCATTCGGTGACGACCGGAGCCGTTTTCCGCCGAATCCGTCCACAGATGGAGGCCGCCGGATCGTCGGTTGGCCGCCGGCCCGCGGACCCGATTCCCGCACCGTCCTTCCACAGAGGGCGGGCCGGCCTCGCCGCCCCGAGTGCGCCTGCGGGGACCGGTTGTCACCCGTGTCTACGGGACGAACCGCCTGTCTGTCAGGGCCGGACACTCGTGCAACTGGCGGAGAGGAAGGGATTCGAACCCTCGATACAGCTTTTCAACCGTATACCCGCTTAGCAGGCGGGCGCCTTCGACCACTCGGCCACCTCTCCGCGCCGCGCGGAAATAGACGGGCGGGAGGCCGCCGGCAAGCAAATCCGGCCCGCTTCTGCAAATAGCCGGCGCTTTTGGCCGGCGCTTTCGCCGGTTATGCCCTCGGCTGCACGGCCCGGCCGGTGGCCGCCGCCTCGTAGGCAGCCTCGGCCAGCGCGAACGTCCTGAGGTTGTCCGCCGCGCTCGTCCAGGCGGGTTTGCCGGCCACGAAGCTCGAAAGAATCCCGCGGCAGGTCGCGAGCACGCTTTCCTGCGCCACGTGCCACGGCTCGGATGTCCAGGAGAGAAGCGGCGAGGAAAGGTCGACCTCCCGCATGACGCCGCCGCTGGTCACTTCCATTTTCAGCCCCGGTTTCACGACGATGGCCCCTGCCGCGCCCTCGATCTCGAGGAGCGTCTGCGGGAACGGATCGGGCAATTTCCGGCTCTCGTAGCTGAAATCGACCACCGAGACGGCGCCGGTGGCATGGCGGAGCATGACGGTGGCGGTGTCCTCGGCGCGGACCTTGGGATTGCGGCGCTGCGTCTCCGCCGTCACGCGGTCCACTTCGCCGAGGAAGACGCGCGCCAGATCGAGCGTATGGACCCCGAGATCGAGGATGATGAAGCGGTCGACGGTGTAGAAATAGGGCTGCGTCCGGTAGAGGTCGTAGCCGGTGCGGAACGAAATACGGGCCCAGTTGGGCGTCCCGATCGCCCCGGACTGGAGGGTCTCCAGAACCCGCCGCATCGGCGTCTGGAACCGGAAGTTCTCGTGGACGGCAAGGAAGATTCCGGCCTTCTCGGCCGCTTCGGTCATGGCGACCGCGTCCTCCCAGTCCGGCGCGAACGGCTTCTGGACGATGGTGGCGATTCCGGCCGCAATCGCGCGCTCGACCAGAGGGCGGTGCGAATCCATCTGGGTGACGATATCGAGAAGGTCGATCTTCTCCTTCTGGAGCATCGCGCCATAGTCGGTATAGACCGCCGGCACATTGAAGCTTTTCGCCGCCGCTTCCGCCTTGCCGCGGTCAAGGTCGCAGACGGCGACCAGTTCGACCGCCCCTTCCCCGGCAAGCGACGTCCAGGAATGGAGGTGATTGGCGGCGAAGAACCCGCATCCGACCAGGGCCACGCGAACCGGCTTCGGCATCTGCTTCTCCCCGTGAGACCGTCGGGTTTGTAGGCGGGCTTCCCGGCGACGGCAATTCTCCCGGGCGAAGCTCGGGCGAACGGGCGAACGCGTTCCCCGTCAGCGCCGCTGGAAGCGGAGGAGGAACATCAGCGCGCCGCCGGCAAGCAGTCCCCAGAACGCGGCGCCGATTCCAAGGATCGACACACCCGAGGCGGTGGTGACGAAGGTGAGCACCGCCGGCAGGCGGTCGTCCTCGCGGGCGAGCGCCGTCGAAAGCGCGGTCCCCAGCGTGCCGAGGAGGGCGAGACCGGCCACGGCCTCGATGAGAAGCGGCGGCGAAGCGACGAAGAGCGCCGCGGCAAATCCGGCGATGAGGGCGACGAAGAGGTAGGCGGCGCCGCATGCGACCGACGCGATCCACCGCCGCGCCGGGTCGGGGTGCGCCTCCGGTCCGGCGCAAAGCGCCGCCGTGATCGCCGCGAGGTTGAGGGAATGCCCGCCGAGGAAGGCCGTGGCGACGCTGCCGATCCCGGTGACCACGAAGATTTCGCCGACCGGCGCGCGGTAGCCGTTGGCCGCGATGACGGCAAGTCCCGGCAGGTTCTGCGAGGCCATGGTTACGATGAACAACGGCAGGCCGAGCCCGATCGCGGCATGGAGCGTAAAGACCGGCGCGATCAGCACCGGATCGGGCCATGCCGCCGCCCAGACGCTCGCCGGGATCGCCGTCGTCGCGCCGGCAATCGCAATCGCGACGACCACCGCAATCACGATGGCGTAGCGCCGAACGAAGATGAGCGCGATCGCCCAGGCCGCGACCACCGGCAGGACCGATCCCGGGATTTCCGCGGCCGCCCTTACCGGCGCGAGGCAGAGTTCGACGAGAACGCCGGCCAGCATGGCGCTCGCCAGCGGCAGCGGAATCATGCCGACGGCGCGCCCGAACGGGCGCCAGAGGCCGGCGCAGATGATGAGCACCGCCGCGATGAGGTAGGCGCCGATTGCCGCCTGGTAGCCGCCCGCCACGGCGCCCGTGGCCACGAACAGCGCCGAGCCCGGTGTCGTCCAGGCGATCGTGATCGGGATCTTCCAGCGCAGGCTGAGGCCGATCCCGAGAAGCCCCATGATCAGGGTGATCGCGAAGAGGCCGGAGGCGGCCTCGCGCGGCGAGGCTCCGAGGGCGGCAAATCCGGCGAGCACGACGGCGAATGTGCTGCCGAACCCGACGAAGGCGGCGAGCGTCCCCGAGGCGATCGGCACCGCGGAGGAGGCGTGCGCATGCGGCGTCTTGGACAGGTCGTTCATGGCAGGATCGCTCGACGCCGCGACCGGATGGCGAACGCAGTGCTAGCGGCCGAGCGTTTCCTTGACGGCGATAGCGAGCTGCTTCAGCGAGAACGGCTTGGGCAGGAAGTGGAAGATCTCGTTTTCCGGCAGGTTCTTCTTGAAGGCGTCCTCGGCATAGCCGGAAATGAAGATGATCTTCAACTCGGGCCGCGTCTTGCGCAGTTCGCGGAGCAGCGACGGCCCGTCGAGTTCGGGCATGACCACGTCGGAGACAACGAGGTCGATCTTGCCGCCGGCTTCCTTCATCACGTCGAGCGCCTCGATGCCGGAACCCGCCTCGTAGACCTTGTATCCGCGCGAGCCGAGCGCACGCGCCGCAAACGCCCGCACCGCCTCCTCGTCCTCGACGAGCAGGATCGTCGCCGTGCCGGTGAGGTCGGCGATCTCGACTGCCGCCTCCGCTGCGCTCCCCGCCGGCTTCTCGCCCGCCGCCGGGATGTAGCGCGGCATGAAGATGCGGAAGACGGTGCCCTTCCCCATCTCGCTGGTGAAGAAGACGTGCCCGCCGGTCTGCTTGACGATGCCATAGACGGTCGACAGGCCGAGCCCGGTTCCCTTGCCGACTTCCTTGGTCGAGAAGAACGGCTCGAAAATCTTCGCCTGCACCTCGGGCGTCATGCCGGTGCCGGTATCCTCGACCTCGGTCAACACATAGTCGACTTCCGGCAGCGGGCTGTAGTTGAACGCCGCGACCTCGCCCGCCGGGACGTTGCGGGTGCGGATGGTCATCGTGCCGCCGCCCGGCATCGCATCGCGCCCGTTGACGGCGAGGTTCACGATCACCGTCTCGAACTGGTTGATGTCCGCCTTGATCGGCCAGAGGTCGCGGCCGTGGACGAGATTGAGCTTGACGTTCTCGCCCAGCAGCCGGGTGAGGAGGATCGACAGTTCCGAGAGAACCTCGCCGAGCGCCAGCACCTGCGGGCGGAGCGTCTGGCGGCGCGAGAACGCCAGAAGCTGACGGACGAGGCCGGCCGCCCGGTTGGCGTTCTGCTTGATATTCATGATGTCCTGGAAGGACGGGTCGCTCGGCCGGTGGTTGGCAAGCAGGAGATCCGAGAAGCCGATGATGGCGGTGAGCACGTTGTTGAAGTCGTGCGCCACGCCGCCGGCGAGCTGCCCGACGGCCTGCATCTTCTGGCTCTGGGCGAATTGCTGCTCGAGTGCGCGCTGGTCGGTGATGTCGATGGCGTTGATGATCGCCACCTCGTCGTCGCCGGCGCCGTCGAGAACCGGATTGACGTAGAACCGCGCGCTGCGGCCGCCCTTCCCGGCGATCGTGGCGTCGATCGGCGCGATCTGGCTGGCGCCGGCCGCTGCCGCCGCGACCGCCTGCTCCAGGCGCTCGCGGTCGCTCTCGCCGACCAGGTCGACCAGCCGGCGGGCGCCCATCGTCGTCTCGCCGCTGAAGAGGCGGAGGAACGGCGCGTTGGTCCGCCCGATCCGGCCCTTGCGGTCTATTGCCGCGATCGCAATCGGGGTGTTGTTGAAGAAGCGCGTGAAGCGGACTTCGGCCGCGCGCAGCGCTTCCGACACATCCTCGCCGGGGCTGCGGTTGAGGACGATCGTGCGCGTCGCGCCGGGCGCCCCGTCGGCGGTGACCGGCACCCGGTGGAGAAGGCGGACCGGCAGGCTCTGCCCGTTCTTCTTGACGAGGTCGAGGTCGATGATGTCGGTGCGGTTGCGGCGGTCGGCGTCGCCGCCCTGCAGCAGCGCGACGCCGTCGCCCTGGACGATGTCCGCGAGCCGGAGGGCGCCCGGCTCGAACCGGGCCAGGTCGATCCCCAGCCATTCGGCGAGCGTCGCGTTGAGGTAGACGATGCGGCCGTCGGGCTCGGCCGAGAAGAAGCCCGCGGGGGCGTGGTCGAGATAGTCGATCGCGTGCTGCAATTCCTGGAACACGGTTTCCTGTCTCGCCCGGTCATCGCTGATGTCGCTGACCGACCAGATGGAAAGCGACTGCGACCCCTGCTTCATCGGCCTCACTCCGATCCTGTACCACCGGGCCATGCGGCCATCGGCGCGGTTTCCGCCGATCGCGGTCGCGATGCGGACTTCCTCCTCGGCCGCCCGGCCCTCGCGCATGGCCTGCGCCAGGCGGTAGATCGCTTCGGCGCCCTCGGACTCGGCCGAGAAGACCCGCTCGACCGCCTTGATCTCTCCGGCCGAGCGCGCACCGATCACGTCGGCATAGGCCTGGTTGGCGTAAACGATGCGGCCGTCCCGATCGGTCACCACCAGGCCTTCGCTCAACCCGTCGAGCACGTTCTTCTGCAGGCTCTGCGGTTGCCCGTACCGGCCGAGGCGAAGGAGTCCCACCGCCGCGGCAAAGAGCGTGAAGACCCCGACCACGGCGAGAAGCCCGAGCAGGCCGAGGAAGAGCGGCTGGGTGCGCTCGCGCTCGACCAGACTGAGGCCGAGCGAAACCCCGACCAGGCCGAAGGAAAGGACGATCAGCCAGCCGGCGCCCGTTATCCTTCCGGTCTGGTCGACGGATGGCCGCGGCGGGCTCTGGCGGATCTCGGTGGGCATCAGGCGGCGGGCGGCTTCCCTCGCGCGCTCCGGTGATGAATCGCGCGGCTCGAATCGCTGGCGAGGATGGGCGCGAAACCCCGCGAGTTCAACAAAGACC
>DASRGK010000154.1:0-51655 GCA_035651055.1 Bauldia sp.
GCTGATCGGGCCCCTGGCGATGAGCGAGCTCGATGATTCGCTGGGGGCGCTCGACATCGCCCTCACCCCGGAGGATGTGCGCTGGCTGGAGTCCGGGAAGGGGAGGCCCAGCCACTAGGCCGGCTAAAGCAGCTTCAGTCCCCTGAAGCTGGCATGGCCGCTCCGTCCGACGATGATGTGATCGTGGACGGTGAGGTTGAGAGGCTTGGCGATCTCGGCGAGCTGCCGCGTCATCTGGATGTCGGCCTGCGACGGGGTCGGATCGCCGGACGGGTGATTGTGGACGAGGATCAGGGCGGTGGCGGAGAGTTCCAGCGCCCGCTTGACCACCTCGCGCGGATAGACCGGCGTGTGGTCGACCGTGCCGGTCTGCTGGACTTCGTCAGCGATCAGCATGTTGCGCTTGTCGAGGAAGAGAATGCGGAACTGCTCGATGTTCTCGTAGGCCATCGCCGTCCGGCAATAGTCGATGACGGCCGACCATGAATCGAGGAGCGGGCGCCGGCGGATGCCGTCGCGGGCGAAGCGCTTGGCGGTCGCTTCGAGGAGCTTGAGGTGATGGGCGACGGCCTCGCCGACGCCCTGCACTTCCATGAGCTGCGCCTCGGGGGCGGAGAGGACCTCCGAGAAGGAGCCGAAGCGCTGCAGGAGGGCCTTGGCCAGCGGCTTGGTGTCCGCCTGGCGGATCACCTGGAAGAGGAGCAGTTCGAGCAGTTCGTAGTCGCGCAGCGACTCGCCGCCTTCCCGGCGGAAGCGTTCCTTGGCGCGCTCGCGGTGGCCGACATAGTGAGGCGGTTCGCCCGGCTTTTCGCCGAGGCCCTTCATGCGCCGTGGCGGGGCGACGCGGTGAAGATTTCGCAGCCGGTCGCGGTTACGCCGACGGTGTGTTCGTACTGGGCGGAGAGCGAACGGTCGCGGGTCACCGCCGTCCACCCGTCGGAGAGAATTTTCACCTGCGGCCGCCCGAGATTGATCATCGGCTCGACCGTGAAGATCATGCCCGGGCGCAGCTCGACCCCTTCGCCGGGGCTGCCGTAGTGGAGGATGTTCGGCGCGTCGTGAAACAGCCGGCCGACCCCGTGGCCGCAGAAGTCGCGCACGACGCTGCAGCGCTCGCGCTCGGCATATTCCTGGATGGCGTGGCCGATATCCCCGGTCGAGGCGCCCGGGCGGATCGCGGCAATGCCGCGCATCAGCGCCTCGTGGGTCACCTCGCAGAGCCGCTCGGCCGCACGCTTCACCGCGCCGATCTTGTACATCCGGCTCGAATCGCCGTGCCATCCGTCGAGGATGAGGGTCGCGTCGATGTTGACGATATCGCCGTCGCGGAGCGGCTTCTCGCCGGGGAAGCCGTGACAGACGACGTGATTGATCGAGGTGCAGCACGAGAACATGTAGCCCTTGTAGCCGAGCGTCGCCGGCAGGGCGCCGTGGGCCAGGGCGAAGTCGAAGATGAACCTGTCAATCTCGCGCGTCGGCAGGCCGGGATGGACGATGTCCTCGAGCGCGTCGAGGCATTCGGCGACCAGGCGGCCGGCCCGGCGCATGCCGGCAAAGGCCTCCGGCCCATGCAGCTTGATCTGCCCGTCATTCTTCTGGGGGACGAGGCCGGCTTCGACGTAGTTCACCATGGCGCCGAGGATATGACGATTTTCGCCCGGCGATACAAGATCGGGGAGGAGGGCGGCGTCCCGCCGCGGGCGAGTCGGCGGCGGCTTGCGGATCGGGCGAAAGGCGGGTCCAATACGAAGGAGTGCGGCGCGGAAATCGAGGGAGGGCCTGATGGCTTGGCGGAACTGGCTTGGCGCCGGCATGGCGGCGCTGGCGCTGGCGACGGCGGCCGGCGGAGCGTCGGCGGACGAGCGCTGGCATCACGGACCCGCGGCTCCGGTCATCGTCGCCGGGACGGCGGAAATCAATCCCGCCGCCTACGACTGGGTGAGCGATGCCGGCCGCCAGGCGTTGACCGATCTCGCCGCCCGCTTCAAGGCCGGCTCGGTGGCGGCCTATGCCTTCGCCGCGGCGCCGGGCGGGAATTTCTGGTCGCTGCGGAGCGCGGCCAAGGCAAGCGAGATCTACAACCTGCCCGATCTCGCGCGCGCCGCGCTGCAGAGCTGCGAGTATTTCGCGCATGTGCCCTGCTTCATCGTCTCGATCAGCGGCAAGGATGCGCGCGACGCCAATGGCGGCCTGCCGGTGCAGCCGGTTCAACTGACCGATCCGCCGGCGGAGTTCGATGCAACCGCGGTTCCGTTCGTCGGCAGCCTCGACCAGAACATGCTCGCCGGCTTCGGGCCGGAGCGGCGGCCGAAGGCGCTGGCGATCACGGTGAACGGCGGCTGGGCGTGGCGGACGGGGGACAATGTCCCGGCGGCGGTCGCGCAGACGATCGCGGATTGCCAGAAGGCCTATCCCAATCAGGTCTGCCTGCTCTACGCGGTCAACAACCGGGTCGTGTTTACCGCCTCGGGCCCGTACTAGGGCCCGGGCGTTCATCGGTGCCGGACGACGGGCTGGACATGGCCGCCGCAAAGGACGGAGCGGAGCGGATCGTCACCGCCGCGCTGCTCGTCATCGGCGACGAGATCCTTTCCGGCCGGACCAAGGACAAGAACATCGGCTACATCGCCGAGTACCTGACCGCGATCGGGATCGACCTCCGCGAGGTGCGGATCGTCCCCGACGTCGAGGAGGAAATCGTCGGCGCGGTGAACGCCCTCAGGCATCGCTACGACCATGTGTTGACGACCGGGGGCATCGGGCCGACGCATGACGACATCACGGCGGACGCGATCGCCAAGGCATTCGGCGTCGGCATCGACTTCGACCCGCGCGCGGTGGCGATCCTCGCCGAACGCTACGGAACGGCTGATCTCACCCAGGCGCGCATGCGCATGGCGCGGATTCCCGACGGGGCCGAACTGATCGCCAACCCGGTGTCGAAAGCGCCGGGCTTCTCGATCGGCAACGTGCATGTGATGGCGGGCGTGCCGGCGATCATGCAGGCGATGCTCGATGCGCTGGCGGAGCGGTTGCCGACCGGCCGGAAGATGCTGTCGCGCTCGGTTCCGGCGGGAATGGGCGAGGGAAGGATCGCGACGCCGCTCGGCGAAGTGCAGAAACGGTTTCCGGACGTGGCCATCGGCAGCTATCCGGGCTTCGACCCGGCAACCGGCTTCACCACCACTTTGGTGCTTCGCTCGCGCGACGAGACGCGGCTGGCGGAGGCCGAGGCGGCCGTCGTCGCGATGCTCGCCGAGGTGAGGGCCGCACGGGGCTGACGGGCGGTCTGCCGATATTACGGCAAACGCGTATCAGACGCCCTCGCCGGCGGCGGCCTCGGCGCGGAGCGCCGCCACCCGCCGCTCGCGGTAGAGCGTATAAACGCCGGTCGCGATGACGATCGCGGTTCCGGCCAGCATCGGCCATTCCGGGATATCGGCGAAAACGAAATAGCCGATGAGCATCGCCCAGACGATGGCCGTGTAGCGGAAGGGCGCCACCACCGAGATGTCGCCGTGGCGCATGAAGATGACCGACGTCAGGTAGCCGCCGATGAGGAAGAAGACCGCGCCGGCGATGAGAAGCAGGCCTTCGCCGTCCGGCGCCACCCAGACCTCGTCGAGGGCGAGGCCGACGGCCGGGCCGCTGAGGCCGACGGCAATCGCGGTGATGAAGGCGACCAGCATTGCGGTGAGGCCGCGCGGCATGATCCGCGAGCACACGTCGCGAAGCGCGATGAAGAAGACCGACCCCAGCGCCAGGAGCGAGTAGGCGTTGAAGCCGGCAAAACCGGGCCGGATCACGATGAGCACGCCGGCAAAGCCGATGCCGATCGCGGTCCACCGGCGCCAGCCGACGGTCTCGCCGAGAAAGAGGGCGCCGGCGGCGGTCAGCATCAGCGGCACGGTCTGCAGGATGGCGTTGATGTTGGCGAGCGGGATGTGGAAGAGGGCAAGCAGATAGAGCGCCGCCGAGACGATCTCGGCGACGGTGCGCCAGAACATCGGCCAGTTGGCGGCAAGCGCGAGTTGCCGGTGCTGCCCCGTCGCGACGATGAACGGCGTCAGCACGAGGGCCGCGAAGGCGCCGCGCAGGAGCAGGATCTCGCCGAGCGGCAGCGAGCGGCTGGCGAGCTTGATCAGCGTGTCGTTGCCGAGGAACAGCGCGTTGCAGGCGACAAGCGCGGAAATCCCGCGCAGATTCTCGGCGAAGGTTGTCATGGCTTCCGGCGACCGGTGGGCAGCCGGATGAATGTGAACCCTGGCCGGTCAGGCTGGCAATTCCCGCCAGGACTTATCCCGGTTCGAGGCGTCCCTTCGGATCGGCGATGTCGATGATGCGGCCAAGCAACGCTTCAATCTGACCAGCCCGCCTTTTCCGAGGTAGGCGGCATGTTCCTCCTCGAAGCCGGGCATGACCCGATGAACCTCAGAACCGGGCGAGCCGGAACATCCCGAGGTCGAACGCCGGCTTTCGCCCGGCGGCAAGGTCGGCGAGCACTTCTCCGATCACGGCGGCGAACTTGTAGCCGTGCCCGGAGCACGGCGAGGCAAGGATGATGTCCGGGTTGCCGGGGAGCGTATCGATGATGAAATGCTCGTCCGGCGTCACCGTATAGAAGCAGGGGCGGAGCGCCATCGTCGGCCCGTTGGCGTCGGGCAGGTAGCGCGCGATGCAGCGGCGGAGCGCCTCCTCGTCCGCGGCCTCCGCGTCGCGGGAAAGCGTGTCGACCGGGCCGCGCTGTCCGCGATGGTGATGGAGGCCGATCTTCACTCCCGGCCCGCCCCAGATCGGGAGCAGGTAGTAGGGGCCTTCCTCGACATCGAGGATGCTTACCGGAAAGCGGTCGGGCATGAAGTCGGCCGGTGTCCCCGGCTGGAACCAGCCGAGCACCTGCCGCTCCGGCACCGCGACCTTCTGAAGTTCCGGCACCAGTTCCCCCATCCACGCGCCCGCCGACAAGACCAGTCGCCCGGCCTCGTATCGGCCTCTGTCCGTCACGATCCGGACGCCCCCGCCGCCGATCGGATGCCATTCCAGAAGCCGTTCCCGTGCGTGGATCTCGGCGCCGGCGGCCTGCGCCAGCGTCGCATGCGCCACGATTGCCCGCTCCGAAGCAATGAAGCCGCCGTCCTTCTGGAACAGCCCGCGATGCCCCGGGGGCAGTCGAAAGGCCGGAAAACGGCGATTGATTTCAACGGCTTCGAGGATCTCATGCGGCAGATCATGTTCCTCGCATGCGGCGAGCGCCCCGGTGAAGAAGCCGCCGCCGCCCGGCCCCGCATCGAGCGAGCCGGTGGTGAACATCAGCGGCTCGCCATAGGCCGCCCCCGCCTCGCGCCACAGCACCATGGCCCGCTGCAAAAGCGGAACATATTCAAGTCCTTCGTGGTAGGCGAGGCGGATGATCCGGGTCAGCCCGTGCGACGAGCCCATCGCGTTCGGGATGTCGAAACGCTCGAGCCCGAGGACCCGCTGTCCCCGCTTCGCCAACTGCCAGCAGGCGGCGGAGCCCATGCCGCCTATTCCGGCGACGATGACGTCGTAGGTCCCTGCCGGCATCGTCGCCGACTAGCCGCCGGTGACGCTCATGTGGCGGGCGAGCGCCGGACCGCGGTGGGCGCGGTCGATGACGAAGTCGTGCCCCTTCGGCTTGCGCCCGATCGCGCGATCGATCGCCGCCTGCAGCAACCCGTCGTCTGCGGAGGCGCGAAGCGGCGCGCGGAGATCGACGGCATCCTCCTGGCCGAGGCACATGAACAAGGTGCCGGTGCAGGTGACGCGGACCCGGTTGCAGCTCTCACAGAAATTGTGCGTGAGGGGCGTGATGAAGCCGAGCCGTCCGCCGGTCTCGGCGACGCGCACGTAGCGGGCAGGGCCGCCGGTGGTGAGCGGAATGTCCTGCAGCGTCCAGCGTGCGGCGAGGTCGCGCCGGACAGCGGAGAGCGGGAGGTACTGGTCGGTGCGGTCGCCGGCAATGTCGCCGAGCGGCATCGTCTCGATCAGCGTCAGGTCCATGCCGCGGCCGTGCGCCCAGCGGATGAGGTCGTCGAACTCGGTCTCGTTGGCGCCCTTCAGCGCCACGGCGTTGATCTTGACCCGGATGCCCGCGGCCTGGGCCGCATCGATGCCGGCCATCACCTTGCCGAGGTCGCCCCAGCGCGTGATCGCGCGGAATTTCACCGGATCGAGCGTGTCGAGCGAGACGTTGATGCGCCGCACGCCGCAATCGGCGAGCTCGAAGGCGTAGCGGGCGAGCTGCGAGCCGTTGGTGGTCAGCGTCAGTTCATCGAGCGCGCCCGTGTCGAGGTGGCGCGACAGCGCGCGGACGAGCCACATGACATTCTTGCGGACAAGCGGCTCGCCGCCGGTGAGCCGCAGCTTGCGGACGCCGCGCGCGACAAAGGCCGAGGCAAGCCGGTCCAGCTCCTCCAGCGACAGGACATCCTGCTTGGGCAGGAACGTCATATCCTCCGCCATGCAATAGACGCAGCGGAAGTCGCAACGGTCCGTGACCGAAATCCGGACATAGGTGATGAGGCGCCCGAACGGATCGGCGAGAGGCGCGGGAACGGCGAGGGGGGCGGCGTCAAGCGGCATGTCCGAGCCATTCTGCCATCGAAATGGCCGGCAGACCATATCGACACACCATGTAGTGGCCTTCAGGCCGAATGCCAGGCGTGGCTTGCCCTTCCCGCGCCGCCGAACTAAGCCCTCCGCCATGCCCGACAAGCAGCCCTGGCCGATCGAAATCCGCGTCCGCAAGGACCGCCGCGCCCTCTCTATCCGCTTCGACGACGAGGTCGAGCACGAATTGCCGGCCGAGATGCTGCGCGTGATGAGTCCGTCTGCCGAGGTTCAGGGCCATAGCCGCGAACAGCGTGTTACCGTCGGCGGCAAACGCGACGTGGCCATTGCCGCGGTCGATTCGGTCGGCAACTACGCGCTGAAAATCACCTTCTCGGACGGACACAATACCGGGCTGTTCTCCTGGGCCTATCTCCGGAAGCTCGGCGACCAGCGTCCGGCGCTGTGGAACGAGTACCTTGCGGAGCTGAAAGCCAAGGGCCTCAGCCGCGATCCACCGCCGCGTTAGGTCAGTGGCTGGCCGGCGGCAGCGGGTCGGCGCCGGTCGCGGTGCCGTCGAGCAGAACCGGCTTTGCGGAGCCCGGACGGGCATCGGCGAGGGTGTCGCCTGACCCGGCCGGAACGGGGTCGGGGATCACGGTAGCCGCGTCGGTCTTTGCGGCATCCGGCTTCACGACGTCCTTGGCGACGACCTGGGCCGTCCCTGTCTTCGGCAGAATGGTCGTGACCGCGACCGAACGCGGCTTGCGCACCGTCACGCCCCCATCCTTGGCAGGCTCGGCCTTGGCGAGGACCTTCGGCAGCGGATTGAGGCGCGGTTTCGGCACGGTGCCCGGCGCCGCGGCGCTGGCCACGCCCGACATCGGCGATTTGAGGAGGACCACGACGCGGGTCCCCAGCCGCACGCGGTCGTAAAGGTCGATGATGTCCTCGTTGGTGAGCCGGATGCAGCCGGACGAGACCGCATGGCCGACGCTGCGCGGGTCGGTGGTCCCGTGAATGCGGTAGAAGCTGAAGCCGATATAGAGGGCGCGGGCGCCAAGCGGGTTGTCCAGGCCCCCGGGCATCGTTTCCTGAAGGATGTGCCCTTTGGCCTTCTCGCGGGCGATCATCTCGGCGGGCGGCTTCCAGGTCGGCCATTCGGCCTTGTTGGTGATCACGTCCGTGCCGGACCAGGTGTAGCCCTCGCGGCCGACGCCGATCGCGTACTTGATCGCCTTGCCGCCGGGGATCACGAAGTAGAGACGGCGCGCGTCCGTATCGACGATGATGGTGCCGGGCGGGTAGGCGCCGTCATAGGCAACCATCTCGCGCGGGATGCGGTCGCGCGAGGCCCGGCGGAATTCGCGCGATTTGTCGTCGGCGACGAGCCACTGTTTGGACGTGGCGTCCCAATAGGTGCGCATTTCCGCGCGGGCGGGCAGTGCTGCGATCGTTCCGGCAGCGATGACCAGGGCAAGAAGAATCCGAATCCGCATCGCAAATTCCCAACGCCGGCACGCCGGTCACGCGCCGTCCAGAGCCCCCTCCGCATTCCATGCAGGCTTTGTCGGACTCGGGCAAGCTTCAGCCGCGAGCCGCCGGAAGATTGCCCGGCGGGTGTTGTTGCGGCGCAACGTCCTGTCACACGATCGTGATCGTTTTCCCGGTTTTTCCCGATTCGAGCGCGAGGTCCAGCACCCGCTGGATGTCGGCGGCGCGCCGGAAATCCGGGTCGCCGTTCTTCCCGGCGGACAACGCTTGTGCGAACCGGTGGAACGTGGTCGGCGCCGGCGGGCAGCGGACTTTTCGCCAGATCTGCTTCTCGATATCCGCCCCGGCGCAAATCTCGAGCGAGGAGACCTTGCCGTTGGTATGGACGCGAAGCGCGCCGGCGTCGCCATAGAGCGAAAGGCGCAGTTCGTTGGAATTCCCGGTGGCGAAGCGCGTCGCCTGGATCGTTCCGATCGCCCCGTTGGCGAGTTCCGCGGTCATCGCGAAGGAGTCGTTGGCGTCGAGCCGGTATTCGCCGATCTGGTCGCCCGGGGCCTTGTGGAATGTCTTCACCCGGCTTGCCAGCGAAACCACGTCGCTCGCCGCACCGAAGCTGGCGAAATCGATGATGTGGATGCCGATATCGCCGACCACGCCGTTGCTGCCGTGCTTGGTTGACAGCCGCCACAGCCACTGGGGTCCCGTCCGCCAGTCTCCCCAGTGCCTGGAGACCAGCCAGCTCTGGAGGTAGGAAGCCTCGAAGTGCCGCAGGTTTCCGATCCTGCCGGACTTCACCCATTCGCGGGCCCGCTGCAGGGCGGGAGAGGCGCGGTAGGTGAGGTTCACCATGTTGATGAGGCCCGCCTTCTCCGCCGCGTCGGCCATTTCAAGCGCCAGCGGATAGACGGTGGCGAGCGGCTTCTCGCAAAGCACATGCTTGCCTGCCGCGATGAGCTTCATCGTCGTCGGGTGATGGACGGCGTCCGGCGTCACGTTGGTCGCGGCGTCGAACCTGCCCCAGTCGAGGGCGGCGTCGAGATCGGCAAACCGCTTCCGGATGCCGAACTCCTTTGCGAATGCGGCAAGCCGCTTCTTGTCGGGCTCGACCGCCGCGACGATTTCGATATCCGGCTCGGCAGCAAAAGCCGTCGCGTGCGACCGCGCCATCGCACCGGTGCCCAGGATGAGAAGCCGCGTCGTCATGACCGCGCCGCCACTAACGGCCGTGGCCGGCGGCGCTCAGCACCGGGCCCTTCACCGTGATCGGCTCATGCGCCTTGATGTTGCGCTGTTCCCACTGGTCCGCCGGGAAACGGTTCGGGTTGTAGGCCCATTTCACCGCATTGCGGAGCACGATCTGGACGTATTCGTTGTGATAGATCGGATAGACCTCGTGGCCGGGCGAGAAATAGAAGATGCTGCCGCCGCCGCGCCGGTAAGTGATGCCCGACCGGAAGACGTTGCCGCCGTCGTACCAGCTGATGAACACCGTCTCCATCGGTTCGGGGATCGAGAACGGCTCGCCGTACATTTCGGTCTCGGGAACCACGAAGGACGGTGGCAGGCCCTTCGCGATCGGGTGCGTGCGGTTGATCACCCAGACGCGCTCCTTCTCGCCCGCCTCGCGCCACTGCAGGGCGCAGGGCGTCCCCATCAGCTTCTTGAACAGCTTCGAGAAGTGGCCGGAGTGGAGGACGATGAGGCCCATGCCTTCCCAGACGCGCTGGGCGACGCGGTTGACGATCTCGTCGGCGACGAGGTCATGGCCGCGGTGACCCCACCAGGTGAGCACATCCGTCTCCTTCAGGCGCGCTTCGCTGAGGCCGTGCTCGGGCTGATCCAGCGTTGCGAGCGAGACCGAGATGTCCTTGTCGGCCGAAAGAGCGTCGGCAATCGCACCGTGCATGCCCTTGGGATAAATGCCGCGCACGGTTTCGTCCTCGCGGTCGTGAATATTCTCACCCCAAACCACCGTACGGATCGCCATTTCATCTCCTCCCGATGCTCGAAGCCAAAAGCGCGGCGAACCATAGCCCAAAGCGCTTTGGATTTGCATAGAGCGAGGCTAACGATTTTTCGATATTGGCCGGGAACGAACGTGCTAGGATTTGTCCATTGACTGGGAATGGAGCATGGGCGTGCGGTTGATGCTGCGGTTGGGTTCGAGCCTGCTCGCAGCTTGGGTTGTTGTCCTGGCCGCGGTGATCGCCGCTCCCGCCGCGAGCCTCAAGCATACGACCGTCTATCGCGATCACCGGATCCTTGGCACGACGCCCCGCGACATCTGGTCCTATATCATCGAGCATCCGATCAACGATCCGGACGACGGTCCCGCGATCGCCAACATCACCCACGATCACCAGCTGACCTTCAAGACCGGCACGGTCGACGGCGTCTGCAAGGTGAGCGACCTGACGTTCACCTGGAAATTCGTGATTACGCTGCCGAAGCTTGCTGAGCCGGCTAAGATCAGCCCGGCCACCGCGTCGATGTGGAAGGATTTCCTTGCCAAGGTGCGCTGGCACGAAGAAACCCGGCGCAAGATCTTCCTCGAATGCGGCAACGATTTCGTGCCGGCCGCCGAGAAGATCACCGGACCTGCCGGATGCGGCGGGGTCGAGCGCAAGGTGCGGAACTTCGTCGACGCGCAGTACACGCTCTGCATGAAGAAGCAGCGCGACTTCGGGAACGTGGATTCCCCGCGCGTCCTGGAGACGCGCCTGGTGAAGAGTGCGGAGTCGGGTGGGGCCGCCAGGTGAGCGAGGCGGGGTCGGAAATACCGGGGCGGGCGATGGACGGATCGAGGGAGCGGCCCTTGGACGCGAGGCCGGCCACGGCCGCGTCGGTCCTGCCAACCAGCGTCGAAATCCTCGAAAGCATGGAGGAGGCGTACTACGCGCTCGATCGCGGCTGGACGTTCCTCTACGTCAATCACAGTGCCGAGCGGTTCTGGGGCAAGTCGCGCGAGGAGCTGGTCGGGAAGCGGATCGTCGATGTCTTCCCGAGGTTTGCGAATTCCGAGCCGTACAAGATCCACGAGCGCGCCTTCGCATCGGGCGAGCCGCTGCATGTCGAGGTGGTTTCGACCGCGACCGACCACCCGGTCGAGCTTCACCTCTATCCGATCCGCGGCAATCTCTCCGTCTTCTTCCGCGATATCAGCGCCCGCAGGAAGCTCGAGCAGGAGATGCGCGAGCGCAGCGAGATACTCGACCTTGCCGAGCGTTCTGCCGGAATCGGCGTCTGGGACCTTGATCTCGCCACCAACGTCCTGCGCGGCACGCCGGAATTCTTCCGGATCATGGGACTGCCGTTCGAGCCGGAAGGCGTTCCGATCGAGGTGACGCGCAGCCTCCGCCACCCCGACGACCGCGAACGGGTGATCCACGGCTACCGCCAGGCGATCGCCGACGGCGCCGACACCTACGAGATCGAATACCGGATCATCCGTCCCGACGGACAGTTGCGCTGGATCTTCGGGCGCGGGCGGGTCATCCGAGACGCGCAGGGCAGGCCGGTTCGCTACGGCGGCGTCGATATCGACGTCACCGAACGGCGGAAGGGGGAGGAAGCCGTCGATCGGCTGGCGCGGATCGTCGAATCGTCCGACGACGCGATCATCGGCAAGGACCTGAACGGCGTCATTCAGAGCTGGAACCGCGGCGCGCAGAAGCTCTTCGGCTATGCCGCCGAAGAGATCGTGGGCAGGCCGATGACCACGCTCATGCCCGAGGAAAGCCAGGACGAGGAACCGGCGATCCTCGAGCGCATCCGCCGCGGCGAGACGATCGACCACTACCAGACCATCCGCAAGCGGAAGGACGGTTCGTTGGTCGACATCTCGCTCACGGTTTCGCCGATCAGGAACAGCGCCGGGCGGATTGTCGGCGCTTCCAACATCTCCCGCGACATCACGCTGCAGAAGCGCGCCGAGGAGCGGCAGCGGCTTCTTCTGCGCGAGATGCAGCACCGGGTGAAGAATCTGTTCGCCCTGGCGGGGGCGGTCGTGGCGCTGACGGCGCGCCATGCAACCTCGACCGAGGCGATGGCGGCCGCGATCCGCGAGCGCCTTGCCGCACTCGACCGGGCGCATGCGACCACGCTGCCCGTGGCCGGGGAGGACATCCAGACGCGTCCGGCGACGACGCTGATGCAGCTGCTCGCGACGATCGTATCGCCGCATCAGGACGAGATGGCCGCCGATCGGATCATGCTGTCGGGGCCCGAAGTCAATGTCGCTGGCGGTGCGGTGGCGAGTCTGGCGCTCCTTTTCCACGAGATCGCGACCAATGCCGCCAAGTATGGCGCTCTGTCCAACGCGGAAGGGCGGGTCCGGGCGAACTGGTCGGTCGAGGATGGCCGTCTGCGGTTCATGTGGATGGAGGAGGGCGGACCGGCCGTCGACGGAGAACCGCAGAGCGAAGGCTTCGGCTCGCGCCTTTCGAAGGCCACGGTGACCGGCCAGCTCGGCGGCGAGATCGAGCGGCGCTGGAGTCCGGGCGGCCTTACCGTCAGGGTGACCGTGCCGGTCGAAAGCCTCGAACAATAGGGTTGCCGGCCCTGTGAACGCCGTCACTGCCCCGGACAGGCAACCGGATCATGGTGCCGCCGCCGTTGACGGAGGCGACCATGGCCGCAAGTCTCACCCGCGTTGCTGCGTTTCTTGTGCTGAACGCCGCGCTGATCACGGTACTCGCGGCGCCCTATCTCTCGATCCGCTGAGGCGCTGATGGCGGCGGCGGGGCGCACGATTCCGGTGCATGCCCTCGGCGACGCGCGGGTGCATCTTGCACCGCCGCATCACAAGATGCTGAAGCTCGGGCGGCTGAAGACGCTGTGCGGGAAGCAGGCGGTGAGCGAAGTGCCGCTCTTTGCCGCCACCGCCGGGAAACCCTGCAAGACCTGCTTCGGCAAGGTCGACGAACACGGGTATCTGAAGGCAGGCTGAGCCCTGTCCGAACGCAGCCCCGATCCGTCCGACGCCGTGGCGATTGGCGGGCAGGCTTGGCTTGCGCACCGAAATCGTCGAGTGTTGGCACACGCTCCGACCTTGGGCGAGCAACAGAGCATGTCGTCGAGTGTGGCCAGCTTCGTTGATGCGGTTTCCCGGGCCCGGGAGCCCCGTGCGAGCTGGCAGGCGCTTGAGGATCTGGCGAGGGCCGAGGTCGGCCACCGGCTGTTCACGGTGATGGTCGTCGACATGCCCGCCGGTCTCGCGCGGCGCGCCTACAGCAACCGTCCGGCGGAATACCCGGTCTCCGGCACCAAGCCGATCCATCGCGACGCCTGGTTCGACGTGGTCCACGGAGAAAGGCGGAGCTTCGTCGCCAACACGATCGAGGATATCGCCAGGGTTTTTCCCGACCATGCGCTCATCGCCTCGCTCGGCTGCGGATCGGTCCTGAACATTCCGGTGGTTCTGGAAGGCGATCTGGTGGCAACGATCAACCTTCTCGACGCTGCCGGCTTCTACACGCCGGAACGGGTCGCCTCGGCCGAGGCCGGCCTCGCCGTCCCGGCGCGGCTCTGCTGCTCGCTTGCGCTTTACTTCGACGCCAGGCGAGCCGGGCCCGGCTGATGTCGACCACCGGCACCGCCGGCGTGTTTCTCGATCCGCCCCGCACCCACCTTGCGGCGGTGGTTCTCCGGCGCACCGGCTCGTTCCTCGCCAGCCTCGCGGCGACGTTCATCGGCCTGACGGCGGTCACCTTCTTCATCAGCCGGCTGACCAAGATCGACCCGGTGCTGGCGGTGGTCGGCGACAAGGCGACCAAGGCCGCCTACGACCGGGCCTACGAGGCGCTCGGCCTCGGCCAATCGATCTTCGTCCAGTACTTCATCTACCTGCGGCGGTTGCTGGGCGGCGATTTCGGCATGTCGGTTCTCACCGCCCGGCCGGTTCTGAGCGATCTCGTCCGCGTGTTTCCGGCGACCTTCGAACTGGCGACGATCGCGACGATCGTCGGCGTGCTGGTTGGCGTCCCCGCCGGCGTCCTGGCGGCCGCCCGCCAGGGGCGCTGGCCCGACCATGTCATCCGGGTCGTCGGCCTCTTCGGCTATTCGGTGCCGGTCTTCTGGCTGGGCCTCGTCGGGCTGTTCGTCTTTTACGGCAAGCTTGGCTGGGTGTCGGGCACCGGCCGGCTCGACGTCTTCTTCGACGACGTCGTGACCCCGCGCACCGGCGTCATCCTCATAGACTCGGCGCTCGACGGAAACTGGGAGATTTTCGCCAACGCGTTCAGCCACCTGATTCTGCCCGCCAGCATCCTCGGCTACTACTCGCTCGCCTACATCGCCCGCATGACGCGCAGCTTCATGATCGATCAGCTCAGTCAGGAATACGTCACTGCCGCCCGCATCAAGGGCAACTCCTTCTGGCGGGCGGTATGGCGGCACGCCTTCCCCAACATCATGGTGCCGCTGATCACGGTGATCGGCCTCAGCTACGCTTCGCTGCTCGAGGGCGCGGTCCTCACCGAAACCGTATTCGCCTGGCCGGGGCTTGGCCTCTACATCACGAACGCCCTCTTCAACAGCGACATGAACGCCGTGCTCGGCGGCACCGTTCTGGTGGGCGCCGTGTTCATCGGCATCAATCAGGTCTGCGACCTGCTCTACCGCCTTTTCGACCCGCGGCTGAGGGCGACGTGAGCACCGCGCTGGGGCAATGGCTGATGAGCGAGACGCCGACATCGCGGCGTCAGGCGATCCTCGGCAACGCCTATCGCGCCGTCCGGGCGATCGTCGCCAATCCGACGGCCTTGGCCGGCCTGGTCATCGTCGCCGTGCTCGTCCTGATGGCCGTCTTCGCGCCGCTGCTTGCCTTGGGCAAGTCGCCGCTTGACCAGGACCTCGCCGGCCGGCTCGCGCCGCCCTCGGCGGCGCACTGGTTCGGCACCGACGAACTCGGCCGCGATATCTTCGCGCGAACGCTCTTTGGCGCGCGGGTGACGCTGACCATCGTTCTCCTGGTCTCGGTGGTCGTCGCGCCGATCGGTCTCGCGGTCGGAACGGTCGCCGGTTACCTTGGCGGCTGGGTCGACACGGTGCTGATGCGGATCACCGACATCTTCCTCGCCTTTCCCCGCCTGGTTCTGGCCCTGGCCTTTGCCGCTGCCCTCGGGCCGGGGATCGAGAACGCCGTCATCGCCATCTCGCTCACCGCGTGGCCGGCCTATGCGCGCATCGCGCGCTCGGAAACGCTTGCCATCGCCCATAGCGACTTCATTCAGGCGGTCGTGCTGCAGGGCGCCTCGACCTGGCGCATCCTTTTCCGCCACATCGTGCCGCTCTGCCTGTCCTCGGTCATCGTGCGCCTGACGCTCGACATGGCCGGGATCATCCTGACCGCGGCGGGCCTCGGATTCCTCGGCCTCGGAGCCCAGCCGCCGGCGGCCGAATGGGGCGCGATGGTCTCCTCCGGGCGCGACGTCATCCTCGACCAGTGGTGGGTCGCGACCATCCCCGGCGTCGCCATCTTCATCGTCAGCCTCGGATTCAATCTGCTCGGCGACGGCCTCCGCGACGTGTTCGACCCGAAATCGGCATGAGCGGCGCGCTTCTCGTCGTCGAAGATCTGAACGTAACCTTCCCGGGGCGGACCGGCGCTACCCGCGCGGTGCGGAACGCCAGCTTCACCCTCGGCCGGGAGCGCCTGGGCATCGTCGGGGAATCCGGGTCGGGCAAGTCGACGACCGGGCGGGCGCTGCTCGGCCTCATCCCTCGGCCGGGCATCGTCACGGCCCGGACGATGACTTATGCCGGCGAGGACCTGCTCAAGTGCAGCGAACGCGATTGGCAGCGGCTGCGCGGCCGGCGCATGTCGATGGTGCTCCAGGATCCGAAATACTCGCTGAACCCGGTTCGAACCGTGGGCAGGCAGATCGCCGAAACCTGCCTCCTGCATTTGGGGACCAGCCACAGGGAAGCGGAGCGGCGGACCCTGGCGATGCTCGAGGCCGTCCGCATCCGCAATCCCGAGGTCGTCTATCACCTCCATCCGCATCAGCTCTCCGGCGGCATGGGCCAGCGCGTCATGATCGCCATGATGCTGATCGCCGAGCCGGATTTGCTGATTGCCGACGAGCCGACTTCCGCGCTCGACGTGACCGTCCAGAACGAGGTCCTGCGCATCCTCGATGACCTGGTAAGCGAGCGCGGCATGGGGCTGATCTTCATCAGCCACAACCTGACCGTGGTCTCGAGCTTCTGCGACCGGGTGCTCGTCATGTATGGCGGCAGGATCGTCGAGGAGATTGCGGCGCGCGATCTCCACAATGCCAGACACCCCTATACGCGCGCGCTGGTCGCCTCGGCGCCCTCGCTCGACGAACCTCGCGCCAAGCTCGCCACCGTTACCCGGGACCCCGCATGGCTGCGATGATCGCGGTTCGCGACCTCAGCGTCACGTTCAACATCGGCCGGCAGCACATCCATGCCGTTCAGGGCGTATCCTTCGAGGTCGCCGCGGGCGAGACCTACGGGATCGTCGGCGAATCGGGATCGGGCAAGTCGACGATACTCAAGGCGATCGCCGGCCTTCTTCCCTTCACCGCCGGCAGGCTCGAGATCGACGGCCGGCCGGCGGCGCGGCGGCGCAGCCGTGCGGACCGGCGGCTTCTGCAATTCGTCTTCCAGGACCCCTACGCTTCGCTCCACCCACGCCAGACGGTCGACGATATCCTGCGCGAGCCGCTGGTGATCCAGCGCATCGGCGGCATCGATGACAGGGTCGGGGCGGCGCTTGCCGATGTCGGCCTCCAGCCGATCCACCGGTTCCGCTATCCGCACCAGCTTTCGGGCGGCCAGCGCCAGCGCGTCGCCATTGCCCGGGCGCTGATCCTCAGGCCGCCGATCCTCCTCCTCGACGAGCCCACCTCGGCGCTCGATGTTTCCGTGCAGGCGGAGATCCTCAACCTCCTCGCCAAGCTTCGGCAGAGCTATGGTCTCACCGGCATCCTCGTCAGTCACGACCTCGCGGTCGTGGCCCATCTCTGCACGCGCATCGCGATCATGCAGCTGGGGAGACTGGTCGAGGAGGTCAGCGCCGCCGATCTGCGATCGGGCAGGGTGGCCGCCGATTACACGCGCGAACTTATCGCCGCCAGCCGCGGCTTCACCCGGGCCGCCTGAGAATCGCCAATGCCGGCCATGACCGGTCGGACGCAGAGAATTTCATTGTCTTGCCAGTCAGTTGCAAAAGGTCTCAAATCGCCTGGACTGCAAACCGACCTCATGGTCGCGCGCCTAACCCAGGCCAATTTCCGGGGAGAAATGTCATGTGGAAAGCCTTGAAATACGGAGCGCTGGCAGGAGCGCTCTTCGCACTGTCGCCGCAGGCGATGGCGGCGACGCCGGCCGATACGCTGGTGATCGCCAAGCAAATCGACGACCTGATCTCGCTCGACCCGGCGGAAGCCTACGAGCTCTCCGGGATCGAGGTGATCGCCAATTCCTATGACCGCATCATGCGGTTCGAGCCGACCGACATCAACAAGCTGGTGCCGGGCGTCGCCGAGAGCGTCGCGGTGAGCGACGACGGCAAGACCTTCACCTTCAAGATCCGCGCCGGCCAGAAATTCGCTTCCGGCAATCCGGTGACCGCGGCCGATGCCGCCTGGTCGCTGCAGCGGGTGATCAAGCTCGAAAAGACCCCGGTGTTCCTGCTCAGCCAGCTCGGCTGGGACAAGGACAACATCGACAAGATGGTGACCGCGCCCGATGACTCGACGCTGAAGGTGACCATCACCGCCAACTTCGCGCCGACCC
Organism: Bauldia sp.; assembly: GCA_035651055.1. GTDB lineage: Bacteria > Pseudomonadota > Alphaproteobacteria > Rhizobiales > Kaistiaceae > JAFKKF01. The sequence continues at coordinate 17,833 of DASRGK010000154.1, forward strand.
TCGTCTATGCGCTTCTCGGGTCAGTGGTCGGCTCGGTCGTCGACATGAAGACGGCGATGTCGCACGAATCAAACGGCGACATGGGCAACGCCTGGCTGAAGACCAATTCGGCCGGCTCCGGCGCCTACATCATCAAGTCGTGGAAGGCGAACGACTCGGTGGTGCTCGAGGCCAACCCGAACTACCGCGGCGGGCCCGCCAAGCTGAAGCGGGTCGTCATCCGCCACATCAAGGAAGCATCGGCGCAGCGCCTGGCGCTCGAGAAGGGCGACGTCGATATCGCGGACAACCTCACGCCCGACCAGGTCGCCGCCATCGCCGGCAACAAGGACGTCAAGGTCACGACGGTGCCGCAGGCGCTCCTCTACTACATCGGCCTCAACCTCAAGACCAAGGAGCTCCAGGACCCGCGCGTCCGCCAGGCGCTCCGCTACCTGGTCGACTATGACGGGATGGCCAACTCCTTCCTGAAGGGCGCCGAGCAGGTCCACCAGTCGTTCTGGGCGTCCGGCTTCTGGGCCTCGTATGACGAGAATCCCTACAAGCTCGACCCGGCCAAGGCGAAGGAGCTTCTCACCGCCGCCGGCTACCCGAACGGCTTCTCGATCGACCTCGACGCGCCGAACTTCGCGCCCTTCACCAACATGGCCCAGTCGGTCCAGTCGACGATGGCGCAGGGCGGCATCAAGGTGAATATCGTCTCGGCAGAGATGAAGCCGCTTCTCACCAAATACCGTGCCCGGCAGCACCAGATGCTGATGGTCTACTGGGGCCCGGACTACATGGACCCGCACACCAATGCCGACGGCTTCATCACCAACACCGACAACTCCGACGGCGCCGCCGGGCATCCGCTCGCCTGGCGCAACACCTGGCAGGACGCGGACATGGTGAAGGCGGTGGCGGACGCGGCGAGCGAGCGCGACGAAGCCAAGCGCAAGGCCGACTATATCGAGCTGCAGAAGAAGCTGCTCGATGTCGGTCCCTACATCATCATGTTTCAGGAAACCGCGCAGCGCGCCGACCGCGCCAACGTGCAGGGGTACATCCAGGGACCGTCTGCCGACGTCGTCTACTACAACCTGACGAGCAAGTGAGGCGGCTGGCACGGTGCCGGGTTATCTCGACCGGCACCGCGCCGCGCGGCTGATGCGGGAACAGGGGCTCGACGCCCTGGTTCTTGCCCAGCCGGAAACCATCCGCTACGCGACCGGCGCGTTTCCAGGCGTTGCGACGTTCTGGAGGCGCGCCGGCGCCGCTTTTGTAATCGTCCCGGCGGACGAAGGTGGGCCGCTCGCGGCGATCGTCGGCGATTTGCAGGCAAGCGAATTCGCCGCGCACTCGGGCATAGCCGACGTCCGCAGCCACCCGATCTGGGTCGAAAGCGGGACCCATCCCCACGCGGATCCGTCGCGTCCGGCACGCGCGCCGCGTCCGGCGCAGTATGACCTGTCGCTGGCGCTCGACCTGCTCCGCGACGTGCTCGCAGAGCGGGGGCTGTTGACCGGCCGGATCGGTCTCGAACTCGGCTTCGTTCCCGCGGCCGATTATCCGGCCTTCGCCGCGCTCCCAGTCGCCTGGCAGGACTGCACGCGGCTGGTCGAGCGACTGCGCGCCGTCAAGGCGCCGGCGGAAATCGAGCACCTGCGGAATGCGGCGCTCTATGCGAGGGCCGGGATCGTCCATCTCGCCGGCTCGATCGAAGTGGGGATGGACGCCGCCCGGATGACCGAGATCTGGAAGGACGCTGCCTTCGCCGAGGCCGAGCGCCTTGGCCACCCTCCGCCGCAATCGGCCTGGGCCTACATCTCGGTTGCAGGCGACGGTTTCGCCCCCGGCGGCCCGGCCCGGCAGGGCGATCTCATCAAGGTCGACGTGGGCTGCGTCGTAGCCGGATATAGTTCGGACGGCGGGCGCACCTTCGTGCTGGGCAGTCCGCACCGCGATGCGGAGCGCATCTATTCCGCGCTCCGCCGCGCCTTCGATACGGGATTCGCCCTGCTCAAGCCCGGCATGCCGCTTGCCGACATCTATCGGGCAACGGCGACGTCCATGTGGGATCAGGGGTTCGACACCTATAACCGCGGCCATTTCGGTCACGGCGTCGGCGCCTCGATCTGGAGCGAGGAGTGGCCGTTCATTGCGGCCACGTCGGACGCGGTGCTGGAGCCCGGAATGGTCCTCGCCTTCGAGACGCCCTGGTACCTCGACGGCCTCGGCGGCTTCATCATCGAGGATCAGGTCCTCATCACCGAGACCGGCTGCGAGGTGATGGCGCCGCTGTCGCGTGATCTGCTCAGGATCAGCTGAGGGCCGCGCCGATCCGGCGGATCGCGTCGAGCGTCGCGACCGTCCAGGCGCGATTGACGAATTCGGGCCAGCTGGACAGCTTCACGACCACCGTCCTGGTCTCCCAGCTCACATGAATGAGCTGGCCGAACACGCCCCGCGCGATGAGGTTTCGGCTCCGGCGGTCCTCGATCCAGAACTGGTTGCGGTAGGCGCCGTCGGGCAGGACGCCGGTATAGGGCGGGCCGAACAGCGAATGGTCGCCCGACCGCGTCGCCGCGACCCACTCCGCCGGGACGATGCCGCCGCCATCGTCGAGAATCATCTGCCCGAACCGCCCGTAGTCGCGGAGACACGCGTTCAGCCCGCCATCGGCAAGCGCGAACCCGGTCGCATCGACGGTCATGCAGGCGTCCTCCTCCATGCCGAGCTTCTGCCAGATTCCTTCGGAGAGGAGATTGACAAAGGGTCTCCCGGCCGCACGCTCCAGCACAAGCGCCAGCACGTCGGTCTCGATCGAACGGTAGGAGAAGCGGCCGCCATGCTCGTGCTCGCGCTCGTCGAGGCTGAGGATGAGGTCGAACACGCTTTGCGGCCAGCGGAGACGCGCCTCCGCGCCGGGCGGAACCGGCTTCCAGCCCGAGGCCACGTCGAGGCGGCCGACGTCGGAGAACGGATCGTCGTAGTCCTCGGTGAAGCGGACGCCGCTCGCCATGTCGAGAAGGTGCCGGATCGTGGCACCGCGATAGGCGGTCGCGCCAAGCTCCGGAACGATGTCCGTGACCTCGGCGCTCACATCGAGGATGCCGCGCCCGGCGAGGATGCCGGCCAGCGCCCCTGCAAACGATTTCGACACGGACTGCGAAAGGTGGAGCGTGCGCTCGTCCATCCCGTTCAGGTAGCGTTCGTGGACGATCGCGCCGTCCCTGAGGACGAGGAAACCGTCCGTGCAGGTCTGATTGAGAAATGCCGCGAGCGTGGTCTCCTTTCCGTCGATACCCGCAACCGGCAAGTCGTCGAGTGGCCGCTCACGGCGGGGCAGGGCACGGACGGGTCCGGTCCCGCGGCGGACTGCCGCCGTTGGAAGGAAATCCCGGACGTGCTGGAATGACCAACGATTCCAGGGCGGCCGGTCCCAGTAAAGCTTCGGCGGCGGGCCTGGCGGCCGATGCTGCCGTGAACCGTCGTGGGAACCGCTCATCTCGCCGGGGCACCTCTGCGCCGGGTCGATCATAGGCACCGGGCACGGGGGAGGGCCAGCATGGGGCATCGGCACAAGCACAACCGGGTTGGAGCGAAGACCGCGCCGTGAGCGACCTCATCCGCTTCTTCGACGGCCACAACGACCTTCTCCTTCGCCTCTACAGCGCGCCGGAGAAGCGCGAGGAGATATGGCTCGGGTCGTCAGGCGCCGGGCACCTCGATCTGCAGCGGATGAAGCGGGCGGGCTTCGCCGGCGGCCTGTTCGCGATCTACGTGCCGTCGCCGGGCGAAGGGTCGATGGCCGACTTCATGGCGCTGATGGCGCATGCCCCTTTCGAAGTCCCCTTGCCGCCGCCGATCCCGCACGAGAAGGCGCAACCGGTGGCTCTCGGGATGGCCGGCCAACTCTATTGGATGGAGCGCGCTGCGCCGGACGATTTTGCCATTTGCCGCAGCGCGGCGGCGGTGCGCGCCGCCCTTGATGCGGGCCGGATTGCCGGCGTCATGCACATGGAGGGAGCCGAGGCGATCGGTCCCGATCTCGATGCGCTTTATCTCTTCCACGCGCTCGGTCTGCGCTCCCTCGGGCCCGTCTGGAGCCGGCCTACGGTCTTCGGCCACGGCGTGCCGTTCAAGTTCCCCGGCGATCCCGATATCGGTCCCGGCCTCACCGATCGCGGCAAGGAACTGGTCCGGCTCTGCAACCAGCTCGGCATCATGATCGATCTGTCGCACATGAACCGGGCGGGCTTTGACGACGTGGCCCGCCTGTCGACGGCCCCGCTTGTCGCGACCCATTCCAATGTCCATGCGCTTTGCCGGACGCCGCGCAATCTGACGGACCGCCAGCTCGCTCAGATCCGCGAATCATCGGGCATGGTCGGACTCAATTTCTCGACCTCGTTCCTCCGCGCGGACGGCATGGCCGCGACCGACATGACGCTCGACCCCATGCTGCGCCACATGGACTACCTGATCGAGAAGCTCGGCGAGGATCATGTCGGGCTCGGTTCGGACTTCGACGGCTGCACGCTTCCCGATCCGATCAAGGACGTGACCGGCGTCCCGACCCTTTTCCGCGCCCTGGCCGACCACGGCTACGACAACGCGCTTCTGGTCAAGCTGGCGCGTGACAACTGGCTCGATTGCCTCGACCGCAGCCTCAAGGGTTAGAGCGGGAATCCTCTTTTCGGAACCCCGAACCGGCACCCGTCAGGATCGGGCTGCCGGACGGGTTTGGCCCTGTCGCCGCATAGTCTCCGCCCCCGCGGCGGACCGGCCGATATTGAACAGATCGGCCTTTATCCTTCCGATAGGCTTTCCCGCCGGATGAAAGGGCGTTCACGGTATATTCGCGGATCAATATCCTTTGAGAAAGTCATATTGTGGTAAGGCGCCATAATGCATGCATCTTTTGATTGGTTTACTTGATGACCGGTAGGCGCTATGCGGGAAAACTCCTGAACGGAAAGCGGGCAAAAATGGCCAAGTTCAACCTGAATGCAATGACGGTTCCCGAATTGGTTTCGCTGCGGGACCAAATCAATAGTGCGCTCTCGAAAAAGATCGAGGCCGAGCGCGCCGAGCTCCAGAAGCGGATGGATGAGCTGAGCAATTTGCACGGGCATGCGGCCAACGGGCCGACGCCGCCCAAGCGGCGCGGTCGTCCGCCGGGCGTCGCGTCGGCCAAGCGGAGCCCGATCGCCGGAAAGAAAGTGGCCCCGAAGTATCGCGGCCCGGAGGGCGAACTTTGGACCGGCCGTGGTAACACGCCGCGCTGGCTGGTCGCGCTCGAGCAGGCCGGAAAGAAGCGCGAGAACTATCTCATCACGAATTAGCGGCGCTGCCGTCCCGGCGAACGGCACCGGCGCGGCTGAGCGCCGGTGCATTGACGAAAGTCCTCCCACGGATTCCGAAATCACCGCCCGGTCAGGACAACTGCCGGTTGCGGTGCTTTGCCTTAGCCGTCGAAATTCCTGTCCTGCGGAAACGAAGGTGTCCGGCGCTTGATCGCCGGGCCGGCCCGCGGTTTGTCCGGCGGTCGTGGAATATTGGGGCTTTCGATATCGCTGTCGTCCAGAACCCGGAGCGCGGCGCCATCGAGGTCCTCGTATTGCCCGTCGTTGAGCGTCCACAGGAAGGTCGCGAGCCAGATGGCACCGAGCAGCAATGCCCCCGGTATGAGATAGACAAGCACGGTCATGCGGGAGCCATTGCGGCGTGTTCGGCGAGGGCCGGCGGGCTGGGAGCACGCGGCAGCGCCCGCAACGCATTGATCGTCACGGCAACGGAGGATGCCGACATCGCGAGGGCGGCGACGAGCGGCGTCGCCAGCCCGGCGATCGCCAGCGGCACCGCGACCGTGTTGAAGATGACCGCGAACCAGAGGTTCTGGCTCATCAGGCGCCGCGCCCGGACGGCGATGTCGATCGCGCGGGCCACCGGAGAAAGCGCATCGCCGAGGAACACGGTGTCGGCATGTGCCTGTGCGAGATCGACGGCGCTGATCGGCGACAGCGAGACATGCGCGGCGGTGAGCGATGGCGCGTCGTTCAAGCCGTCGCCGACGAAGGCAACGCGGTGCCCCTTGGCTGCGAGGGCCTCCAGTCGGGCGACCTTGTCGGCCGGCCTGCAGTCGGCCTCGGCAATCGTGATCTGCAGCGCCGCCGCCACGGGCGCGACGGCCTCCGCGGAGTCACCCGACAGGATCGCGCAGGTCAGACCGCGGCGGCGGAGCGCGGCGATTGTTTCGACGGCGCCCGGACGGAGCCGCTGGCGCAGCCGGAAGACCGCGCTCGCCTCTCCGTAGCGCAGGGCCAGCACCGACTCGCCGGGACGATTGTCGGCGGCAACGCCGCAGAAGGATGGCGAGCCGAGCCGGGTTTCCACGCCGTCGACCGTCGCGGTGACGCCCCGACCCGGTGTCTCGACTGCGTCCGCGAAGGGCGTCTTGCCACCGGCGTGGACGGCCAGCGCCGCGGCGAGCGGATGGCGGCTGGAAAGCGCCATCCGCGTCGCGATGTCGAGGAGGGGCGGGGGAATCTCCGCGGTGTTGACGGTGCCGGAGTCGGGTAGGGTGAGCGTACCGGTCTTGTCGAAGACGACGGTATCCACTTCCGCCAGCCGCTCGATCGCGTCGCCGGCGTTGAGGAAAATGCCGCTGCGGAAGAGCGCGCCGGACGCCGCGACCTGCACGGCCGGAATCGCCAGCGCGATGGCGCATGGACAGGTGATGATGAGGACGGCCGTCGCCACCAGAAGCGATTGATGAATGCCGGCGCCGGCGACGAGCCAGCCGATCGCCGCCAGCAGGGCGGTGAGATGGACGACCGGCGCGTAAAGCCGGGCGGCCCGGTCCGTGAGCTGGACCCGCCTGGAGCGCGCTTCGACCGATTTGTCGAGAAGCTTCTGCACCGCGTCGACGAGGGCGTTGCCCTCCGGCGCCGTGACCGTCACGGTCAGCGCACCGCGCTGGTTGAGCGAACCGGCATAGACCGTGTCGCCCGGAAATACGGCCTTCGGCATGGTCTCGCCGGTGACGAGGCTCTGGTCGACCGCCGAGTTGCCGGCGACCACCGTGCCGTCCGCCGCAACGCGGTCCCCGGGCCTCACGAGAATCGTATCACCGACTTCGAGCCCGGCCGCCGGGACCGTCCTGATCGTTCCGTCGGGGCCTATCCGTTCGGCGGTTTCGGATCGCAGTGCCGCGAGGTTTCCGGCGAGCGCGCGGGTCTTCCTCCGCATGGCGAGGTCGAGCGCGCGCCCGGCGAGCAGGAAGAACAGAAGCATGACCGCGCTCTCGAAATAGACGATCCGCGCCGAGATCGCCGTTTCGTAGAGCGACACGCCGACCGCCATGAGCACGCCGAGCGAGATCGGGACGTCCATGTTGATCCGCCGCCCCTTGAGCGCGCGCCAGGCGCTCTCGAAGAACGGCAAGCCGGCATAGGCAACCGCCGGAAGGGCGATGAGCGCGGAGAACCAGTGGAAGAAGTCGCGGGTTTCCGGCGTGATGTCCGCAGCGTTGCCCGACCATACCGAGACCGAGAGCAGCATGATGTTCATGGCTGCGAATCCGGCGACGGCGAGGGAGCGTATGAGCCGCTTCATGGCGCGGGCAACCTCGGCTTCCTCGGCACCCATGCTGTAGGGGCGGGCCGGATAGCCGATCGCGGCGAGACGATCGAGGAGCGTTCCCGGCTCGATCTCTCCGCTCCGCCAGTCGACACCCACGCGGCGCAGCGTGAAGTTCACACGCACCCCCTCGACGCCCGGCACGGCCAGAAGGTCGTGCTCGATCGTGTGGATGCACGCCGCGCAATGGATGCCGTCGACGGCGAGGTCGACGTGGCAGGTGCCGTCGTCCGCCGAATGGATGAAATGACTGAGGTCGATCCCGTCCGGCCGTGTCCGGCCGGACGCCAGTTCCGCCGGCGGGCAACAGATCGCGGTCATGGTACGAGGATCCGGTTGCGCGAGCGGAAGACCTGCTCACCGCTGCGGTCGACCTGCAGTTCGAGCTGCCAGACCCCGGCGGCCACCAGGCCGCGGCCGCGATATACCCCGGACTCCTCTTCCGACATGGCAAGCTCGACGTCCTGCCGTTCATCGACGGGGTGGGCGAGCTTCGCCCGTACCTGGACACCCGTGATCGGGGTTCCGCCGGCATCGAGGATGCGGACGGTGAGCACGCGGTCGCCGCCGGCGGCCGAGAGATCCTCGTCGACCCGCCAGTCGCGGCCCGCCTGCGCCGCGGCTTTCGCGACTTCCTTCTCGAAGGCGCGGCCGGCCTCGTAGGAACTCGGCACATCGACGCCGCCGAAGGTCCGGATCGCCGCCGACATCATGAAGACGTTGATGACGATGACGACGCCGAAGAACGCCACGAGCAGCGCGAGAACATTGCGGCCGGTCAGTTGCCGGGCCGGCGCCAGCGCCAACCTGGGCAAACGAAAGCTCATCGAGGGCCTCCCGGCCCGCGGAAGTTGTCGGCAGCACTTACCAGGGCGCCGTCGTTCTGGTCCGCGATGGTGAAGCGGATCGGACGGCTGTCGCCGGTAGCGCGATCGACGCTGACGATTGCCCGAAGCTCCCGCGCCTGATCCGGCCCGACCTCGACAACCGGCTTTCCGTCCACGGGATCGGCTCCTACGACGTCGAGCCTGGCATCGGCGAGGTCGACGCCGATCGCAAAGCTGCGTGCCTCGGGATGCTTGTTGAGGATGCGCAGTGTGTAGGCGTTGCGAACGCCGCCGTCCGATAGGGTGACATATTCGGGGTTGCGGTCATGGATCACATTGAGCGCCGTGACCGCGCGGTTGGCGAGCGTCCAGAGCATCAGCCCGGCGACGACGACGATCGCGCCGGCGTAAAGCAGCGTGCGCGGCCGGACGATCCGCGCCGTCTGCGGCTTGCCCTCGATCCGCGCGCGGATGTTGAGGTCGGTATCATAGGCGATCAGCCGTGTCGGCCGCCCGACCTTGCTCATCACCGTATCGCAGGCGTCGATGCAGAGGCCGCACTGGATGCAGCCCAGACTCGGGCCGTTGCGGATGTCGACTCCGGTCGGGCAGACGGCAACGCACTGGTTGCAGTCGACGCAGTCGCCGGCCGGCTCTCCCCTGAGGCGCGCCGTGGCGGCCTTCTTGACCGACATGCGCGGCTCGCCGCGATCGAAGCGGTAGCTGACGTTGAAGGCATCCTCGTCGGTGAGCGCCGCCTGGATGCGCGGCCACGGGCACATATAGAGGCAGACCTGCTCGCGCATGTAGCCGGCGAGCGAATAGGTCGTGAAGGTCAGAATGCCGATCCAGATATAGGCGATGAGCGGCGCCTGAAGGGTGGCGAGATCGTGAACCAGCGTCGGGGCATCGGCAAAGTAGAGGACCCAGGCCCCGCCGGTCCACCACGCCGTCATCAGCCAGAGGAAATGCTTCAGCGACTTGCGCGCGACGAGCGCCGGCGTCCACGGCCCGGCGTCGTTCTTGATGCGCTCGCGCCGGTCTCCCTCCGTCCACCGCTCGATCGCGAGGAACAGATCGGTCCACACGGTCTGCGGGCAGAGGTAGCCGCACCAGATGCGGCCGGCCACGGCGTTGAGCAGGAACAGCGTCAGGGCAGCGAGCACGAGAAGGCCGGTGAGGTAGTAGGCCTCCTGCGGCCAGATCTCGATGAAGAAGAAATAGAAGCGCCGGGCGGGCAGGTCGATGAGCACGGCCTGGTCGGGCGCTCCCGGTCCGCGGTCCCAGCGGATGAACGGCGTCAGGTAGTAGATGCCGAGCGTCACGACCAGCACCGCCCACTTGATGCGCCGGAAGGTGCCTTTGACGCTCTGCGGGTAGATCTTCTGGTGCGGCTCGTAGAACGGCGTCTCGTCGTCCTGACCGGCGATCGGCGTGACGGCGTTCATGGCCGCTACTCGCCCCCGCCGAGCGAGTGGACGTAAACCGCAAGTGCCTTGATCGTCGTCGGATCGAGGCGGGCGCTCCAGTCCGGCATCGACCCGCCACGCCCGTTGGTGATGGTGGCGACCAGCGTGTTGAAGTCCGATCCGTAGAGCCACACGGCGTCGGTCAGGTTCGCGGATCCGACGTCGCGCTTGCCCCGGCCGTCGGGGCCGTGACAGAGCACGCAATGCTGGACGAAGAGCGCCTTGCCGGCGGCGAGATCGGTGCCGGACGGCACCGGGAACCCCGCAAGGGACCGCACGTATTGAGCTACGGTGGCGATCTCAGGTGCGGTCAGCGTTCCGTCGCGGCCGAACGCGGGCATGCTGCCGGGGCGGCTGTCGGCATTCTCGTTGCGGACGCCGTGGGTGATCGTCGTCTCGATGGCGTCAAGCGTCCCGCCCCAGAGCCAGTCGTCATCGACCAGGTTCGGGTAGCCGCGCGCGCCGCCGCCCCCGGGCCCGTGGCAGGGGGCGCAGTTGTCCCCGAATGCCGCTCGTCCGTAGGCGAGCGTGAAATCGAAGAGGGCGGCATCGGAGCTCACCTTGTCGATCGGGACGCCGGCAAGCTGGGCGACCATCGGCGCCCGTGTCGCGCGCAGGGCCCCGACTTCCTCGACGACCGCGGCGCGCGAGTGCCATCCGAACACCCCGCCGACGGCGCCGCTGATCAGCGGCCAGGAAGGGTAGAGGATCCAATAGCCGAGCGCGAAGACGATCGTTCCGTAGAAGATCCACAGCCACCAGCGGGGAAGCGGATGGTTGAGTTCGGTTACGCCATCCCAGTCGTGACCGGTGGTTGCGATGCCGGTTACCGGGTCGATCTTGGGGGCTTCCTCGTCGCTCATCGGCCTACTCCTCGTCCTCGCGTAGCGGGATGAACGACGCATCGTCGAATTTCTTCTTGCGGCCGGGCCACAGGACGAAGGCAACGACGGCGCAGAAAACAACGAAGAAGTAGATGAGGCCCCATGACTGGGCGAACTCCGCGGCTGCGGTATAGGCGTCCATCTTCCGTCTCCTCAGCGCACGTTCGCTTTGTCGTCGTAAAGCTTGAAATCGACCGCGGTGCCGAGCGACTGCAGGTAGGCAATCAGCGCGTCGGCTTCGGTCAGCCGCCCGGTCGCGCGGTCGGTCTCGGTGAACGCGCGGACATTGGCCTTCGGGTAACGGTCGAGAAGCTTGGCCGCATCAGGCGCGTCCTGCGTTCCCTGGGTGACGGCGTCGGCGAGGGCATTGGCGATCATCTCGTCGGTGTAGGGGACGCCGAGATATTTCTGGACGCGGAGGTCGTCGGCGATGTGAGAGAGGTCGAGCGTCGTCCGGGCGAGCGTGCCGTAGGAGGGCATGATCGAGCCCGGCACCACCGAGCGCGGATCGTCGAGGTGGTCGAGGTGCCAGGCGTCGGAATACTTGCCGCCGACGCGCGCCAGGTCAGGTCCGGTCCGCTTCGAGCCCCACTGGAACGGGCGGTCGTACATCGACTCGGCGGCCAGCGAGTAGTGTCCGTAGCGCTCGACCTCGTCGCGGAGCGGGCGGATCATCTGCGAGTGGCAGTTGTAGCAGCCCTCGCGGACGTAGATGTTGCGGCCGGCGAGTTCGAGCGGCGTGTAGGGCCGCACGCCGTCGACCTTCTCGATCGTGTTCTTCAGGTAGAAGAGCGGCACGATCTCGACGATCCCGCCGATCGAGATGACCACCAGCGCCGCCAGCAGGAGGTAGATGGCGTTGGTCTCGAGGATCTTGTGCCGGGTCCAGAGCGACATGGATTGGAACTCCCTTACTCGGCCGCGACCGGAACGAGATTGGGCCGCGCCGCCGGCAGCGAGTCCGACTCCGGCACGGTGATCGTCTTCCAGATGTTGAAGGCCATGAGCAGCGCGCCGACGAGGAACATCGCGCCGCCGAGCGCCCGGATCAGGTAGAAGGGGTGCATCGCCTCGACGGTCTCGACGAATGAATATTGGAGGAAGCCGAACGAGGTGTAGGCGCGCCACATCAGGCCCTGGAGGATGCCCGCCACCCACATCGCGGTGATGTAGAGGACGATGCCGAGGCTGGAGATCCAGAAGTGCCAGCTCACCAGGCGGAGGGAATAGAGTCCCTTGCGGTTCCACAGCCACGGCACCAGGCAGTAGATCGCCCCGAAGGATACGTAGCCGACCCAGCCGAGCGCGCCGGAATGGACGTGGCCGATGGTCCAGTCGGTGTAGTGCGACAGCGAGTTGACGATCTTCACCGACATCATCGGCCCCTCGAAGGTCGACATGCCGTAGAAGGCGACCGAGACGACCATCATGCGGAGGACCGGATCGGTGCGGAGCTTGTCCCAGGCGCCCGACAGCGTCATCAGGCCGTTGATCATGCCGCCCCATGACGGCATCCAGAGCATGACCGAGAAGGTCATGCCGAGCGTCTGCGTCCAGTCGGGCAGGGCGGTATAGTGGAGGTGGTGCGGGCCGGCCCAGATGTAGAGGAAGATCAGGGCCCAGAAGTGGATGATCGAGAGCCGGTAGGAATAGACCGGCCGGTCGGCGCGCTTCGGGATGAAGTAGTACATGATCCCGAGGAAGCCGGCAGTCAGGAAGAAGCCGACGGCATTGTGGCCGTACCACCACTGCACCATCGCGTCCTGAACGCCCGACCAGACGATGTATGACTTCGGCGAGAAGATCGACAGCGGGACGGCGGCGTTGTTGCCGAGGTGCAGGACCGCGATCGTCAGGATGAAGGCGAGGAAGAACCAGTTCGCGACGTAGATGTGCGGTTCCTTGCGCCGGAACAGCGTCGCCAGATAGACGAGGAAATAGACCACCCAGACGATGGTGAGCCAGAGGTCGGCGTACCACTCGGGCTCGGCGTATTCCTTCGACTGGGTGATGCCGAGCAGGTAGCCGGTGCCGGCGATGACGATGAAGAAGTTGTAGCCGAGGACGACGAACCAGGGGGCAAGGTCGCCCGCCAGCCGCGCGCGCGAAGTGCGCTGGACGACGTAGAAGGAAGTCGCGATCAGAACGTTGCCGCCGAAGGCGAAAATCACCGCCGAGGTGTGCAGCGGGCGGAGGCGGCCGAAGGAAATCCACGGCAGGTCGAAATTGAGCGCCGGGAAGGACAGTTCGAGCGCGAGGTAGAGGCCGATGGTGAACCCGGCCACGCCCCAGAAGATCGCCGCGATCGTGGCGAACTTGATCGGTCCGTAGTTGTAGTTGGGCTTGCCGTCGATCTCGCGCGGCGGCGCTTCCGCCGGCCGGGTCATGTAGCGGTCGACGATCTTGAAGACCGCCAGACCGCTTGCCGCCGCGAACAGAAGCGCGTGAAACGAATAGGCGTCGGTCCAGGCCCTGCCGGCGACGACGAGCGATGTGATCGCCAGTGCGCTGAAGAAGAGCACCAATCCGGCTTCGCCGTTGGTGAACGTTTTTCTTGCAGAAATGGCCTGTGCCACGAATGTCGCCCCCTCGGCTGCGTCCTCAAGACAAGCGCGAGTCGAAGATCGGCTATCGGCGGCCGCTTCGATTTGACGGAGATCAATCCGGGGCGAGATTGACCGGGCGGCGGGGCCTTCGATCGCAGGGCCCCGCAACCGGGGCGCCAGTTATTGGGTTGGGAGCGCTGCTGACCCGAAGTGCCTGAAATGCCTCGCCGCAAGGACGGCAACGCCCAGCGCGATCACGAACCCGGTCAAGTTGGCGAGGAAGCCGCTTGCGGCCTCGATGTCGCGGCCGACGAAATAGCCAACTCCGAAGTAGGCCGCCGTCCAGAGGACCCGCCCGAGCGTGGCAAAGGCGAGGAAGGCGGCAAGGTCGTAGCCGGTGACGCCGGCGAGCAGACTCGCGACGGAGCTGAGATGGGATACGAGTGTCCTTGTAAGGAGTACCGTCGTGCCTCCCCAGCGGCTGAAGAGGCTTTCAATGCGCGCCTTGGCCTGGCCCGCATATCCGAAATACCGCCCATAGCGTTCGATGAACTGGGCATGCGCGAAGTACCCGATGGCGTAGCCGATCAGATCGCCCGCGACCGACGCCAGCACGGCGGTTGCGGATGCCAGGAACCAGTTCATAGATCCCTGCGAGGCAAGGACGCCGGCGAGGAGGGTGGTGAAACCTGTGGGAACGGGAGCTCCGACCGCTCCGAGGAGCAGGACCAGAGCGAGCGCCGGATAGGAGTATGACAGGACGTCGCCGAGGAAGGCGTCGCCGGATTCCGTGTTCGTTCCCGGCATATCCTCCGGCCGGGCATGAAGGTCCTTGGCCACGATCGACTGAACGTCCTGAATGAGTTCGACGTTCGACTCGCCGCGCTCTGCCGCAATTTCGGCAATCGGGACCGTCAGGTCGGTTTCGGCGGGCATGCCGATCGCAGCCGCCAGTTCCCGAGGCTGCAGGCCGTAGGTCCGCGCAATGTATTCAAGGCTCATCCAGGCTCTGATCGAACTCGTGGCGGGCGCGCCAAGCTCGTACGCGGAGCGAAAGACGAGGAAAGACCCATAGGTGCGCCATCCGAACTGGATGGCGCCGAACAGGCCCGCTGCAAGAAGGATCGCCGCGATTGCATTGCCGGCATTTCTGCCGATCCTGGTAGTCATGCGATCCCTTCTCGGCCGCTCTAGAGATGAAATCGTCGGCCCGCGTGACCGGGAGGAATAGGCCTTGAGGATGCGCGGGCGGCCCTGCTGCCGTCGACCCGCGGAGCCAATGGTGCGCGAGCGGGATGGTATGGTGGGCGCGACAGGGATTGAACCTGTGACCCCTCCCGTGTGAAGGGAGTGCTCTCCCGCTGAGCTACGCGCCCTCAAGGGCCGATGCCCTCGAAGCCGGGCGGATTTAAGGGACCGCGTCCGGCCAAGTCAAGGAAACGCGGCGAGGCCCGCGACGGCGGCGGCAAGTTCGTCGAAGTGGCCGATGGTCCGCTCGGGCTCCGTTTCGGGCCTGGGGCCATAGCCGAAAGTCGCAAAGACCATGGGCACGCCGGCCGCGACGGCAGTCGCGGCGTCGATGCTGGAATCCCCGACCATGACCGCCGCGTCGGATCGGCCCGACGCCCGCTCGATCGTGCGGAGAAGATGCCGCGGGTCGGGCTTGCGCACGCCGAAAGTGTCCTGCCCGGCGATGACGGCGAAGCGGTCGGCGAGGCCGAGTGCCGAGAGAAGGGCGCGGGCGGGCTTCTCCAGCTTGTTGGTGCAGACCGCCAGTCCCCACCCGTCGGCGACGAGCCGGTCAAGCGCCTCGGGGACGCCGGGATAGGGCCGGCTCTTGTCGGCGAGGTGGTCGGCGTAGTGCGCGAGAAACAACGCCATCAGCCGGTCGAGCCGGTCTTCGCTGGCTGCAACGCCGGCGGCGGCGAAGGCGGCCTTCAGCATCGCGCGGGCGCCGCTGCCGATCGAGGCTCTTGCCGCATCGAAGGGCATCGGCGCCATGCCCTCGCCCGCCAGAACCGCGTTGAGCGTATCGACAAGATCGCCCGCGGTATCGACGAGCGTTCCGTCGAGATCGAAGACGATCGTCCGTTTCACGCGCGTTTCAGATCGCGCCGTAGCGGACCATGGCCGCCGCGAAGATCAGGATGAGCGGCAGGAGAGCGGCCTCCGCCAGCATGAAGTTCCGCGCCCGGACGATATCCGCATTGGCCGGAACGAAGGACGGGTTGGCCCTGGCCGCGGCATTCCATCGCCGGATCGCCATGGTCGGCTGGATCGAGATGAGGGCGATCAGTACGAAGACGATCATCTTTCCCCAGAACCAGGGGTTGCCGAGGAAGAAGTCTGCGCCCTTGGCGCCCCAGATGAGCCGCGAGATGCCGGCGAGGATCACCAGCCCGGCGACGATGCCGTAGCCGGTGTCGAGCCTGGCGAGGTGGTCGATCTGGTCCGGCCGCATGTTCGGCCGGATCGCCGCGATTTCAGCCGAGAGCATGGCGACCAGCGAAAAGACCAGGAGATGATGGAGGATGGTGACGATCAGGTCGGTCATCGCTTGCTGGCTCCGGCGTGGGCGGGCATTGGCCGAATCGAAGGATAGCCGGGTTTTCCCGGCCTGCATAAGCGGCCCGGCCGGGCGGATCACCGGCCCCGCTCCGGTGGCGCCCGCGGGCGGCAAGTGCTAACAGACGCGCCTGAATTTGAGGCGCCCGATGCGACTTCGCGATCCCTCCCTTCTGCGTGAGCAATGTTTCGTCGGCGGGGCCTGGGTGGGTACGCCGGCAACCGCCGTGAACGACCCCGCAACCGGGGAACTGGTGGCGCGGGTGCCGCGCTTCGGCGCGGCCGAAACCCGCGATGCGGTGGAGAAGGCCGCGGCGGCGTTTCCGGCCTGGTCGAAGCTGACCGGCAAGGCGCGCGCCAAAATCCTGCGCGCCTGGTTCGATCTGATCATCGCCAACCGCGACGATCTTGCGCTCATCATGACCACGGAGCAGGGGAAGCCGCTTGCCGAGGCGGCGGGCGAGATCGACTACGCCGCCGGCTTCGTCGAATTCTCGGGCGAAGAGGCCAAACGGGTCTATGGCGAGACCAGCCTCAGCCATCGCGAGGACGCCCGGATCGTCGTCGTGAAGCAGCCGATCGGCGTCGTCGGCGCGATCACGCCGTGGAACTTCCCGGCGGCGATGATCACGCGGAAATGCGCTCCGGCGCTCGCCGCCGGCTGCACCGTGGTCTGCAAGCCCGCCGGACAGACGCCGTTCACGGCCCTGGCGCTCGCCGCACTTGCCGAGCGGGCCGGGATGCCGGCCGGCGTGTTTAACGTCCTCACCGGCAAGGCTTCGGAGATCGGCGGCGAGCTCACCGCCAATCCGCTCGTCCGCTGCATCGCCTTCACCGGCTCGACCGAGGTCGGCAAGCTCCTCATGCAGCAGGCCGCGGCGACCGTGAAGAAGGTGGCGCTGGAACTGGGCGGCAACGCGCCCTTCATCGTCTTTGACGATGCCGACCTCGACCAGGCGGTCGAAGGCGCGATCTTCTCGAAGTTCCGCAACATGGGCCAGACCTGCATCTGCGCCAACCGCATCTACGTCCAGGACAAGGTCTATGACCGTTTCGCCGAGAGGCTTGCCGCCGCGACGGCCAAGCTGAAAGTCGGGCGCGGAACCGAACCCGGCGTGATGCAGGGACCGCTCATCAACATGGACGCGGTGGAGAAGGTCGAGCACCACATCGCCGATGCGGTCGGAAAGGGCGCCAAGGTCGTGACCGGCGGCCATCGCCACAAACTGGGCGGCACCTTCTTCGAGCCGACGGTGCTCACCGGCCTCACCCGCGACATGCTGGTGACCCGCGAGGAGACGTTCGGGCCGGTGGCGCCGCTCTACCGGTTCCAGACGGAGAAGGAAGCGATCGAACTCGCCAACGATACCGAGTTCGGCCTCGCGGCCTATTTCTACGCGCGCGACATCGGACGCATCTGGCGCGTCGGCGAAGGCCTCGAATACGGGATGGTCGGTATCAACTCGGGAGCCATCTCGACCGAACTCGCCCCCTTCGGCGGGGTCAAGGAATCCGGCCTTGGCCGCGAGGGCTCGCACTACGGCGTCGAGGAGTTCGTCGAGGTCAAGTACATGCTGATGGGCGGGCTCGACCGCTGATGCAGGACAAGGCGCCCGGCGATGACGCGATGCGTATTGCAGCCGCCCGGGCGGCGCTGGACGAGGTGCGTCCCGGCATGAGGCTCGGCCTCGGCTCGGGCCGCACCGCCGAGCATTTCGTCCGGCTGCTCGGCGACAAGGTGAAAGCCGGCCTCCGCGTGGTCGGCGTGCCGACGTCCGAGCGGACCGCGGCCCTCGCCGTCTCGTCCGGCGTGCCGCTGACGACGCTCGACGAGACCCCGCATCTCGATCTTGCCGTCGACGGCGCCGACGAGATCGACCCCGGGCTGCGGTTGATCAAGGGCGGCGGCGGGGCGCTGCTTCGCGAGAAGATCGTTGCGGCCGCGGCGGAACGGATGCTCGTCGTTGCCGACGCCGGCAAGGTTGTGGACGTCCTCGGCAGGTTTCCGCTGCCGATCGAGGTGATCCCCTTCGGTCTTGGCGCGACCCGCGCCGCGATCGAGCGCGCGGCAGGCCGGCTCGGCCTCTCCGGGGCGCTCGTCCTCCGGCAGCGCGACGGCAAGACTTTCGAGACCGACGGCGGTCACTTCATCCTCGATGCATCCTTTGGCCGCATTCCCGATCCAGATGGCCTCGCGGCCACGCTCGACTCGCTTCCCGGAGTGGTCGAACATGGCCTTTTTATTGGCCTTGCAGAGGCCGCACTGATCGGGCGGGGAGGCGGTGTCGATCGCCTGCCGCCCGGAGGGTGAACGGAACATCATTGAACCGCGTTTGTGCTTGGCCGATGGTTGCGGCCCGCCAAATGCCTGCCAAGAACGGAGCCTGTCGCAACATGTTCGGTAAACGTCTGTCGCTTTTCGCGGGTGCCTTCGGCCTCGTCGTCATCCTCGCCTCGGCTTCCGGCCGGGCCGAGGAGATCACGCCGTCCCACCTCGCCGCGGCGAAGCAGGCCGTGAGCGTCACCAAGGCCGACCGCGGCTTCGAGGACCTGCTTCCCTCGGTCTCGCAGCAGGTCCAGAACCAGCTGATCACGCTCCGCCCCGACCTTTACGTCCAGATCACCGACGCGGTGAAGGCGATGGCGCTGACCGTCGTCAACCGCAGGGCCGATCTCGACAACGATATCGCGCGCATCTGGGCGCAGGCCTTCACCGAGGACGAGCTAAAGGCCATCACCGTCTTCTACCAGAGCCCCGCCGGTCAGAAATTCCTGACAACCGGACCGAAGGTCTTCGCCGACTCGGTGAACGCCGCCAAGGGCTGGTCCGATCGTGTCAGGGAAGAGCTGGCCGAGAAGTCGCGCGAGGAACTGAAGCGCCGGAACGTCGATTTCTGATCGCGTCCGAACCGCCCGGAAAGATCGATGAGCCGCTTCGACTATGACCTCTTCGTGATCGGCGGCGGCTCGGGCGGCGTAAGGGCCGCGCGGGTCGCGGCCGGCCACGGTGCGCGCGTCGCCCTGGCGGAAGAGAACAAGGTCGGCGGCACCTGTGTGCTGCGCGGCTGCGTTCCGAAGAAGCTCTTCGCCCACGCCGCGCATTTCTCGGAGGCGCTCGAGGACTCGGTCGGCTTTGGCTGGCGGACCGAGGGGGTCAGTTTCGACTGGCCGACGCTCGTCCGCAATGTCACCGCCGACACCGAGTGGCTGAGCACCGTCTATATCCGCAATCTGCAGAAGTCCGGCGTCGAGATTCACAATACCCGCGCGGTCATCGAAGACGCCAACCACGTCCGGCTGGTAGCCGACGGCCGGGTGGTATCGACGCGGTTCATCCTCGTTGCCACCGGCGGATCGCCCAAGATCGATGCCGGCGTGGCCGGGGTCGACCACACGATCGTTTCGGACGATGTGTTCAGGATGGCGCGCCTGCCGAAGCGGATCCTGATCGTCGGGGCAGGCTTCGTCGGCATCGAGTTCGCCGGCATTTTCAGCGCCCTCGGCGTCGAGACGACCGTGCTTTACCGCGGCGCGGAAATCCTGCGCGGTTTCGATCACGATGTCCGCAAAGCCGTCCACGCCGGGATGGAGGCGCGCGGGGTGACGATCATCACCGGCGATCATCTGGCGGCGGTCGAGAAATCGCCGGCGGGCCTCGTCGGCGTCACCCGGACCGGCCGCCGACTCGACGCCGACGCGGTCCTGATGGCGATCGGGAGAACGCCGAACGTCCTCGGATTCGGCCTGACCGAGGCCGGGGCGGCGCTGGACGGCAGGGGTGCGGTTGTGGTCGACCCGTTCTCGCAAACGACCGTGCCCGGCATCTATGCCGTCGGCGATGTCACCAACCGGCTTTGCCTGACGCCCGTCGCCATCCGCGAAGGGGAGGCGGTCGCCGACACGCTTTTCGGCGGCCGGGCCGTCGCGCTCGACTACACGTACGTCCCCGAGGCGGTGTTCTCCACGCCCGAGGTCGGCTCGGTCGGGTTGACCGAGGATGCCGCCAAGGGCCGCTTCCCGGCGCTCGATATCTATCGCACGTCGTTCAAGCCGCTTCCCAACCGGGTGGCCGGCCGCGAGGACCGGATGATGATGAAACTCGTCGTCGACGGAACGACCGACCGGGTGCTCGGCTGCCACATCGTCGGACCGAATGCGAGCGAGCTGATCCAGATGGTGGCGATCGCCGTCAGGATGGGCGCCACGAAGGCCGATTTCGACCAGACCGTGGCCCTCCACCCGACGATGGCCGAGGAGCTGGTGACGATGCGGAAGCCCGCGGAGCAATTCCGCCGCCAGGCGGCGGAATAGGCCCGATCTGCGCTGCCGGCAGGAGGCGTTGGCCGCCGGCGCACCGGCGTGTATAACCCGCGCGCGTTTCCTGGAGCGTAATCATGAAGAAGGCCTGGACCCCGGACAGCTGGCGCGCGAAACCGGTCGAGCAGATGCCGCGCTACGACGATTCGGAAGCTCTGGCTGCGGTCGAGCGGGAGCTCAGCATCTACCCGCCGATGATCTTCGCCGGCGAAGCACGCAACCTCAAGGATGCGCTGGCGCGCGTGGCGGCGGGCAAGGCCTTTCTGCTCCAGGGCGGCGATTGCGCCGAGAGCTTCACCGAGCATCAGGCGGTGAGCGGCAGCGCCTCCAACATCCGCGACTTCTTCCGCGTCTTCCTGCAGATGGCGGTGACGCTCACCTATGCCGCATCCGTCCCGGTGGTGAAGGTCGGTCGCATTGCCGGCCAGTTCGCCAAGCCGCGCTCGTCGCCGGTCGAGAAGGCGAACGGCATCGAGCTGCCGAGCTACCGCGGCGATATCGTCAACGGCATTGCTTTCACCGAGGCGGCGCGCCGGCCCGATCCGCGACGCCAGCTCGAGGCCTACCGCCACGCCGTCTCGACGCTCAACCTGCTCCGCGCGTTTGCGCAGGGCGGCTATGCCAGCCTCGGCCGCGTCCACCAGTGGATGCTCGGCTACGTCAAGGATTCCGCACCGTCGCGGGAATACGAGGAACTGGCCGACCGCATTTCGGAAGCGCTGAATTTCATGCGCGCCTGCGGTCTCGACCCGGACGACCACCCGGAACTGCGCGCCACCGACTTCTACACCAGCCACGAAGGCCTGCTGCTCGGCTACGAGCAGGCGATGACCCGGATCGATTCAACCTCGGGCGACTGGTACGACACTTCGGCCCACATGATCTGGATCGGCGACCGGACGCGCCAGCCGGATCACGCCCATGTCGAGTTCTTCCGCGGGATCAAGAACCCGATCGGGCTCAAATGCGGTCCGTCGCTGTCGGCGGACGGGCTCCTGGAACTGGCCGATATTCTCAATCCCGAGAACGAGCCCGGCCGGCTGACGCTCATCTGCCGCTTCGGCGCGGCCAAGGTCGGCGACCACCTGCCGCAGCTGATCCGAGCCATCCAGCGCGAAGGCCGCAACGTCGTCTGGCAATGCGATCCGATGCACGGCAACACCGTGACCTCGACCAGCGGCTACAAGACCCGCCGGTTCGACGCCATCCTCAACGAGGTGCGGAGCTTCTTCGAGGTGCACAACGCCGAAGGCACCTACGCCGGCGGCGTCCATCTCGAAATGACCGGCACCAACGTCACCGAATGCACGGGCGGCGCCAGGGCGATCACCGACGCGGACCTCAACGACCGCTATCACACGGTCTGCGATCCGCGGCTCAATGCCGACCAGTCGCTGGAACTCGCCTTCCTCGTCGCCGATCTCCTGAAGCGCTCCCGCCTCGGCCGGCGGCCGCTCGCGGCGAGCGCCTGAGAGAGGGATCTTCCGGCGCCGTACGATCAGGTCCGGTGCTTCTTCCGCTTGAACAGGGCGTCGAACAGGGAGCGAAGCACGCCGGGGTTGTCGCCGGCGTCGTGGATCGCCGGATCGTCGACGCCGCGATCGTCGGCGACATCGTGCGTCTCGGCCTCGTCCGCGCCGTTGTCGTCACCGGCGTCGTGATCTGGCCCGTCGTCCGCACCGCCGCTGCTCCTTCCGGAACTGCCCGAGCTTCCGCCACCCCCCGATCCGCCTTCGCTTGAGCCGCCGCCGCCCGATCCGCCATCCTTGGCCAGAGTGACCGCCGGCCAGAGGACCAGAGCGATGGCAGAACCCGCCATGAGACCGAGGGCCTGGCGGCGGCTGGACAGTCCAGACATGGGATCAACCTCCTTGATCGACGTATCGCCATAACCCGTGAGGGGCGGGTCCTATTCGCGGTGCAGTCCGCCCGCCGGAAAGCCGATGGCGCCAGAGCTAATCGTTGGTTTCCGCTGAAGCGCGATTTGCGGGCGTTGCGGGAACCATCCGAGCGCGGTTAGATGCATTCCCCGCCGCACAACTCCGCAACCAGGGACCGCCATGGGCGAAATGCTGACCTTGACGGCGAGCGACGGCGCCAAAATCGGCGGCAACGAGGCGAAGCCGGCCGGCAAGCCGCGTGGCGGTCTGGTCGTCGTCCAGGAAATCTTCGGCGTCAACGCGCACATCCGCTCGGTGGCGGACGGCTACGCCGCCGAGGGCTACCATGTGATCTCGCCGGCGATCTTCGACCGCGCCGAGCGGGGCGTCGAGCTCGGCTACGACAAACCGGACGCGGACCGCGGCGTGGCGTTGCGCGCGCGCATCCCGGTCGAGGAGACGCTGCGCGATATCGGCGCTGCGGTCGCCGCGCTCGGCGGGTCGGGCAAGACCGGCATCGTCGGCTACTGTTATGGCGGGTCGCTGGCGTGGATGTCGGCGGCGCGCGTGGACGGGCTATCCGCCGCGGTCGGCTATTACGGCAGCATGGTCGCGGCCAATCTCGGGCTGAAGCCGCGCTGCCCGGTCATGCTTCACTTCGGCGAGGAGGACAAAGGCATCCCGATGAGCGATATCGCGAGGATCCGGGCTGCGGTCGATCCGGCGATGGTGCAGGTATTCACGTATCCGGGCGCCGGACATGCCTTCAACCGGAAGGGCCATGCGCCCTGGCACGAGGCTAGCGCCAAGTTGGCCCTTGAGCGCACCCTCGAGTTCCTGCGTCGGCACGTCGGCTGATCGAGGCCGTCAGAAGCGGCCGGGCAAGCCCGGCCGCTTCCTCACACGGCGGCGACCGGCGTCAGACGGCCGCTTCCATGTTGATATGGCCTTCGGCGAGCTGGGTCAGTTTCTCGTCCGCGGCCTTCTCCTCTTCGAGGGTTTCCGCGAAGATGTCGGCGGCGTCCTGCCGCCCGATCTGCTTCGCCCACGCGATGAGCGTGCCGTAGCGGGTCATCTCGTAATGCTCGGCGGCCTGGCCGGCGGCGATGATGGCGGCATCGAGGACGTTCTTGTCCTCCACGTCGCCCATGATCTCGCTCGCCTCCTTGATGATGCCGTCGATCGCCGGGCAATCGATGGCGCTCGGCTCCTCGCCGATCATGTCGAAGACGCGTTCGAGCCGCTTCACGTGCTCGCGTGTTTCGGCGAGGTGCGAGGTGAGGCCCTGCTTGAGGTCAGGCGAGGTCGCCTTGTCGATCATTTTCGGCAGGGCTTTCACGAGCTGCCGCTCGGCATAGTAGATGTCGCGCAGCTGGTGGATGAAGAGATCGTTGAAAGTCCGGATGTCCTTGCTGAAGAGTCCCATTGGCGGTTCCTGTCGTGAATTCGTTTTGAATCGCGCCCGGGCGGCTCCGGCCAGCCGCCTCCGGCCCTGCGCTCTGAACGCATGGTGCCGGCCCTGGTTCCGTCCCGCTCCGGCCGATTGCCGGGACTGCGGTCGCAGGCTAAACCCCGCGGCATGACCAGCACGCTGAAGATCGCCGTAGCCCAGCTCGACTCGACCGTTGGCGACATCGACGGCAACCTCAAACGCGCCCGCTCCGCACGCGCCGAGGCGGCGCAGGCCGGCGCCGACCTGCTCGTCCTCTCGGAACTGTTCATCGCCGGCTATCCGCCGGAGGACCTCGTCCTGAAGCCGGCCTTCCAGGATGCCTGCCGCCGCGCCGTCGAGACTCTGGCGCTGGAGACCGCCGATGGCGGCCCGGGGGTCGTCGTCGGCACGCCCTGGCCGCAGGACGGCAAGGTCTACAACGCCGTCGCGCTCCTCGACCGCGGCGCGGTCGCGGGGCTTCGCTACAAGGTCGAACTGCCGAACTACGGGGTGTTCGACGAACTCCGCGTTTTTGCAAAGGGGCCGCTCCCCGGTCCGGTCGCCTTCCGCGGCATTCGCCTTGGCCTGCCGATCTGCGAGGACATCTGGTTCGAGCAGGTATGCGAGTGCCTTCTGGAGACGGGGGCCGAGATGCTCATCGTGCCCAACGGCTCCCCGTACTCGGTCGGCAAGGCCGAGACCCGGATGCAGGTTGCGGTCGCCCGCGTCGTCGCGACCGGCCTCCCGCTCGTCTATGTCAACCAGTGCAATGCGCAGGACGAACTGGTCTTCGACGGCGGCTCGTTCGGGCTGAACGGCGACCGCTCGCTGGCGTTTCAGCTTCCGCAGTTCGATCCGGGCGTGGCGCTCCTCACCTGGAGGAGGGGGGACGATGGCTGGCGCTGCGCCGACGGGCCCAAGGCCCTCCTGCCGGATGCGGAAGAGGCCAACTGGCGCGCCTGCGTCCTCGGCCTGCGCGACTATGTCGAGAAGAACGGCTTCCCCGGCGTGGTGCTCGGCCTTTCCGGCGGTATCGACTCGGCGGTCGTGGCGACGATGGCGGTCGACGCGCTCGGACCGAAGCGCGTCCACTGCGTCATGCTGCCCTATCGCTATACGTCGAACGAAAGCCTGAACGACGCCGCGGCGCTCGCCGAGCGCCTCGCCGTCAGGTACGACATCGTGCCGATCGAGCCGCCGGTTGCTGGGTTCGCCACGGCACTCCAGCCGATGTTCGCGGGAAGGTCGCCCGACATCACCGAGGAGAACCTCCAGTCGCGCACCCGCGGCACGATACTGATGGCGATCTCCAACAAGTTCGGTTCGATGGTTCTCACGACCGGCAACAAGTCCGAGGTCTCGGTCGGCTATGCGACGCTCTACGGCGACATGAACGGCGGCTTCAATCCGGTCAAGGACCTCTACAAGACCGAGGTCTATCGCCTCGCCAAGTGGCGGAACCGGAACCGGCCGCGCGGCTCGCTCGGCCCGGACGGACCGGTCATTCCGGAGAACATCATCACCCGGCCACCGACCGCGGAACTGCGCGAAAACCAGAAGGATCAGGACTCGCTGCCGCCCTACGACCAGCTCGACGATATCCTGCAGTGCCTGGTCGAGGGGGAGATGCGGGTGCGCGAGGTGGTGGCGCGCGGCCACGACGAGGCGACGGTGCGCAAGGTCGAGCGCCTTCTCTACATCGCCGAGTACAAGCGCCGGCAGGCGGCGCCGGGGGTGAAGATCACGCGGCGGAACTTCGGGCGGGACCGCCGCTACCCGATCACCAACAGGTTCCGGGACAGGGAATAGGTCAGGCCGCCTTGCGGTCGCGGCCGAACGGGTCGCCGAGCACGGACTCGGTATGGAGCGCGCAGCGCCAGCCGTCTCCGGTCCTCACCCAGGTCGATGCGTCGGCCGCCTCGAGTTTCATCGGCTTCCCGTCGACGATGAGGTCCTCCGTGACCTTGTAGGCGATGACTGCAACGTCTTTCGCAACCTGCTCGACGTTCACGTCCTTCAGGTGGAACGACTTCAGTTCCCAGGTCCCTGTCTCCATCATCCTGGTGAATTGCTCGCGGGTGATGCGCGAGGCTCCCTGCGCGCCGGTGACCAGACAGGCATCGGCGACGAGTTCGGCACTCCCGTCGGTATCCTTGTCGACCATGCTCTGCCAGAAGCGCTTTTCGAGCGCAGTGATTTCCTGGGTGATGTTCATTTCATCCTCCGAAGCGACGCGGTTCTGTCTGATATTTTTCGCCGGTCGCCCGACCGTCAAAGGACCGGCCCGGCGGCCATCAGGCGGAACGGCCGGCGTGGCGTCACGGTTCCGTCGATCCTGTTCCCCGTCATTTTGCCTACCGGGAAATGTACGCTATTCGTTCTCCATGCAATGGTCGCCCGAACAGGATCGCGCGCTGGCTGCCGTGGCGGCCTGGCTGAAGCAGCCCGAGCCGCAGGTCTTCCGGCTTTTCGGCTACGCGGGAACCGGCAAGACGACGCTCGCGCGTCATCTGGCGGAAGGCATTCGCGGCGGCGTGGTCTTTGCGGCCTTTACCGGCAAGGCGGCGCACGTCATGCGCAACAAGGGCTGCAAGGACGCCGGCACCATCCACAGCCTCATCTACCGCATGCGCGGGGAAACCGAGGAAGGGCCGGATTTCGTCCTCAACGCCGACAGCCCCGCCGGAAAGGCGGAGCTGATCGTCATCGACGAATGCTCGATGGTCGACGAGGAGATCGGGCGCGATCTCCTCTCCTTCGGTGTGAAGGTGCTGGTGCTGGGCGACCCCGCCCAGCTTCCGCCGGTCGCCGGCGGCGGCTTCTTCACCTCGGCGGAGCCCGACATCATGCTCACCGAGGTGCATCGCCAGGCGGCGGACGATCCGATCATTCGCCTGTCGATGGCCGTCCGCGACGGCGGCGACCTCGCCGAGGGCGAGTACGGCGAGAGCCGCGTCATCTCGCGCCGCGCGGTCGAACCCGCCGACATCCTTGCCGCCGACCAGGTGCTCGTCGGCCGCAACGCCACGCGGCGGAGCTATAACGGCCGCATCCGCGAACTGCTCGGCCGCAAGATCGAGACGCCGGCGGCGGGCGACAAGCTGGTGTGCCTGCGCAACGATCGGAAACGCGGCCTTCTCAACGGCAGCCTGTGGCGCGTCGACCGCATCCGCAAGCCGCGGAAGGGGCTTCTCCGCTACACGCTCTCGCCCGACCGCTACGAGTCGGGCAGTCCGCGGACCGTGGTCTCGATCAATCCGGCCTTCTTCGACGGGACGGCCGAGAATCTGCCGCTGCCGCAGCGCCGGCGCTCGGACGAGTTCGACTACGGCTATGTGCTCACCGTCCACAAGGCACAGGGCTCGCAGTGGGACGATGTCGTCCTGTTCGATGAGAGCTTCGTCTTCCGCGAGCATGCGCGGCGCTGGCTCTATACGGGCATCACCCGCGCCGCGACCAGGATCACCGTTGTCCGCTAGATTGTGGCCGCCACCTGCGCGCCGCTTGACGGCAGGACGATCACTTTGGTGCCTTCCGGCACCCGGGCGTACAGGTCGATTACGTCCTGGTTGAGCATCCGGATGCAGCCCGAGGAGACCGCCTTGCCGATGCTCGCCGGCTCGTTGGTGCCGTGGATGCGGTAGAGCGTGTCCTTGTCGCCCTGGTAGAGGTAGAGGGCGCGGGCGCCGAGCGGATTGTCGATCCCGCCGGGCTGGCCGTCGGCGAAGGGCGCGGCGCGGGGATCGCGCGCGACCATCTCGGCCGGAGGCGTCCAGGTCGGCCATTCCTGCTTGCGCTTCACCGTCGCGGTCCCGTGCCAGGCGAAGCCTTCGCGGCCGACGCCAATGCCGTAGCGGAGCGCCGTCCCGTTCTCGCGCACGAGATAGAGGAAACGGTTGTCCGGATCGACGACGATCGTGCCCGGCTGGGCGCTGATATTGGCGGGAAGCGCCACTTCCTGGCGCACGTATTCCGCGCCGACGACGCGGAGGTCGACCGCCGGAACGATGAAATCGCCGTCGGCCTCCTCGGCGTACATGGCGGCAACGGCCGGGTCGATCGTCCGCGCTTCAGGCGCGGTCAGATCGGCGCCACCCTGCGTCATGCAGCCGGCGAGACATAAGGCCGCCAGAAACGGCAGCGCCTTCAGCGCAAGGCCGCCAGAAACAAACCGTCGCATGAGGTATTCCCCGCAAACCGCTGGGTTCTCGGGAATAACGCGGATGGGCCGGTTTGGTTCGTTTTCCGCGTTACGCGGACGGATTCAGGGGGTCAGAGACTGCCCACCTTGACCGGATCGGTGCCCGGAACGACGGGGAGCGCTCCTGGAGCGGGGAGGACGATCACCTTCGTTCCGAGCGGGACGCGGTTATAGAGGTCGATCACGTCCTGGTTGAGCATGCGCACGCACCCGGATGAGACTGCTTGGCCGATGCTCGACGGGTCGTTGGTGCCGTGCAGGCGATAGAGCGTGTCCTTGTTGCCCTGCCAGATGTAAAGGGCGCGGGCGCCGAGCGGATTGCGGATGCCGCCGTCCATGCCGTCGGCATAGCGCGCGTATCTTGGCTCGCGGTCGATCATTTCCTTCGGCGGGAACCACTTCGGCCAGGCGGTCTTGTCGTGAATGGTTGCCGTGCCGGACCACAGGAATCCGTCGCGTCCGACGCCGATTCCATAGCGGATGGCCATGCCGCCCTGTTCGGTGAAGTAGAGGAAGCGGCTTGCGGGATCGACGACGATGACGCCCGGCTCCTTCGGCAACCCGGCCGGAATGGCCACCGTCTGGCGGTAATATTGCGGATCGATCGGATGGAGGTTGACGCCCGGCACGCGATAGGGCGGCTCGTCGACCGGCGCGTAGAGCGAGGCGATTGCCGGGTCGATGCCCTTGTTGAGGGGGGTAGTCGAATTGCAGGCAGCCAGAATCAGCGCCGGCAGCGCCACCGCGACCGCCGCCCGCACGCGGAGCCTTCGAGAATGGGTGTCAACCAGCAATGCCCTGTCCCCGCATCCTTCGCGGGGGGACTTTCGCAGCCCCGCGCGATTCCGCCTAGACCCTACCGGTAAAATTCTGAAGAGCCGGTGACCGCGGTCACTCCCGCTACTGTGCCACGTAGTAGGACGGCCCGACGATCCGCACGGCCTTGGCTGGCTCCCGCGGCTCGTCCGATGCCTCCGTCCGGCCGCCCGTCGGGTCGAGTTTTCCGGTCCGGTCGGCGAGCGTCTCGGGATCCTCGCCGGCACCGGGATCGGCGCGCAGCGCCGTCGGGTCGACCGGGGTCGCGGCCGGCGGCAGCGTCCCGGTGACCGGGCCTGTCGGATGGCAGGTGCAGGCCGCGACGAATTCCCGCCGGTAGCGGAAGGCCGCCGGCAGGGCGGAGTAGGGTTCCCCGTCCGGCGTCGTCATCGCGTCCGGGTCGCCGGAGGGGTTGGGCTGGACGTAAAGCGCGGTCGGCGCGCCGGGGCAGGCAGCCCGGCAGGCATCCGCATCGGCGGAAAAGCGCGACGCGATGCTCGCCTGGCTGATCGGGAAGAAGTAGCCGTCGCAGGTTCGCACGCAGACCGTCCGGTAGGTGCCGTAGGCGCCGGCGCCGGGATAGGTAAGCCCATCGCTGGTGTCGATCTCGGTCCGGATCCGCGGCGCGAAGAGGTTGGCGAGCATGCCGCGGAACGGCAGGACGCCGTAGGTGACGCGGCTGCCGCTGCAGTCGTTGAGCGACAGTTGGCGTAGGATCCGGTTGCGCTCGCGCTGCGCGGTGAACGGGTCGGGATCGGATCCCTGCTGCTCGGCCAGCATGCGGTCGAGGTTGGCGCGCATCCGGTCGATGTTGGTGAGGAGAATGGCGCAATCGGCCGAGCGGACTGCGGGCTCGGCCGAGAACAGGCTGGTCGTGCAATGGCTCCGGCGCGCCGTAACGGTGGCGCGGTCGAGGTCGTAGCGTTGGCGGAGGATGGCGCGGTCGAGGTCGGGATCGCGCGCCGTCGCGCCCGATATCGCGGCGTCGAGGACCGCCAGCCGCGAGGACAGCGCATCGCAGATGCCGGTCGCGGAAGCGGGCGCCGCCAGAACCGCCGCCGCGATCCCTGCCACCGGTACGATGAGCTTCCAGCCGTTCATCCGCAATCCCGACGATCGCGTCCGGCCCCCCTTGCAGAATGGAATAGGCCGAGGGCAGCCTGCCGGTCAAATGCGGCGCAGAAACGTCATGAACGCCGGGCTCCGACGATCATCGCGCCGAAATAGACGATCCCGCTCAGGGCCGTGATGCAGAAGCTCGTCGGCCAGTCGGTGTAGAAGGCGATCACGAGGCCGCCCCAGGCTTCGGCAAGCGCCAGCCCGGCGGCGAGGGTGGCCGCCGCGCCGAAGCGCGAGACGAGGCGCTCCGCCGCCGCGGCCGGGCCGACCATCAGCGTGAAGACGAGGAGCACGCCCACGATCTGCACGGACGCGGAGACGGTGAGCGCGACCAGCGTCATGAAGATCGCGCCGAGGAGGCGGATCGGCAGGCCCTTCGCCTCGGCCAGTTCGGGCTGCAGCGAGGCGAAGAGGAGCGGGCGTCCGATCACGCCGAGCGCGACGAGCGTGCCCGCGCCGAGGACCGCGAGCACCGCAAGCGTGCCGGTCGAGACGGCGAGCACATTGCCGAAGAGGAGGGCGGTCGCCTGGGTCGCGAACGAGGTGTAGTAGTGGAGGAAGAGAAGCCCGAAGCCGAGCGCCAGCGCCAGCACGATGCCGATGGCGACGTCGCGGTTGCCGATGCGCTCGCCGAGCAGGCCCATGGCGATGCCGGCGCCGCCGGTCAGGGCCACCATGCCGACGAGCGGCGAGACGCCGGCCAGGCCCGCCGCGGTGGCGCCGGCGAAGCCGACATGGGACAGCGCGTGACCGGCGAAGGTCTGGCCGCGGGTGACGAGAAACACGCCGACGATGCCGGCGACGATCGCGACGATGCCGCTTGCGGCAAAGGCGGTCTGCATGAAACCGTAGTCAAGCATGCCCATGGCGACCTAGCTTCCGTGGTGGTGATGACCGTGCCCGTGGTCGTGCAGGTGGGCGTCGGCCTCGACCTCCTGCGCCCCCGACAGAACGAAGATGCGCCCGCCCGTCCGCACCACCTCGATCGGCGATCCATAGAGGCGCGACAGGATCGGCGCCGTGATCACTTCCTCGACCGGGCCGAGCGTGGCCTGCCCGTTGCCGAGGTAGAGGACGCGGTCGATCGCGCCGAGCAGCTGGTTGATGTCGTGGGCGCTGAAGAGGACGGTGATCCGCATCGAACGGGCGAGATCGCGGACAAGCTCGACGATCTCACGCTGGCGGCGCGGGTCGAGGCTGATCAGCGGCTCGTCGAGCAACAGGAGGCGCGGCCGGCCGATCAGGGACTGGGCGATGAGCAGCCGCTGGCGCTCGCCGCCGGAGAGGCGGTTGAACGGGCGCAGGGCGATCTCGCGCGCGCCGACCAGATCGAGCGCTTCCTCGAGCGCGGCCCGGTCGGCGGCGCTGAGGCGCGGCAGGCCGGGCCGGTTGCCGCGGATCGAGGTGGCGATGAAATCGCGGCCCGACAGCCTGATCTCCGGGCCGGTGGAGTGGACCTGCGGCAGGTAGCCGATGCCGGCGCGGCCGGTCGCCGCCGGCGCCCCGAAGACCGAAACGCTGCCCGAGACCGGCGCCGCGAGACCGAGAATGGCGCGGATGAGGGTGGTCTTCCCGGCGCCGTTCGGACCGAGAAGGCCGATGAACTCGCCTTCCTCGACCGCGAAGCCGACATGGCGGAGAACGGTCCGCCCGCCGACCGCGATGGTCGCATTTTCGAGCGCGATCGCCGCGGTCAAGAGGAGGGACCGGCGAGCGCCTTTTCGGTCGCCTGAAGCTGGTCGAGCATCCAGGCGGGGAAGGTCGTGCCCGCCGGCTGCGTCTCGGTCACGCCGACGACCGGCACGCCGGCGCGGCCGGCAAGCGCCAGGAGCCGCCCCGTCTGCGGGCCGGTGACCTGGCTGTTGTAGAAGAGCGCCCTGATCCGCCGTGAGCGGATATCGTCCTCGAAGGCGGCGACGTCGGCGGCGCTCGGCTCGGTATCGTTCATCACCGCGGTCTGGAAGCGCTGGTTGGTCACCACGAGGCCGAGCGCCTCGGCCATGTAGCCGAAGACCGGCTCGGTCGCTGCCACCCTGGCGCGGGCGAATCGCGCTCTCAGTTCCCGTGCCTTGTCCGCGACCTTGGCCAGCGCCGCGTCGACCTCTGCCAAGCGCGCCTCGTACTCGGCCTTGTGCGCCGGGTCGACCGCAATGAGGGCATCGGCAAGGGCGTGGGCGACCGCCGGCATGGTCGCGGGCGCGTACCAGAGATGCGGATTGGCGCCGGCCCTGGCTCCGACGAGGTCGGCGGCGACGATGAGTATGCGCTCTGCCGAAGGGCTCGCCTCGATCATCCGCGCCATCCACGGGTCGTAGTCGGCGCCGTTCGCGATCACGATCCGGGCTTCGGCGATCGCACGCGCCACCGACGGGCTCGCCTCGAAGAGATGCGGGTCCTGATCGGGATTGGCGAGGACGCTCATGACCGCCACCCGGTCGCCCCCGATCGCCTCGGCGATGCCGCCGTAGAAGTTCTCGGCCGCGACGACTTGAACCGGCACATCGGCGCCGACGGCGCGCGACGCGGCGAGAATCAGTGCCGCTGCAAGAGTGGGCAAGCGCATGACGGCGAGTCCGGTTCGGGCGAGGCGCAACGTTATAACATTACATATTGAAGGGGCAAGACATATGGGAGGGGCAGCCGTCAGCGCGCACGTTCATTGCGGTACCCTCGCCTGTCATCCCCACGAAAGCGGGGATGACAGTTGTGGGACGCCTCACTCGATCGCGATGATCTCGAAGAAGTTCAGGTCCGGATCGGAGAAGCCGCGCTCGTTGATCGAGACGAGGTAGAGCCGGCCCTTGTCGGCGAGCGCAAGACCGACCTTGTTGCCGTAATTGTCGTTCTCGTCGTTGGCCGGGTGATCCTTGTCGTATTTCCGCTCGATCTGGTCCGATGTGAAGGTCCGCCCGACATAGGCGTCGACGGGGGCCGCGTAGGGGTAGAGCGAGACGAGCATCCCGTCGCCGGTGGTCTTTTCGACGCCGAGCACGCCACCCTTGCGGGAGACCTTGCAGAGGTGCGTGCCGACCTTCTCGCTGCCATGGTCGAGGAAGCCGTACCAGTAGACGGTGCAGGTGCGGATCCCCGTCTTCACCTTGTCGAACCTGCCGTCGGTGGCGACGAGGACGCTGCGGCGAAGCACCATCTCTGCATCGTTGTCGAGCGGCAGCATCGCGCGCTCGCCGATGGTGAGGCCGTGGGCGACCTGCGGCACGAGCCGGCCGAGCTCATCCGCATCCTCGGCGGTGAGCATCGCCTTCACCGCCGCGCACGGCGCGCCGCATTCGGCGGGAAGCTTCGGCACAAGCGGCTCGTCGGCAAGCGCGGCGCCGGCGGGCAGGGCGAGCATCAGCGACAGAGCGAGGGCGCGGGCGCCCCATCCGGCATCGGCGTGCGGCACTTCGATCCCTCCTACGGCAGGCCGGTCATCATGGCTTGATCGGGCTGGCATGTCACCGGACGCCCGGTCGCAGCCTGCTCCCTCCCGATCGCGATCCGTGTCCTGAACCCGACGAGGCCGTCGGCGCCGCCGACATCGTGGCCGCGCTTTTCCAGCGCCTTCTGGAGGAGCGCCACGCGGGCGCGCGGGAAGCGCTCGCCTTCCTGCCATGCGGCCTTGAGC
This sequence comes from Bauldia sp., assembly GCA_035651055.1. Lineage (GTDB taxonomy): Bacteria > Pseudomonadota > Alphaproteobacteria > Rhizobiales > Kaistiaceae > JAFKKF01. The sequence goes on from DASRGK010000154.1 coordinate 51,140, forward strand.
GGTCCGCCGCCCCCGAGGCGGTCGGCGAGGTGGAGGATGTAGAGCGCGTAGAGGTCCGAGTTGTTATAGGCCTTGAGCGTGTAGAAGTTGCGGCTCACGAGAAATGCCGGACCGAGGCGGCCGGCCGGCATCATCAGATACGAGACGGACGCGCCGGTGGGTAGTGCGGCGCCGTCGGCGCGGGTGACGCCGAGCCTCGCCCAGTCGCGGAGAGGCTTGCCCTGCTCGGGTCCTTCGAGGCTGCAGGCGACCGCCGGCGGGACGATTACCTCGAAGCCCCAGCCGCGTTTCGGGTCCCAGCCTTCGCCGATGAGGAAATTGGCGATCGTCGCAAGGCTGTCGGGGACCGAGTTCCAGACGTCGCGCCGGCCGTCGCGGTCGAAGTCGACCGCGACGTCGAGATATTGCGACGGCAGGATCTGCGGCTGCCCGATCGCACCGGCCCACGAGCCGAGCATGGCGGCAGGCGTCACGTCGCCGGCTTCGAGGATTTTCAGCGCGGCGAGCAGCTCGGCG
>DASRGK010000155.1:0-4854 GCA_035651055.1 Bauldia sp.
GGATGCCGAGATGGTCGCCCGGGATGACCTTGGCGACCGCGCCCACGATGGCCTCGACCTCCTCCGGCAGGGTGCCGCCATTGGTGTCGCAGAGCACCACCCAGCGCGCGCCGGAATCGTAGGCGGCCCTGGCGCAGGCAAGCGCGTATTCCGGGTTCGCCTTGTAGCCGTCGAAGAAGTGCTCGCAATCGAGAAGCACCTCCTTGCCCGCCTGTTTCGCCGCCGCGACCGACTGGCGGATGCCGTCGAGGTTCTCCTCGCCGGTTGTCTGCAAGGCGACGCGCACCTGGTATTCGGAAGTCTTGGCGACATAGCAGATCGCATCCGACTTCGCATCGAGGAGGGCGCGGATGCCGGGATCGTTGGAGAGGCTCACCCCTGCCCGCTTGGTCATGCCGAAGGCGGTGAAGGTCGCATGCGCCGTCCGCTTTTCCCCGAAGAAGGCATCGTCGGTCGGGTTGGCGCCGGGATAGCCGCCTTCGACATAGTCGACGCCGAGGCGATCGAGCATGCCGGCAATCGCGATCTTGTCGGCGAGCGAAAAGTCGACGCCGCTCGTCTGCGCGCCGTCGCGCAGGGTCGTGTCGAACAGGTAGAGGCGTTCCTTGCTCATGGCGTCTGCCTGTTAAGGACGGGGGCGGTCAAGTCGCGGGTCATCTTGGCGGCCATTCCGCGGTGTCGTGGTCGGGGTGCTGATGATTGGACGCGGCGATCCTTGCCGTCAGTTCGGGATTGTCCTCTTCGGTCGTGGCCTCGCCGGGCAGGGCGGCGAGCGTCGCGAACCACGGCATCCGCGATTCGATCCCGTATTGATGCTGCGGCGGGATTCTCGCCGGCTCGTCGAGCGAGCCGATCGAGACGGCGATGCGCGGGCTGGTGACATAGTGGAAGGTGAGCGGCGTGCCGCAGTTCCGGCAGAAGCCGCGCTCGGTCTGGTCGGAGCTTCTGAAGATCGCCAGTTCGCCGCGCGTCAGCTCGAAGGCCGTCTGCGGAACGCCGGTGAGCGGGGCGAAGAACGAACCGAACGCCTTCTGGCACATGCGGCAGTGGCAGATGTGCGGCACGGTCGGTTGCTCGTGGAGGGCATAGCGGACGGCGCCGCACTGGCATCCGCCGGTGATCCTGACTTCAGTCATGGCGGGCTCCCTCCGGCGGCCAGACCGCCGTATCGTGGTCGGGATGCTGATGGCTGACGACGCCGCGGAGGAAATTCTCCGCCTCGGGCTCGTCGCCGGCGCCGCGGAAGGGCAGCCGCGACAGGCCATCGACGAATGGGAGGAGATCGGCCGGGTTCACCTGGATCGACGGCGCCGCCACGCGGGGGTCGTCGAAGGCGCCGATCGCCAGCTCCGTTCCGCCGTCATACTCGTAGGTGAGCGGCGTCCCGCATCTTTCGCAGAAGCCGCGACGGACGACGTTGGAGCTCTGGAAGTGGCTGGGCGCCCCGCGTGTCCACACGACGCCGTAGGCGGTCACCAGCGGACCGAAAAAAGCGCCGAAGGCCTTCTGGCACATCCGGCAATGGCAGATCGACGCGCGCCCGAGGCGCTCCGCCCGGAAGCGGACCGCGCCGCACTGGCAACCGCCGGTCAATCTGGTCGCAGACGCCATGTCGTTATTCCGGTGTGTGGCAGACGGCTTCGATATTGTGGCCCTCGGGGTCGAGGACGAACGCGCCGTAATAGTTCGGGTGATAAAGTTCGCGGATGCCGGGACCGCCATTGTCCTTGCCGCCGGCGGCGATGGCGGCCTTGAAGAAGCCGTCGACCTGCGCCCGCGTCTCGGCGCGGAAGGCCAGGTGCATATGCGGCGTCGTCTTGCCGCCGTTCGAAATCCAGAAGAACGGCCGTCCCTTCGGGCCGAGCCCGGCGACGTCGTAGTTGCCGGTGACCTTGGCCGGGAATTCCATGATGACGCCGATGCCGAGCGGCGCCAGCGCCGCCGCATAGAACTTCTTGGCCGCCGGAAAGTCGGCGAAGGACAGGCTCATGTGGTCGATTTCGATGGTCATGGCGACGGCTCCGTTCGGTTGTTGAGCTGGGGCAGGGCGAATGCGAGCAGACTTTCCATCGCGGAAAGTGCCGCCTCGGCGTCCTCCTGCGACGCGCCCTCCACTGAATAGTCTGCCTTGGACCGAAGATTCTGGACGATGGCCAGGGCGCGCCCGAGTTCGCGCGGAGCCTTTCCGGTCAGGACGAAGTCCTGCGAGAAGGCCCGCAACACGGATGCGTGCGTCTTGCCGAAATCGTCCTTTCCCGTCAGTTCAAACAGACCGCGAATGGCATAATACGTCGCGTAATAGGCGCGATTGCTGGCCGCGTTGAAATCGCCGTCGGCCCGGAGGCTGCGGGCCGAGTGGGCGGCCTGAAGCGCGCGGGCCAGGTAGGTCTCCATCACGTCACCCCGATCGTGCGGGCATCCCGCTTGGCCGCGCGCACCAGCCTCGCCCGAGGCCCGGCTGCAGTCGACCATTCGTCCTCGTGAAACAGCCAGGGCTGAATCTCGGCGCCGGTTTCCAGAAATATGTCGTAGGCCGCCTCGGTAAGGGGTTTGGTCTCGCCGCGTCCGGATACTTCGCGGCCGACAACGACCGCCACATCGATGTCGCTGTGCGGCTTGTGATCGCCCCGCGCGCGGCTGCCGAAGAGATAGAGACCGCGCAGCCGGTTGCCGTACCGCCGCTTCACGGCTTCGGCGAACAGCCCCATGGCTCGGCCCACCATCTGATCGCCGGGAGCGGCGCGCAGATCGACCGCGTGCGTTGCCAAAGCGGTCATCGCTTGACCTCCCAGGTGGTGACGAGTTCGCCGGTCGCCGGGTCCTTGGCGTCCTTCAGTGCGACGCCCATGGCATCGAGTTCGGCGCGGATGCGGTCGGCCTCGGCGAAGTTCCTGGCCTTGCGGGCGGCGGCGCGGGACAGGATGAGGCGATCAACCTCCTCCGCGGCGACCGCAAGCGACGGCGCGTGCCGCTCGCGCCACTCGGCGAGCGAGCCGCCCGCGAGCCCGAGGAAGGCCAGCGAGCCCCCCAGCGCCTTGTGGCCGGCCCGGCCGCGCAGAGCATGCAGCTCAGCGATGACCTTCGGCGTATTGAGGTCGTCGGACAGCGCTTCGACGACCGTATCGGCGGGGCGTGTCTCCGCATCGTCGGACGCGGCGTCCGTCCAGACGCTGAGGGTCTTGGCTGCCTCATCCAGCGACTTCAGCGTCCAGTTGATCGGCTGGCGGTAGTGGGTGCCGAGCATCGCCAGCCGCGCCACCTCGCCCGGCCAATCCTGCAGCACGTCGCGGATCGTGACGAAGTTGCCGAGCGACTTCGACATCTTCTCGCCCTCGACCTGCAGGAAGCCGTTGTGGAGCCAGTATCTGGCCATCACCGGCGTGCCGTGGGCGCAGCGCGATTGCGCGATCTCGTTCTCATGGTGCGGGAAAATGAGGTCGACGCCGCCGCCATGGATATCGAATGTCTCGCCGAGCAGCGCGCCGGCCATTGCCGAGCACTCGATGTGCCAGCCGGGGCGCCCCGCGCCCCATGGCGACGGCCAGGCCGGCTCGCCGGGCTTGGCCGGCTTCCAGAGCACGAAGTCCATCGCATCGCGCTTGTAGGGCGCGACCTCGACGCGGGCGCCCGCCACCATCTCGTCGAGCGTGCGGTTGGAGAGCCGGCCGTAATCGGGCATCGACGGCACGTGGAAAAGCACGTGGCCTTCCGCGACATAGGCGTTCTTCTTCTCGATCAGCCGCGCGATCAGCCGGATCATATCCTCCGGCTGGTCGGGACGGCTGATATATTCGGTCGCCCGCGGCTGGAACGTCGGGTCGAGGCAGCCGAGGGCGGCGACGTCGGAGAAGAACTGCTTCTCCGTCTTCTCGGTGACCTTCCGGATCGCCTCGTTCAGCGGCAGGCCGGGATATTCCTCCGCGGCGCGCGCGTTGATCTTGTCGTCGACGTCGGTGATGTTGCGGACATAGGTCACGCGAGACCCGTCCGCCGCCGTCCCTGGGCCGGGATAGAGGTGCTTCAGCAGGCGGAACAGCACGTCGAAGACGATGAGCGGCCGCGCATTGCCGATATGGGCGAAGTCGTAGACCGTCGGCCCGCAGACGTACATGCGCACGTTCCTCGGGTCGATCGGGACGAACTCCTCCTTCGTCCGGGTCAGCGTATTGTATAGCCGCAATGCCATCGCCAACGTTTCCCCTGCCGGCTGGCCGGGCTGTCGTCGCGTCTTTTTCGGTGGGGTAAAAAGAGGACGGCCTCAGCCAGCGCTTACGCTAGCCGGTAATAATCCCGAGAATGCAAATCGCGCGTGAACGGGAAGCCATCATGGCGGGCGGTTTGGCGGATTTCGCCGGAAAGGTCAAGCTTTTGCGGATGATGCCGGGCTTCGCCGCCGCCCTCCTCGCCGCCTGGATCGGCGCTGCCGGCGGGTTGGCTCCGGCCGCCGCGGCCGTCGACAAGCCGGCCCTGGAAGCGCAGTTCCGGCGCTGGATCGAGACCGAAATCCGGCCCGAGGCGGCCAGGGCGGGCGTGTCGAAGGCCACCTTCGAGGCCGCCTTTGCCGGCGTGACGCTCGACTGGACGCTGCCCGAACTGGTCCCGCCCGGCGCGCCGCCGGCTGCGACCGAAGCGCAGGCCGAGTTCCGCAGCCCGGCCGCCTATTTCCGTGAGAGCGGCCTCGCCGCCCTCACCAAGCAGGGACGGGCGGAGCTTGCCCGATGGCAAAAGACGCTCGCCGCAATCGAGGCCCGCTTTCACGTACCGCGAAACGTGCTCGTCGCGGTCTGGGCGCGCGAGTCGAATTTCGGCACCGCGGCGCTGCCCTATCGCGCCGTGCCGGCGCTCGCTACCGGC
>DASRGK010000156.1:0-6635 GCA_035651055.1 Bauldia sp.
CACAACCGCGATCTGGAAGGTCCAGCCCTTGGCATTGGCGCTCGCGGTCGCGGCGGACAGGTCATGCACGCTGAAAGTCCTGACGCTGCCTTCGACAAGGCCGTTGACCCAGCCCGAGGCGAGGTAGTCGGCGAGGCTGGTGCCGGCCGGGACCGCGACCGCATCGAAGCGGAGCGCGGTGCCGTCGGTACCGGTGGCAAGGACCGCATCGGCGGTGTTGTCGATGACGAAGCCCGGCGGAACGGTGAAGCTGACGCCGAGGGTGGGGTGAACGAACGTGCGGTCGCGGACATAACCCTGGCCCGGATCGTCGCCATAGACGATGCCGTCGATGCCTTCCAGATAGCGGTCGCGGTCGACCTCGCCGTTGCCGGGAGCGCCGAATTCACGCGCCGCGACCTCGGCGAAGCGGACGCGTTCCGGGGTCGAGGGATGCGAGGCGAGGAAATCGGGCCGCTTGTCGCCGCCGGTGGCGAGACCGGCACGATAGGCGGCAAAGCGGCTCATCGCATTGAGGAAGCGCGCCGCGGCGAAAGGATCGTAACCGGCGCGGCCGATCGTCTTCACGCCGATCGCGTCGGCCTCCAGCTCCTGCTGCCGCGAGAAGGCCGCCAGCGAGCGCTGGCTCGAGGCGAGCGCCAGCTTGCCGGCGCCATCATCGAGCACGTCGGTGACGACGCGGCTGACGACCATCGCGTCGCGCGCCTTGTCCTGGCGCTCGATCGCGTGGTTGGCGGTGATGTGGCCCATTTCGTGGGCGAGGACGGCGGCGACCTCAGAGGAATCATTGGCGAGCGCGAGCAGGCCGCGGGTCACGTAGAGATAGCCGCCGGGAAGCGCGAAGGCATTCACCGCCGGGGCATTGAGGATGGTGATCGAGTAGTTCTGCGACGGATTGTCCGAGGCCGCCACCACGCGCCCGACGATCCGGGCAAGCGTCTGCTCGAGCTTCGGATCGTGGTAGATGCCGCCATAGGCGGCGACGATCCGGGCGTGCTCGGCGGGACCGGATGCGGTAAGCGTCTTGGCGGCGGGGGTGACGCCGGCGCCCGGCGAGCCGGCGCCCAGAAACGAGTTGCAGCCGGCGAGGAGCAGGGCGCCGAGCAAAATGGCGGCAAGGCCCGGGCGCAGCCCCGGTGCATCCCTCCGCCACCCTTTCCGGTCGTGCCTCATGCCAGCCGTCGCCGTCCCAAATCCCTCGTGCCGCCGCAAGCGGGCGGAAACGCGGCCGGAACCGCCCGTTTCAAGGGAGAATCGATGGTGCCATAGCGGCCGCAGCCCGCACTTGCCTTCATATAGAGCCTTTTTCAATACGATGCGACGGCAGAAACGCCGGTGGGCGGCCAGTTCGGGGCGTTTCGCGCTTGCGAGAAGGCCCCGATTTGGCCAGACGTGAACGATGGCTCCGATCGCTCCCCGTTCCTCCCGCGCCCGCCGGTTCCTCAGAAACGAGGTCGCGGGCGGACTCGTTCTGCTTGCGGCTGCGGCGCTCGCCCTGATCGTCGCCAATACGGGAATGGCGCAGGCGTACGACCGCCTTGTCCATCTCGATATTTTCGGCGTGAGCCTGCTCCATGCCGTCAATGACGGTCTGATGACGGTGTTCTTCCTTCTGGTCGGACTGGAGATCAAGCGCGAGCTGGTCGAGGGCGAGCTGTCGACCTGGCCTCGTCGTGTGCTGCCGGGCCTCGCGGCGGCGGGCGGCATGCTGGTACCGGCGCTGATCTTCGTCGGGTTCAACGCCGGCTCGCCGGAGACGCTGAGAGGCTGGGCCGTCCCTTCGGCGACCGACATCGCCTTCTCGCTGGCGGTGCTCGCCATCCTCGGCTCGCGCGTGCCGCCGGCGCTGAAGGTCCTGCTGACGGCACTGGCCATCCTCGACGACCTCGGCGCGGTCCTCATCATCGCGCTCTTCTACGGCCACGAACCGTCACTTCTGATGCTCGGGCTGTCGCTGGCGCTCGTCGCGATCCTCTTCGGCATGAATCTCGGCGGCGTCAAAGCGCTCTCGCCCTACCTGGCGCTCGGCGCCGTCCTCTGGTTCTGCGTCCTCAAGTCGGGCGTGCATGCGACCGTTGCGGGTGTGCTCCTTGCAGCGACGATCCCGATTCGGGGCGGCGGGGGAGCGGTGCGCTCGCCGCTGCGGATCCTCGAACATTGCCTGCAGCCCTATGTGAACTTCCTCGTCCTGCCGGTCTTCGCCTTCGTCAATGCGGGGGTCACACTCGGCGGGATCGACGCAGCCGCCCTCGCCAGTCCGGTGACGCTCGGCGCCGGACTCGGCCTTTTTGTCGGCAAGCAGGTGGGGATTTCGGGCGCAGTCTGGGCGGCGGTGCGGGCGCGGGTGGCGCATATGCCGGCCGGCACGACCATGCTGCAGCTCTACGGAATGTCGCTTCTCTGCGGAATTGGGTTCACGATGAGCCTGTTCATCGGGCTCCTCGCCTTCGGCGATTCGTCCCTCCTCATCGCCGAAACCAAGATCGGGGTGCTCGCCGGGTCGGTGCTCTCGGCGCTGGCCGGCTGGCTGGTGCTACGCCTGGCGAAACCGCGCTTGACCGCAGGCAGCTGAGGCAGTCCGCGACGGTTTCTGCGGGGACCTGCCGCCGGAGGCCCTCGCGCCGCGTTCGCCCCGTGCCTCCCTTACCTCTGCGGCGGCGTGAAGGGCAGTTCCCGCACGTCGAGGCCGATGCTGTTGGCGTCGTCGAAGGTCAGCCACTTCATCTGCCGCGGCGGCGCCGAGGTCATGTAGGTGATGGCGTCGGTCGAGAGCCCCAGGCCGAACAGGTACGCGCCGACGAGGGCGTTGCCGGACGACGTGATCGACAACTGGGCGTCGTCGAAGAAGGCGGCATGGAAGCCGACCTTGGAGCCGCGCGCCATCATGCGCGGCCGGCCGCCGAGCCAGGCGAGGGCACATACCGAGGCACAGGACGAGCCGTCCGATACGCGGGTGGGGAAGCCTTTGAGATGGATGGCCTTGCCGATCTCGATGCCGGCGAGCAGATCCCCGCCCGGGCTGTTGAGGACCACGACGGCATCCTGCGCGGCCTGGATGGCGGCATCGGCGAACTTGCGGTCGTCGCCGGAACTGATCGGACCCTCGACGTAGATCGTGGTCTGGTGGCCGACGGTCTCGACGCTGATGGTGGCGCCCTGGTCGCCGGCAATGCGTCGGCCGAGCGCCGAGATGCGCGCCGACAGTTCCGGGGCGCGCGGATCGGCCTTGTCGAGCAGATCGAGCGCGGCGCGGTAGTCGGCCACCGCGTTCTTCCATTCCTCGCGGCCTTCGTAGATTTGGCCGCGCCCGAACCGGGCGGCGAAGATCCTGCCGTCGAGCTGCAATCCCTTGTCGAAGTCGGCAAAGGCGCGGTCGTAATCGGCGCGCAGCAGGTAGACCGATCCGCGTCCGCTGAATGCCGCGGCGAGCTTCGGATTCTCGGCGATCGCGCGGTTGAACTCGAAGATCGCGGCCGATCCGTCGGCGGACGAATCGGTCCGCTTGAAACGCGTGAGGTAGGCTGCGCCGCGGTTATAGTGGGCGAGCGCGTCCTTGGCGGGCTCTTCGGCATGGCTGCCGATTATGCGGTCGCAGGCCGGGATGCTGACATCGGGCCTGTCGCTGGCGCCGCAGTCGCGCCAGACCGCTTCCCAATCCGGGCTGACGTCGCCGGCAGGAGTTGAAGCGGCCGAGTCGGCGGAGGCCGCACCGCTCGAAAAGGCTGCGGCGAGAAGCAGGCCCGCCAGAATGCGAACCAGCATGTGGTTGTTCTCCCTCGGCGCCACCGTTTCCGGCCGACAGGCCCACCGGCGGTCTGCCAAGCCACGAATCTGCAAATTTCCGCGCGTTACTCAAGCGGCGGTAGTCACATCCCCGTCAGCCGAGCGCCGACACCGCCCGGCGACGGTCCCCTTGCGTTCCTCTCTTGCCCTTGCCGGGGCGAAGCGAATATTGAGGGCGCGTGACCCCGTAGCTCAGCAGGATAGAGCATCAGATTCCTAATCTGAGGGCCGTGGGTTCGAATCCCGCCGGGGTCACCAGCAAACCTTTGTCCGGCCCGGAGACATGGGTGACGGAACGTACCTAAGACATGGGTGACAGCCTCGTGCCGAACGGGTTGTCGAGCGGTTGCAAGGTCTTCTGCTCCAGGTCGAAGTAGCCAAGATCGTGGTGCATGAAGCTGACGAGCCAAATGCCCTCGTCGACCTCTTTTATGCCAAGTCTCTGGCCGGCAAGGATGCGGCCCAGGCTCGCGCTTGATCAAGAGTGGCCCGTATGTATGACTTTGTCGGCCGGACGCTTTTCCTGACGGGCGCAAATGGTGCCATCGGGCGCGCCGTCACGCGCTTGTTCTTCGACTGCGGTGCAAACCTCTTCCTCACCGACCGTGACACGAACGGACTGGATGAATTCGCACGCAGTCTCGGCTCGCCGCCTGCCCGCGTCGGCACAATGCAGCTCAATGTAACCGAAGCCTCGCAGGTTGATGAAGCAGTGACGCGCTGCTCCTCACTGTTCGGCGGCATCGATTTCCTCGTACCGCTGGCTGGCCTTTACCCGGAGAGCGGACTGGCCGCCATGAGCGAGAGCGAGTGGCGTCGCGTGGTCGAGGTAAATCTGAACGGCGTCTTCCTGAGCCTTCAGTCGGCGGCACGCCATCTCCGCGAGAGCAGCGCGGTAGTGCTGGTCTCTTCGATCGCGGCTCACCGGGGCAGTTTCATGCATGCCCACTACGCCGCGGCCAAGGGCGGAGTTCTCAGCCTGATGCGCAGCGCCGCGCTCGAACTTGCGCCGAAGACCCGCGTCAACGCGGTATCGCCGGGCATCATCGCTTCGGAGATGACGAGGAAGCTCGTCGCTGATCGGGGAGACCAGCTTGTGGCGCAGACGCCGCTCGCGCGCCTCGGAAAACCGGATGAGGTCGCGTCGGTCATTGCTTTCTTGTGCAGCGACGGTGCGAGCTTCATCACCGGCGAGACCGTCCACGTGAACGGCGGCCTTTATATCGCCGGTTGAGCGGCGGCCCATTGCCCCGGCTTCTTGAAGGCGACCGGACGGACTGGTACCAAAACGCCGTGATCCTGCGACCGCGATAGCCGCGATCACGGCGTCCAAGCCCTGTCTACCGCGGGGAAGTCTGAGGTTCGTTCTTGGCCAAAAAGGCAAGCGGTGGGCCGGCGTCGGCCGGGCGGGGTCAGACGGCGAATGACGATATCGGCGAGGAGATGCGCCTCCGCCTGTACCGGACGCAGTTCACGATCCGGCAGGCCGAGCAGCGGGCCTTCGACCTGTTCCTGCAGAATCTCGTCAAGGGCACCAGCCACCTGTCCCTTGGGCAGGAAGCAGTCGCCGCCGGTTTTGCCGGTGCGATGAATCCTGGCGACCTCACCTTCTGCACCTATCGCGGACACGCCCACACGCTCGCCCGCGGCGTCAGCGTCGAGAAGATGCTCGGCGAGCTGATGGGGCGCGACAACGGCTTGATGCGGGGCAAGGGCGGCTCGATGCACCTTACCTCGGTCGAGCATGGCGTGATGGGCTCCTACGCCATCATTGGCGCGCACCTGCCGATCGCCTGCGGCGCCGCCTGGCGGGCGCAATACAAGGGTGCCGGCGATGTCTCGGTCTGTTTCTTCGGCGACGGCACCACCAATATCGGCGCGTTCCACGAGGCGCTCAACTTCGCCGTCGTGTGGAAGCTTCCGGTGATCTTCGTCTGCGAGAACAACCTCTACATGGAGTACACGCCGATTGCCGATGTTACGGCGGTCGCAAGTCCGGCCGGCGATCGCGCGGCGGCCTACGGGCTTGAGCGTATCGTCATCGATGGCAACGACGCCGATGTCGTCTATCGCACGGCGCAGGAGGCCTACGCCAAGGCGCGCGCCGGAGAGGGGCCGAGTCTCATCGAGTGCCTCACCTATCGCTATAGCGGCCATTCGCGCGCCGACCCGGCGAAGTACCGGCCGGAGGGTGAGCTCGAACGCTGGAAGGAACGCGACCCGATCAAGATTTACCGCGAGCGGCTGGCGCAATTCGGCATCGACGAGGGCACGATTGCGGGCATCGAGACGGATGTGCGCGAGGAAGTCGACGAGGCCACGGAGGCTTGCAAGGCGGCTCCGCCGCCTTCCCCGGACATCCTCACTACCGACGTCTACGCCGACGGAGGCTGGGCGTGGCGGAACTGACCTATCGCGACGCTGTCACGCGCGGCATCGCGCAGGAGATGGAACGCGATCCCGACGTGGTCTTCTTCGGCGAGGATGTCGCCAAGGCCGGCGGCGTCTTCAAGACCACGGTCGGCCTTTACGAGCGGTTCGGGCCGCTCCGCGTGCGCGACACGCCGATCTCGGAGCAGGCGATCATGGGGGCGGCGATGGGCGCTGCGATGACCGGCTTGAAACCGATCGCCGAGATCATGTTTTCGGACTTCTTCGCGGTCTGCTTCGACTTCATCGCCAATGAGTTCCCGAAGAGCCGCTATATGTCGAACGGCCAGGTGAAGGTGCCGCTGGTCGTGCGCACGGCCAATGGCGGTGCCGCCCGCTTCGGTGCGCAGCACAGCCAGAGTGTCGAGAACTGGTGCATGATGATCCCCGGCCTGAAGGTGGTGGCGCCGTCTTCGCCCGTC